>NZ_CP036292.1:5718942-6025256 GCF_007751715.1 Rosistilla oblonga | reverse complement strand
CACGCCATCGTTGTTGGCATTGGATGCAACCAAGGAAAGCGTCCCTGTACCTGCTGTTACGAGATCTGCGTTTTGAAGGATGTCGTCCGCAGCGGCAACCGAAATGTGCCCGCTCTGGCTGCGGACATCACCGTCGATGATGATGTCTGCAGTCGTTGCAATCGTCTGCAGTAAGACGTTGCCCACACCATCGGCGACGACCGCATCGCCGTCTGCTGCGGCGGTACCATCAGTCAGCGTGATATCGCCGGCGAGCGACCGCAGGACGATGCTGCCATCATCGGATGTCGTCACCAGGTCGCTTTGTGCTGTGTCGATGAGTTCTACGGCGGACGCGTCGGCGATGACGCGGTTGACGGTGCTAGCGACATCGCCGACGGTGACTCCGTTGGATTCCAATAAGTTGATTCCGCCAGCGGCCGCGCGAGCCGTGACGACGTCGACGCTTGTTTCGATCGCGTTGCTGCTGACGCCCAAAGTTCCGATTCCTTCACCCGCGTTCAGGCGAAGGCCTTCTGCGGTGACGTCGATGTCGGCGTCATTGGGATCCGCGTCGAGGATCGATCCGTTGCGAGCGGTCAGCGAAACGTTGGCATTGGTGGCGAAGATGTCGCCGATCGTCAAGTCGTTGTTCGCGAGTCCGCGAATATCGCCAGCGACCGACTGCAACGTTGCGGTCGCATCCATCGTCAGCAATCCCGCCGAAGCTTCGACGTCGATGGTGCCATCGGTTCCCGTTTGAACATCGACATCTGCGTTCAGCTGCAGGTCGCCGGCGGCGATCAAACTGAGGTTGCCTGCAGTCGAACGAATGTCTGCGTCGACAACGATATCGGCTACCAGTCCTTCCGCTGCAATTAAGACATTGCCGCTTCCATTGGCGACGACTGCGTTGCCGTCAGCTGTTGCGGTGCCATCGGTCAACAGTATGTCGCCGGCGAGAGCCCGCAAGACGATGCTGCCATCATCGGATGTCGTTACCAGGTCGCTTTGTGCTGTGTCGATGAGGTCGACGAGGGACGCGTCGGAGGTGACGCGGTTCACGCTGGTCGCGACGTCGCCGACGGTGATTCCGTTGGATTCCAACAAGTTGATACCGCCAGCGGCCGAGCGAGCTGTGACGACGTCGACGCTTGTTTCGATTGCGTTGCTGCCGACGCCCAAAATACCGATTCCGCCAGCCGCGTTCAGGCGAAGGCCTTGTGCTGTGACGTCGACGTCGGCGTCATTGGGATCGGCGTCGAGGATCGATCCGGTGCGAGCGGTCAGTGAAACGTTGGCATCGGTGGCGAAGATGTCGCCGATCGTAAGGTCGTTGTTTGCCACTCCTCGAATGTCGCCCGCAACCGACTGCAGCGTCGCGGTTGCGTCCATCGTCAGTAATCCCGCCGAAGCTTCGACGTCGATGGTGCCATCGGTTCCCGTTTGAACATCGACATCTGCGTTCAGCTTTAGGTCGCTGGCGGCGATCAAGCTGAGATTGCCTGAGGTCGAACGAACGTCCGCGTCGACGACGATATCGGCGTCGATGCCTTCGGCTGCAATCAAGACGTTACCACTGCCATCGGCAACGACAGCATTGCCGTCTGCCGCGGCGGTCCCATCTGTCAGCGTGATATCGCCGGCGAGCGAGCGCAGGATGATGCTGCCGTTTCCGCCAATTGTCACCAGGTCGCTTTCCGAGCCATCGACGATTGCGGTGGGGACTGTCGTTGCCGAAACGCGGTAGACGGTCGCGTCGACATCGCCCACCGTCACTCCATCGCTCTCGACCAGATGGATCCCGCCGCTGGTGGATCGGCCGCTGACGACGTCGACACTTGTTTCGATGGCATTGGAGGATACGCCCAGTTCGCCGAAGCCGACAGCGGCATCGAATCGCAGACGTTGCGCGACGACATCGAGATCCGAGTCGTTGGCGTCGGCGTCGAGGATCGATCCTGTGGCGCTGGTCAGTGAAACAGTGGCAGCCGAGGCAACGATATCGCCGATCGTGAAGTCGCCGTGAGCGGAAACTCGAATGTCGCCATCGGTCGATTGCAGAATCGCGGTCGTATCCATCGCGATCGCGCCGCCGGTCGAATAGAGATCGATCGTTCCCGAGCCGGATGTCTGCACCTGGACGTCGATTCCCAAACCGATCGAATCGGCGGAGAGCAGAGAGATGTGTCCGGCATCGGACTGTACGCGGGCGGCGTTGGTCAATGCGATCTGTCCCGCAACGCTGCCGACCTGCGGGCTGCCGTTATTGAAATCGGTCCCCGAACTCAACAGGATCGCGCCGGCCTGAGTCGCTGTAACCGCAACGGCCGCCACCGCGATCGAATCGCCAGCCAGCAGGTGAATGTTTCCCGAACCGCCCGACGCGGTAACCGCGGCAGCGATAGAGAGGTCGCTGTCGACCGTATTTCCTTCGGCGGCCAGAGTGATATCGCCGCCATCGCTGTTGAGGATTCCATTGCCCACCGCGACTTGAAATGCCCCAGCGGTGCGGATTGTGATGGTTCCTGACGCGTTGTTGTTCAAGGGATCGATAATCGCAATCCCCGACAATCCGTCGACTGTCGTGACGGTTAGCTCTTTGGCATTTTGAAGATGAATATCGCCCGCGTTGGTAACAGCGGCGAGGTTGGAAACATCGAGATCGAGATCCGCGTCGTCGGCAGCGGTTCCCGAGCCGATTCCCGTTGCGGATCGCAGCGCGGTCGATGTCGCTGTAATGTTGGCGGCTTCGTCGGAGCTGCGATTGTCGACGATCCGCCCGTCGGTTGTGGTGATCGCGGCGGTTTCCGCCGACACGATTCGGCTGATCGCAATGTCTCCTTGGGCGCTCATGCGAACATCAGCAGTTCCCACGGCGAGCGTCGACGTGTCGTGCATCGTGATGCCCGCGATAGCGTCGAATGCGACATCGCCATCGGTGTCGCCACCGCTGGTGTCGATGCTGACACCGTCGTGGATGGCGATTGTTTCGGCGGTAACCGTTAGGGTGCCAGTGACGCTTCCCGATCCCAGCAACAACGCGCCCAGCGAGCTATTGAAGTTGACGACGTCCGCGGCGCCATCGTCGCCGTTGATCGTTAGCGCTGCGCGGTAATCGGCATCCAGCGAATCGATGTTGATCGTTTGGTCGCCGTCGCCACCGTTGATCGTCATCGAGACGTTGGGGTTGTTGAAATGGACAACTTCGCTGAGCGGAACGCCACCGAATTCGGAACCGATCTTATTGTCTAGCGGCGGCAGCATCGGATCTGCCGAATCGCCGGGGCTGGACAACGTGATCGTTTCGATGGCTGCAGTGGAGTTGAAAGTGAAGCTGCGATAGTCGACGTTCAGACTGTCGTAGATCGGTTCCAGCCCGTCGTAGTGGATCGTGGTCGTACCACCGAGTCCGCCGTTGTGGCTGGCGTCGGTGATCGCGATCGAACCGACATGCCCTGCGATTCCTTCGTCTGCGAAGAAGTAGTGCACGCTGTCGATCGTCGTCTGTGCCGGTCCGGATTCGAGAATCAGAGCGTCGCCGTCGAGCGTTTGCGAACCCGCGTTAAAGAAGATCCCACCGCTGACGTCAATGCTGCCGCCGTCGGGTTGAACGATCTTCAAGACGTCGTCACCGCCGTAGCTGTTGAAGGTCAGCGAGGTGATGTCGCTGAAGACGACGGGGCCAAGCGTGGTTTCAATGGCCGTGCCGATACCGGTTGTCAATACAAACGTTCCCGATCCGCCGCCATCGAACGTGACCAACAAAAAGTCGTTCTGGTCGGTTCCCGCGATCAATATGTCTTCGGTGCCAACCGGCGTGGGATCGCCTTGATTGGCTCCGATGTGTGGAGTTGCGGTCGCGATGTCGGCTTGAAATTGAGTCGATTGGTAAGCTGCCGATGAACCGTACCGCAGGGCGAAGAAGTCGGCTAGCGTCGATCCGGCAAATCCGACCTGTTCTCCGCCAAAGAACGGATCGGCATCCGCGCCCGTCCGATTTGATGCGTCCAGCGGTTGGTTCGAATCGATGTCGTTTCCGAAGAATACGTTGTTGGTCACAACCGCATCGACCGGCGTGATCACGCCGCTGCTCTGGACCGCCGCCGCGTCGCCCGATGCAAAGCCGTCGAAGATGTTGTCTTGGATCGAAATCCGGTCGGCGCCAGGGAGCGCCGGATCGATCGAGACGCCAACGCTTTCGGCGGGCAGGCTGGCGTCGTGCCAGTAGAATGTGTTGTGCGAAATCGTCAAGCCATCGACGCCGACGACGCGATCGGCAATCGCGACGGTGCTGTACTGGTCGCCCGCGATGGGAGTGTCGGTGGGATCGATGCCGTTGGCGAAATAGTTGAACGCGATCGTGCCGCTGAACGTCGCCCCGGGTGTTCCCGGCGAGTTGCCGATCGAAATCGGGCCTCCGCCGTGGAGATGGTCTTCGCTGAATTGGTTCCCCGTGATCAGCAGTCGTTCGCCGCTGCCGCCACTTCCGTCGCGGATCGCGGCGGATGCCCAACGTGCAGCAAAGTTGGAATCGGAGACGACCAGATCGTCTGCGTTTTCGAAGACGATCGCGCTGTGATAGCCTTCGTCATTTGAAGGATCGCCACCCAACGTTTCGCCAAATTGAACTCGATCGATCGTCGTGTGGTCAGCGTGCGTCACAACCACGTTGCCTTGACCGTCGTTGGATAGAAAGTCGACCCATCCCAACTGCATGCCGCGGAGCGTGACGTTATCGGCGGTGATCCGGATCGCTTCGTCATCGATGCCGACCGGAGCCCCCGCTTTGCGGATCTCCGTTTGGTTCATGCCTTGGCCTTCGATCGTCACCGATCGATCGATCAGCAGTGTTCCGGAATGGGCAAACGTCCCCGCGTCGACGTAAACCGTTCCGCCCGAATCGACGTTTGCGATCGCTTCGGCAAGCGTCCCGAAGGCATCGATTCCGTACAGCCCCGGTTGGTTGCCGTCGGTATTGAAGTCGACGTCGGCTATCAACGTTCCCGGCGTCTGAGTGAAGCTGTTGGAAACAAACACCTCGGACCGCGACGTTGGAATTCCGGTCAACACAACGTCGTTGCCGTCGCCACCGTTGTAGTCGATGCGGTACTGAAGGCCTCCCGCGGCGGTCACCGTATCGCCGTTTTCCAACACGACGTTCGACGTGTCGACAAACCGACCGACGATGGCATCGGAGCCATCGTTGTCGATGATCGTATAGACGTCGCGAGGATTCGCTTCGGTCGATCCCAAGTCTTCGAGATCCAGCACAACACCGGTGCCAACCGTCACCGAACCTTGAACCTGCATCTGATCGTAATCGATCCCGGCGACGCCGCCGGTCGGTGTGGTCAGCGGATCGGCGGAATCGTGGTCGTCGATCTCGACGTCGAAGGTTGTGTTGTCGGCGAAGTTCAAATCGGCGACCGCCAAGATCCCCGGGCTGTTGCCTGGCGACAGAGTGCTGCCCGATTGAAGGTTCACGTTGGCGGTCAGGTCACCCGCTTGAACGGTTCCGGTTCCCGAGAGGACGGCGCCGTCGTGAACGTTCAGGTCTGCATCGGTCCCGCCGCCAACAAGATCAAACTCACCCGAGATCTCGATTGTCGATGAGCCGCCCGAGGCGTCGTTGGTCTGCAGCAGCGTCGAAGCCATGCCGGTGATTTCGATCGGTTGCAGGCCATCGAAAGCGATCGTTGTCGTTGCCAGCGACGGATCGCCGACTTGCAGCGAACCATCGGCTGGCAGCAGGGTGTCGAGTGCGTAGATCGCCGACTGAGTTCCGCCGCCGATCACGCTCAAGCGATCCGTCGGCGCTCCGCTGGGATCGCTCGCCGCCCCGCCGTGGTAGCTGATGTTTGGGATCGCCGAAGCGAGCGGTGCGTTGCTGAAATCGACGACCAACAGATCCTGTCCCTCGCCCAGAGAGACATCGATCGAAGTGACACCCGCGAGCGACGTGACTGGTGCTCCCAGTTCGTCGACAATCTCCAGCGGGGAGCCCAGCTCGGTGATTTGCAGTTCGCCATCGGTATTGGTGTCGATCGTCACCGTCTCGTTGGCGGCGGCAGCATCGCTGGTGATCACCAATTCCCCCATCGCCGACAGCACACCGCTGGCGTCCAAGACGATTCGTTTCTCGAGGCGTCCCACCGTTAAGGGGGCTGCGCGACGCAACCGCACCGGCAGCGGCGGCCGCGCGGTCAGCGGACGGCGCGCTCGCAACAGCTGGCGTGCCCAAGCGTTCGCTTGGGACAACCTTTGCAGGACTAGTAACAATCGCATCGACGACCTGTACCTCTTCAGCGGCCATTGAATTGAACGAACGCACGGGTATCCGGACCGTTCAGAATAACCGCTTATCGTAGTTGCCGCACGCGAATGGCCGGGCGTTTTCCCAGGACAAACAGGCAACTTTCCCCCCCGCAGGGGCGCTTAACCCGCGGGCCCGCTTGGGTTTGCCGATTATGTCGAGCCTATCGACAGTAGCAATAACGCTAGCGACGCCGGATGTCGCTGCCGATGATCTTTGAAGGTCCGTCCATCAACACTCCGTTCGATGATCCGTTTTGGTGGTTATCCCCACTTTAGAGTAACGACGATGCGAAACCAGATTCCCACGATCGCAGCTCTTTTAGCCGTCTATGTCGTCCCGCAGTTCTGTCTGTCCGAGCTCGCGGCGGCCGACCCCGTCAACCGAGTTGAAGCGGTTGGGCTGTTTGAAGTTGCAGCCATCGATTTGGTTCCCGCCAATGCCGACGAACCAGGAAAGTCACTGCGGTCGGGCGGTTCTGCCGCTGCGAGCCCTGTCGATCGAGATCCGGTCGCCGATCGTTTGGCGAGCCTGATGAAGCCGTTGGGGCAGATCCGTCTGGAACCGGCTGACGATGGAGCGAAAGCTCCCGAGAACCGAGCCGCCGCCCAATTGCCAGCTGGCGAAACGGTGATCACCGCCGAATTCGGCCCGCTTTCTCCTCCCAATCGATACCCGATCTGCTCGTGCCACAATCCTTTGTACTTTGAAGAACCCGATCTCGAACGCTGCGGCAATGGTTGCGGTATCGCGACGACCGCCGTTTCGGCCGTCCATTTCTTCGCCAACACGCTGACGCTGCCGTATCAAATCGCTGCCGATCCGCCCTGCACGACGCAGTGTGCCGCTGGCGATTGCCGTTGCTGCGAAGAGATGCCGCGGATGCGTCCGTTTGAGTGCAAACTGCACGCGGCAACGCTGCAAGGGCTCGCCACCGCTGGCTTTGTTTTCCTGTTGCTGTAGTGCCCGCGACGGGAGCCCGCCCGGTACCGGTTCGAACTTCTCACCCTATCCTTCGCCTAGAAAGCTGAAACGCTTTACCGGAAGAAAGTTGCCGGGCGATCGGCTATCCAACGGCTGCTGCTGAGAACAGCCGTTGGATCGTGGGGCCGAGCCAATCGCGACCTGCAAGCTGCAGGTCGGCGGTCGCAGAAAGGGCTGCGACTTAGATATCGATCTCGATCTTTTCAGCGTTTGCCGCTTCGCGTAGCTTCGACAACGCGCGGGCTTCGATCTGACGAATCCGCTCCTTCGTCACGCCCAGCTCCTCGCCGACCTCTTTCAAAGTCTGCGGTTCGTTGCGACGTCCCAAGCCGAAGCGAGCGCTGATGATCCGTTGTTCGCGGTCGTCCAAGCGATTCAGGATTCGATTGACCTGACGTTGGCGACGTTGATGTGCCGATTCTTCGGCGATCGGATCTTTGCGTTCATCTTGAGCGGCCAGGAACGGTTCCTCACCGGTGGTGCGGAAGCGATCGCGGTGCTTGAATTCGTCCGGAATCGTGCGGGCGAAGTTCTTCATGATCGACCAGCTGGCGTACGTGCTGAACTTGTTGCCACGAGCGTAATCGAACTTCTCGACGGCGCGGATCAACGACATATTGCCGTCGCTGACCAGACCAAAGAAGTCGTCGGTCGATCCAACGTGCCGTTTCGCGATCGAAACGACGAGTCGAAGGTTCGATTGAACGATCTTGTTTTTGGTCTGCACCGCTTGTTCGTAAAGGGCTTCGATCTCGTCCATCAGCGACGCCTTGGCGTTGCCCGGAACCAGTTGCTCGCGGAGCTTGTTCGCTTTGTGCTTGAGGTAGTTCATCTTGCGGAACAGGTAATATTCCTGCTCGCGATCCAACAGTGGCACGTCGTACAAGCTGGCGAGGTAGGGGGGCAGCCCGGCGGGAACACGCAGCTTTCGCGGCGCCTTCTCCGGTTCAGGCATCTCGCCCAAGATCTCGGGTTCCAGTTTGGCGTTCTCGAAGTCCTCGTTGAACATATAGTCCAGCGGCAGTTCCATGATCCGAGCGGCACGCATGTCGACAAGGATTCGTTGGATGCTGCTGCGTGTGCGACCGTATCGCTTGCACAGTTGAGGGACCGTGGTGCCGCGACGAGCCAATTGGAAGATCGCCCGCTTGTCATCTTCGGTTAGTGCACCGCGATGGTTCGGGAAGATCGCCAGTTGAGGATTCTCGGCATCGTAGTTCTTCAGGGTGTAGCGGATCGTTTCAGCACTGCGGCTCATTCGCGCCGATAGGCGGCGAGTGACTTCCGACAGGCTGGTGCCGCGCGTCGCCATCTGACGTGCGCGTTCGATCATCTCGCCCTTCTCGTCTTCGCTCAGTTGGCTGAACCGCTCGCCGCGTTTGACGCGGTCCTTGTTCCGAGCCACGAAGTGCTCGACGCTGCTGTGCAGAAAGCCGACGCGTTTGCGACCCTCGAAGACAAATCGACGACTGACCAGACCCTGATCGCGCCAACGGCTAATCGTCTTGGTCGAGACGTTAAACATCTTGCTGAGATCGTCGACGGTGTGAACCGGTTCGGACGCTTCGTCGGCGTTAACGTCGGCGGCGTCTGAGACATCTTCGACGAACAGACGCAGGTCGTGGCGGACATCTTTGCCGTGAACTAGTCGACGCGAGGGTTGCTCGGGGCGGTAATCGGTGATGCGAAAGCAGAGGTAGTCAAACGAATACTCCTTGTTCGTTTCAATTTCCGATAACAGCTTTTCAGCCCGCGCGGTCTGCTCCAGCTTTTTGCTGCGAGGCGCAAAACGCAGGTGGTCGCGCAGTTCTTTGACAGCTTGATCGCGATAGTCTTCGTGCATCACTCATTCCCCGTATACCGACAGCGACGGCATCCCTACGACCCCGGCGGGTCGCTCCGTCATTGCTGCCTAAAATTAGGCCCGGGATTCGCCTCTTCCCGAGGCGGGTTAACGTGGACAACGACTTCCGGACTCCTTGTCCTTCCGTCGAGTCATGTTACGAAAAGCAGAGCGACTGAGTTCTGTTCAGATTCTGCTTTCGCAACAACAACTTCGTTGTCAACGTACATCGTTCAAACTCGATCAATCTTGGGGCAATCGCCTGGCAGATTGAATCCTACCATGAGTACGCGTGTTTCGCTGTGAAGCACGTCACACATTACAGGACGCTTCGAGTCATAGGTCCTTACTAGGAAATAAGAGGCCAAACAGAGCAAAAGCGTTCACAAATTAGCGTCCAAATTCGACTAAGTGTCTGAAAACAAAGGACTTAAATTTTTCAGCCCGCTTCGGTTACCCACCTTTGGGGCTTTGTAACTTGTTCGTTTTCTGCTCGGAAGCTATGTAAAAACTGTCCAGTGGTATCAAATTGACACCAGTTTGTCGCAATTTGCACCAACGTTCTGCCAGTTTGGCCGCCTACGCTTCCTTTCGTCTCGATATTGTACCGAGGGGGCAACTGTCGCAATTCACGCGCCGACCGCGGCGGAGATCTTTAAGTAGGCAGGTTGGCGGAGCGGTCTATTCGTGGCGCAACGCTTCGATCGGATTCATGCGAGCGGCGCGGATCGCCGGATAGAGCCCGCTGAGGATGCCGACGCCCATCGCGATCACAACGGCGATCGGAATCGAAAGCTCGACAATTTGTGGCCTCGCCTCGCGGATCGCCTCGGGAAGCGCTGCGAGCTTCTCGGGGATGAACTCGGTCGCCAACAGCCGCATGCCGTCGTACATCCAGGGACTCAGCAGCCCCAGGACAATTCCGAGCAGCGAGCCGACGAAGCTGAGCACGATCGTTTCGACGAGAAATTGCCAGACGATATCGGCCCGTTTGGCTCCCAGGGCGCGGCGAATCCCGATCTCCCGAGTCCGCTCGGTGACGCTCGCCAACATGATGTTCATGATGCCGATGCCGCCGACGAACAGCGAGATGAAGGCGATCAGAACGCCGATGCCGATAAACATCAGCCGCATGTTCTCGGCTTGTTCCAGCAGTTCCAAGGGGAAGACGACCGAGATGTCGTTCAGGGCCGTATGACGCGGCCCCAACAGATCCTCGATAAATGCAGCGGTCGTCCGGACGTTGCTGACCTTGTCGATCTTCAGCGTGATCTGGTTGAGTTCGACGATATCCATCGAGAAGCTGCCGCTGCCGCGGGTCACGATCGTATCGCCGATCCGTTGTTCGAGCGTCTTCAGCGGGATGTAGACGTCGCTGGAGAAGTCTTGCGAATCGAGCGAGCCGCCGATCGCCGCCGATGCGGTGCGATGCTTCAGCACGCCGACGACGCGATAGAAATCGGTGTGCTCGGGGAGATAGATCCGCTTGCCGATCGGGTTTTCAAACGGGAACAGCTTTTCCGCCACCTTGGCTGCCAGCACACAGACGCTATCGCGTTTGAGGTTGTTCAGATCGGTGATGAATTGCCCCGAAGCTCCCTCGGGCCCCGGTTGCAGTTCCAGTTTCGTGACGTCGGCATATTCGGGGGTGCAGCCGACTAGGCGGCCATCGATCGACCGGTCCCGATACATGAATTGGCGTTTGATTTCGCGAATCGGCAGAGCGCTGCGAATCGTCGGCACGGTGGCGATCAACAGATCCAGTTCATCGCGCGACAGGCCGTAGGGGACCGCGCTGCGGCCGGCGAAGACGTCGCTTGGCGGTTTGACCGTGCGGACGATAATCGTGTCGGCACCAAGGCTCTCGATCTGCTCCTGGACCACGCGACTGGCGCCGTTGCTGATCGCCGTCAACGCGATCACAACCGCCACGCCGATCAAGATGCCAAGCATCGTCAGACCGCTGCGGAGCGGGTGCAGCATCAAACTTTTGACGCCCAATCGGAAGGTTCTCAGAAGCAACATAGATGTTCAGGTTTCGTCGGTGTTGGCAATGCTTCGTGTTGTGAATCGGCAGGGACAGTCGCCGCCGGGAGCACTTATTCGTCGCGGACCGCTTCGGCGGCAGCCAGCGAAGCCTGGCGAGCTTTCTCGCGGTTCTCTTCGCTGTTCTGGACATCGCTGCAGAGCAGCCCATCCTTCAAGCGAACGACGCGGCGAGCCCGTTCGGCCACGTCGTCTTCGTGCGTGACCAGGATGATCGTCCGCCCCTCGTTGTTCAACTGATCGAACATCGCCAGGATCTCGGCGGTCGTCCGCGAATCGAGGTTTCCAGTCGGTTCATCGGCCAGGATGAAATACGGATCGTTGACCAGCGAGCGTGCGATCGCTACGCGTTGCTGTTGACCACCGGACAACTGGGTGGGGCGGTGGTCCAAGCGATCGCGCAATCCAACAAGCCCGGCCAGTTCGACGCATCGCTGCCGCTCCTTGGGGCCCAACCGCCCCTGGTAATAGAGCGGCACTTGGATGTTTTCGACGACGGTTAACTGCTGGATCAGGTTGTACGATTGGAAGACAAATCCGATCCGTCGGCTGCGAACCTCGGCAAGTTTGTCGTCGGTCATTCGCGAGATGTCGTCGTCGCCCAACAGCAGTTGCCCGCTGGAGGGTTTGTCGAGGCAGCCGAGCATGTTCAGGAGCGTGCTTTTGCCGCTGCCCGACGGGCCCATGATGGCGACGTAGTCACCCTCGGGCACGTCGAACGAAACGCCACGCAACGCGCGGACGGTTTCGCTTTTGAGCACGTATTCCTTTTTCAGCTCGCGAATGGAAGTCGCCAGTCGGACCATCGGATTATCGCCCCGCGCCGTTGTTGGATTCGGCGAAGCGAGCAGCCATCGCGCTGGTCAATTCGGCCCGGGTGACTTTGCCGTCGCTGTCGGCGTCGGCCGCTTTAGCCATCGATTGACGGCGGTCTTCCATCTTGGCGATCTCCGCTTCCGAAAGCGAACCGTCTTTGTCGGTGTCCGATTCGTCGAAGATCCGTTTCACGATCGCCGCCGGCGAAGGTGGGCCTCCCGCACCGGGACCACCAGGGCCGCCGGGACCACGAGGACCTTCGCGGCCGGGCGGAGCGGAGGCTCGCGCGGGGCTGGGGCCATCGACAGGTTGAGGCGTGCTGGGCGGAGCACCATTGGTGACCGAGACGCCGGTCTTGCCTTCGATCAAGCCAGCCAATCCGGTGTTGGTATCGGTCGATCCCGATGGCAGATCGTCTAACAAGTGTAAGTGCTGACGCAGGTTCAGGACGATCTCGTCCCCTTCTTCCAATCCCGATGCGATCGCAGCCAGTTTATCGTTGGTCGCGTCGACTTCGATCTTCCGAGTTTCGAATTTGCCCTCGGGGCTGCGGACCAACGCAAACGTTTGTTGGCTGTGCTCGTAAACGCCTTGGATCGGGATCTGCAGCGCGTCGGGTTTCTGTTGGACAAAGATCTGCACCTCGGCGGTCATCCCGGTTCGGATGCTTTCGGGCGGATCGATGATCGCGATCGAACAGGCGTATTCCTTGATCGACGACGTGAAAAAGCTGCTCGGTTCGGCGTAGCGGTTGACCTTCGTCACCTGACCCAACAGCTCGACGCCATTGAGCGACGAGACGCTGATCTTGCACGGCATGCCTTCGGAAACCAAGGCGATCCGGGATTCATTGATCTTGGCTTTGACCTGCATCTGCGTCGGATCGGGCAAGCGGATGATCGCTTGACGCTCGCGAACTGTCGCTCCCGCTTCGACGACGAACTCCGCGTTGCCACCGCGGCTGCTGAAGCGGTTGGCGTGAACCACGACGCCGTCGCTGGGGGCATAGATCACGCAGGCTTTGATCTGGTCTTCCATCTCGGCGTATTTGTCCTGCTCTTCACTGAGCGTGCTCTTGTTGGCTTCGAGGACCGCGCGAGCCGATTCGATGTCGCTGTCATATTGAACCAGGAACTTCTGTTTGGTCAGTTCCTGCAAAACCTTCAGCCGGCCCTGAGCGGCTTCCAGTTGGTTTTTCGTATTGGCGACGGCGAACTGATCGGCTTCCATTTGCAGCGATTTGACCAGCCCTTTGGCAACCAGTCGCTGGGTGCTAGCGAGTGCCAATTGCGCTTTGCGGAGCTCCTGTTCGGCGACGGCTAATTCGCTGAGGATCGCTTTCTCTTCGGTCTTAAACGTTCCCTCGAGGTACTCTTGCCGCGAGATCTCTGCCTGTTTCAGCAGTGCCGCCGCATTGGTCACATTCGCTTCGGCCCCAAGCAGCACGATCCGCTGCGTTTTGAGGTCCTGTTCCAGCTGCGACGAATCGAGTTCGACCAGCTTGTCGCCCGCTTTCACGCGAGCTCCTTCGTCGATTACCCATAGGATCGCCGTGCCGCCACCACCGCGACTCTCGACTTCGCATTCGAGTTCGATGTTCTTGCTGCTCTCGATCTCGCCCTGTTCGAGCACGATGTGGTCAAACGCACCGCGGCGGACAACATCGGTGATCAATTCGCCGGTGGTGACGCTCTTAGCGGGCCGAATTTTGAAGTACCAATAAGCGCCGCCCGCCACAGCGGCCAACACGATCAAAATCGAGAGGTAGGTGAGCATCCCGCCGCGGCGGTTTTTGGCAGGTTGTACGAGGGGCTTCATAGGGGAGAGTCTCCGCTGACAAAGGTCGCCAGCCAAACGGAAAGGTGGGATCGATTCAAGAGGCGGCGCGAACCGCAAAGATACCGCGCCCCTTCAAGAGTAAGTATAAACCGCGGAGGTTCCGGCGGTAGCAACGAACTTGAAATCTTGCCGCACGGCGACGCAACACGAGGCGCATCATTGAGGAAACCGCGAAGATTACCAGTGAAACCCCGGCCGCGTGATTTAAGACCGCAAAAAACTGCGATTTCTCGGGGCGGACTCTAGCGAGCCCCTTCGAACAGCCGCGTTCCGATCCGTACGCAAGTCGATCCCTCGGCGATCGCCGCCTGGAAATCGCCGCTCATCCCCATCGAAAGTTCTGGTAGCGGAAGTCCGGTTGTGACGGTCAGGCGGTCTCGCAACTCGCGGAGCGCTGCAAAATCGATGGCGGGATCGTGATTGGGTTGGTCGAAAGAGGCCATTCCCATCAAGCCGAGGATCTTCAGGTTGGGGAGCGCGATCAAATCGGGGACGATCTTTTCGATCTCCGCCGGGCGAAAACCGTGCTTCTGCTCGTCTCCCGAGACGTTGACTTCCAGCAGGCAGGAGGTCGTTTGGCCGGCTTCGCCACTCTGCTGTGCGACCGTCTCGGCCAAGCGAAGCGTGTCGATCGAGTGCAGCCGATGGACCAACGGTATCGTCCGCCGCGATTTGTTTCGCTGCAGGTGGCCGATCAAGTGCCAGCGGATCGTTGGATCGGACATCGCTTCGGCTTTTTGCCAAAGGACTTGCGGGCGATTTTCTCCCAGGTCGCGGCATCCGGCGCGCAGCAGAGCCTGGGTCAGCGGCACGTCGACGTATTTCGTGACTCCCACGATCGTTACTTCGTCGGGGCTGCGCCCAACCGCTCGGCAAGCGTCGGCAACCTGCTCGCTAACCGATCGCCAGTTCGCGTCGATTTTGGCTTGAACGCTATCGCTTACCTGGTCTGTCACGTTGCTTGGAATCCGGCTTCAGGCGGAGTGGTTCGTGCGGACGACGCGGTCGATCAGGCGTTCGAGCTTCTCGCCTGAAAAGTCCATCCTTGCCGCAGCCAACGCAAACAAACGCTTCTCGGATTCGGACATCTGCCCGTCGGCAGCCATCATCCGAATCAGATCGCTCAAGACAGCTTCCTGATCCGCCGGGTCGGTCGGCAGTTCCAACTGAGCGTCATCCCCGAGAGCGTACGAAACCGCATCACACAATTCCTGCTCTTCGAATCCGAGTTCCGCGCAGCGTTGGCTCAGCAGCGACAGTTCGTGTTCAGCCAATGCGCCATCGGCGATCGCCATCACGACAAGGTTTTTCAAATAAGCGATGCGATCCATCGATAGGGTTCCCAAATCATCCGCGAAATATGTCCGCAAGTCGACTTGGCATCCACCAGGCTCCGGGAGGGCTAGCGAATCAGCGAGCCTTATCCAACGCGAGCGAAAAACAAGGAACGCCATGCTGCCACGATCGGCACGCCGCAGCAACGATTGCCGGCGGAGAGGTGGTTGCCTCTTGCCAACCCATTATCTTCGGCATCTGCGGCATTCGCAACCTGCCCAGAAACGCTTCGCGTGGGCTGATCAGAGTTCCTAGTTAAAAGATCAGCCGTCGCGCGAGTGCGCTCCGGCTGAACTCTAAAGCTTCAAGCACCGCTTGGCACCGGACCGCTCTACTCTGCGATGTCCAGCGTGAACGTGTTCTCGGTTCCTTCCGCAACGGTGATGCTCAATGGCGTCGTCGCTTCGCTGCCAAGCTCTTTCGGGAACGAGACCTCTGCGGCGGCGGAAGCTGCCGCGGTACCAGGTTCCGGCGGGACCGGATCTGGTTCGGGAGCAAGCAGGACCACCTTGTAGGTCCCGTACGGAACATGCTCAAGATTTGCGAGCCCCTGGGCGTCCAACGCCGCGCCACCTCCCTGTCCCGAAAGGTTGAGCTGTCCTCCAGCGACCGGAGTGCCGGACGATAGGATCGTGATCGAAACCGGGGCTCCAGGATGCAGGTAGTCCGGTTCGTGATCGCAACCGATCGAAACGACAAGGCTGAATGTCGTGAGAAGCGAAAGTATGAAATGACGCGTGTCGGTGCTGCGAGATGTGAAAGTTGAATGCATTGGGAGCGGGAGGGATTTTGGAGGCGATGGGTGTAAGGTCCGCTCGCACTGTGGAAATGCGAGCGGAAGCGCAGAACACTTTGGTTCGGATAGCGGGCGATCGAAGCGGCGAGGGTATTAGAACTCGCCCAGCACCTGGCCATCGTCGCGAATGCTCAGCTTGATCATCGTGTCGAGTTCGACCGTCTCGGAGACAAATCGAACCGCGCCATCGGTCAGCAAACCGTGGATCCCGCCGGGGTGAAACGAGTTCAGAATGGTGTTCACTTCGTACTGGCTGCTGGCGCTCGATGGAGCCCCCGATTTCCAGAACGCGTTGGGCGAATAACGAACCGTGGTGATTCCACCCGCATAAGCGGCCAAGCTGGAGAACGATGAAAGACTCATGTTTTCCAGCATCTGTTCGCCGGAGTTGTTGACCCAGCCGTGCCAGCCGCCCAATGGATTCGCACTGGCCTCTTTACCATTTACGTTCCCCGATTGTTCACCGATGATCAGCGTGTTCGATGTGCCATCGGTGCAATCGCGGAATCGCTTGTTGAAGTAGACCGTCATCATTCCGTTGTTACAGTACGTTCCTCCGCTGACGATATTGTCGGCGGTACAGGCGGAGGTCCGGCCGTTCAGGTCGGGAGTCGCTCCCGAGACGCCAACGTAGTCCATGACCATGCTGGTATTTCCCGTCGAAGCATGTTGGGAAAGCGGGATGTCGCCAATATTCGTCACCCCGTGGGGACTCGATGGGCAGACATAGCCAGCGATCCGCAACGAACTGAAAATGGGGTTGTTGGATTGCGTCGCCACGTCGTGCGCCCAGAAGCCTCCGGTTTCGAAGTTGATCTGATCGTGAGCTGCGGTTTCTTCGATGAACGGCAGGATCAAGGCCCGCCAATTACTGCCGTGTTTGTTGTAAAACGCGCCGACAGGAAACGTTCTGTGAACGTCGTGGTAGTTGTGTAGCGCCAAACCGATCTGTTTCATGTTGTTCGAACACGACATCCGCCGCGCCGCTTCGCGCGCCGCCTGGACTGCGGGAAGCAACAGCCCGACCAAGATACCGATGATGGCGATGACGACTAACAATTCGACCAGGGTGAATCCCGATCGGAGGGACTTAGGCTTCATGGGGAGAGGGTCCAAAAAAGTTGGTAGGAGGGGGGGTCTGGAAGGAGATCCAAGGCAGGTAGGATGTGCGGGCTCGATAGAACCTCGCAGAATTCCCTCTTGCAACCTGAGTGCCAATCGCTCGTCGAATCGAAAAGATTGCCTGCCGTGCGACAGGCCGAGTCGGTGCGGAGCGCGTTGCACTGGGGCGGATTGAATCCACCCTGCCGATCGATGTTTGATTCGACGCCGTAAGGATTCGGCGAACGGAAGCAAAACTTTTTGGCAGTTGCGCGGTAGCAATGTGCACAAGCCCGGTAAGTGTTCGCTGGCCAGCGATCGGGTGCTTTAGAAATAGGCACTATTGCCGAGAAAGCGAAGTAGGGCGGGCAGGACTTGAACCCGCGACCAAGGCATTATGAGTGCCCTGCTCTAACCGACTGAGCTACCGCCCCTTAATTCGCCAATCTGCAGCGCGGCGAGGATCGAGCCCCTGGAGGCCGAAAACCCTGCCTTCGATGAAGGCCGCCGCACTTGCGAAAACATAGTATCTTCGCCAGTGCGGATGGGTTCAAGCCGGGAATCTGTGCGGTCTCTGGAAGTTTACCGCGTGGTCCGTCGGCTGGCTTGAGCTACCTGCAGATATCCGATCATCGTCTTGTTGGATCGGATGATGAAGAATTGCGACTGGCTGCCACTGCGAAATTCGTCGCTTCGCAAGATGTAATCGAGATCGTTCAGGTTGGAGGTCTGCCAGTTGCGGATTCCCAACAGGACGTCTCCCGATTGCATTCCCTGACGATCGGCTTGGCTGCCCGGGCGGACCGAAGTGATCTTCAATCCCGCACCGTAGGCGGTTTCCATGCGGCGGTTCAGGTCTTGCATCGTCGCTTCTGCGACCGGTTCGCCCTGGATGCCGAAGCTGGTCCAGATTCGCTGAGCGACGGGCGAAGAGATGGCGTCGGTCGTGCGAGTCTGAGGTCGCGATTGCAACGAAACCAAGGTCACGTCTCCCTTGGAGTCGGCGACTTCGAATTCGATCGAATCCCGCGAGGTCAGTTCCAACATCGAGAATTCGAAATCCATGTGGTTGCGAACTGTATGTCCGTTGACCTGCAGGATGCGGTCACCCTTGCCAACACCCTCTTTCTCGGCGGAGCTGCCGCTGGCGACGCTGGTGACTTCGAAGATCGATTCGTCGTCTTTCCATTTTGTGACGCCGCGGATCCCGTGAGAGATCTGGTTGACTGTCTTCTGCTGAATCAAACCCGACACGATGTCCAAGACTTGGTCGACGGGAATCGTAAATGCGATCCCTTGAGCTCCGACGCGGACGGCGACATTGATGCCGATCATCTGGCCGTCGAGGTTCAGCAGCGGACCGCCGGAGTTGCCCGGGTTGATCTCTGCACTGGTCTGGATCAAATCGGTATAGCTCTGTTCTTCGTTGACCGGGACATCGCGATGCAGCGCGCTGACGATTCCCTGGGTCACTGTATGTTCATATCCAAACGCGTTGCCGATCGCGATCACCGTCTCGCCGACCCAGAGGTCTTCGGAGGTGCCGATGCGAATCACCGGCAGCGGTTCGCGAGCGTCGATCTTTAAGACTGCCAGGTCGGTGCGAAGGTCGTGAGCGATCACGCGAGCGACTGCGGGGCGTCCGTCAGCTAATGTGACGCGGATGTCGTTGACGTCTTGAACGACATGAAAATTGGTGACGACGTAACCGCGGGAATCGATCACGACTCCCGTTCCCATGCCGTTGACCTGTTGGAACGATTGGCCTTGGCCAGGCAAGCCACCGGCACGCACGGTCTTGTGACCGTGGATGTTTACCACCGATGGAGACGCTTCGCGAACGACCCGGACAACCGGCGTATCGCGATTTGAGCCGAAAGCCGTCTGGGCAGTGTGTGCCAACAGCGTGCAAAACGTTGTCAGGCAGATGACACTGCTACGTAGAAGTGTTGTCATAGAAGCGGGTCGCAGTTTCATAGGTCCCTACGCGATACCTTGATAGGGCATGCTAGTGAGAACGCACCGAAACCTGCGGGGTGAGGTTCAACATGTTCCCTATTATAACTCTTACGAGCCTTAGCATCGGAACATCGTTGGCAGCAGCTTGACGCCTGCATAAGTCGAGCCGCAAGGTTTAACAGGCTTACGTATTCGACTGGGGGGACCTGGCCGCTTGGCTAGACTGAGTAGTTTGTGCCTGGCGGGGTTTCCTCCTGCATTTCTAGAGGGGGGGCGAGCGTTTCCACGGCCCCAGGCGGAGGGACGGGCCGGAGCGGCGGTAGCACGACTTCGTTCTGCGGTTCGCAGTACGGAACCATCTGCGTCGCGGGGTTGCCTTCAAAGACAGGCCGCGTCGGAACGCTATGGAACAGCGGCCATGGGACCTTCTTGGTCTTCTCTTCGCGGTCCCGGCACTCCAGGCAATCGCCGCGGCCGCAAGTGCAGGCGGTCTCGTAATCCGCAGCGTGCGGATTGCGGTAGCGAACGCTAGGGAAACAGTGACATCCGCTGGCGACGGATAAGATCGCGAGGATCAGGAAAACCGAGAGCTGTGGTTTTGGGAACATCTCAGCCAGCTAGCAATTCGAGAGAGACGGGGCGCAATGCTGCACCAAAAATCCCCCTGCCCAATCGATCGTCATTCGATCGTGGTGCGGATTAGGTAAACTGAGCGAAGTTTTTGGATTATTCCAAAAGAGTGGCTCGGATCGGCCTGATTCGCCCGGATCAGGCCGCTTCCCGACCGTCGTTTCTCATTTTTTTGTGCCGATTCAAGCCCCGCGGTCCAATATCACGGCTCCCGCAACGAACCAGACAAGTGGTAGTGCGATGGCGGCGCCCACTGCATGCGCAAATTCGAACGCTGCATCGATGTATCACTCCCCCCGTTTCACTTGTAGCTTCCCACTCTTTGATCCGCCAAAATGCAAGCTGCGTCGGCAACGCGAAAGGGCGAGTCACCGATTGTGTTTAGGAATGATTGGTAACCCGGCGCGTGAGCGAGTCGCCGCGTGAATTCCCCGCTTACGCGTTGCGTTACCGCTTCCTCTGCCGCTCTCGTTTGAAAGCTTGATTTGCCAAGGGCGAAGCGATGCAAACACCCGCACTTACTTGAGACCAGGACCCTTTGTCATGACGATCGATGCGGAACTGGTATCCGACGCGGCACCCACGGCGGTGATCGACATTCCCGAGGACGCCATCGGCCGGGATTTGCAGTCAGATCGGCCGGCGGGGCGTTGGAGATCGGTCGCTGCGGGAGCGCGAAAGTGGATCATCGTCCGTCCTTTTCAGACGGCCAGCCTTGTCGTGCTGTTGGCGGTCCTCGCCGCGATCCCGGTTTTTCAATTGGTCGCGCTCGGGTATTTGTTGGAAGTTAGCGGCCGAGTCGCTCGCAGCGGGCGGCTTCGCGACGGATTGTTCCTGTTGGATCAAGCCGGTCGAATTGGGACGGCGATCGTTGCGATCTTGGTCATGAGTCTGCCGATCCGCGCGGTCGCCACGTGGGCGGAAGCCGCTCGATTAGTCGATCCGGCGGGCAACGCGGCGGGAGTGCTGCAGGTCGTCGGCACGCTGTTGGTCTTTGCGATCGCGGCGCACATCGGTTGGGTCTGGTTTCGCGGCGGTCGTTTCCGAAGCTATTTCTGGCCGCGGCCGATCCAGTTTCTCAAGCAGGTCTGGCGTCCGGCGACTTGGGTCGAAGCCCGCGATCGATTGTGGGAGTTTGTCGCCTCGATGCAGCTTGGCAAATTGTTTTGGCTGGGAACGCGTGGCATGCTGGCGACGGTGCTGTGGCTGTTGCCTCCCGCGGCGATTCTGATCGGCACCACGCGCGATGGCCAGACCGGACTGGCGGCGATCGTCGGCGCCGTCGGTCTCATTTTGATGGCGATCGTGCTGCTGTACCTCCCCTTCCTGCAAGCTCGCTTCGCCGCCGAGAACCGCTGGCGAGCGATGTTCGAAGTGGCACCGATCCGGGCGGGGTTCGCCGCGTCTCCGATCTTCTATTGGCTGGGCCTGACGTCGACGCTACTGTTTGCCGTGCCGCTGTATCTGCTGAAGATCGAAGCGACACAACAAGAGGTTGTATGGTTGCCATGCATCCTGATGGTCGCCTTTATGTTACCCGCTCGGTTGATGACCGGATTGGCGGTGGGGCGAGGTCAACGCCGACAGCCCGGTGCGACGCGGTGGCACCTGTTGCTGCGGATCAGCTTGCGATTGTTATGCTTGCCGGTCATCTTCGGCTATCTGGGAATCGTCTTCCTGTCGGCCTTCACCAGCTGGGACGGGCTGGCGACTTGGGTCCAGCAGCACGCCTTGTTGGTTCCCGTTCCGTTTGACGCGGGCGTTTAGTCGCACCGCGGTCTGCGGCGGGCAATCCGTTTAGAAATCGCGAAACGGTCCGCGCGGTTCGGCAGCTTCCATCTCGGCGATCCAGTTCGCATACCGCGACTGGACGTGCTTTAAGACTTCGGGATGCGACTGGGCGAGGTTGTTTCGCTCACCCGGATCGGCTTCGAGATCGTACAATCCGCCCGCTTTGCCGCTCATGTCGACCCATTTCCATTTGCCGACGCGAGCGCCGATCATATCGCGTCGCTTCCAGAACATCTCCTTCCGCGGCGAAGGCTGCTCGCCCCGCAGCGTCGGCCACCAATCGAAGCCGTCCAAAACGACATCTTCCGGCGGGGCGATGCCTGCTGCCGCGGCGAGACTGGGCAGAAGTTCCAAGCTGGTTAAAAAGGCGTCGTTCACCTGCATCGGTTTCACGCCGCCATCGGGCCAGCGAACGATGCAGGGGACGCGGATTCCGCCCTCCCAAGTCTGTCCCTTGCGGCCGCGGAGCGGTGCATTGTCCGCGCCGCCACTGCCACCGTTGTCGGAAAAGAAGATCACGATCGTATTGTCGAGTTGTTGCTTTTGTTCGAGGCTGTCGAGCATCTTGCCGATCGCGTCGTCCATGCACGTGACGGCGGCTCGATAGTCCCGTTGCCGTGCGGCTCGTGTCGTCACGGTCGCCGGCGCATCGTAGCGATACTTCTTATTGATCTGCGTTTCGGGATCGACTGCGGGATAGAGATCCTTGTATTTCTGCGGAGCTTGAACCGTCGAACGGATCTCCGGTTCGAGAGCCGAAGAATTGTGCGGTGCGTTAAACGGTACGTACAGGAAAAACGGAGACTCTCCGGCGTGCTGGTCGATGAAACGGAGCGCCTCACGCTCGAACAGATAGGTGCAATACGTGCCCTCGTCTTCGACCGTCGGCTCCAGATTGCGGTACATGCTGGGGACGCCGTACCGCCGGTGCGTGAAGTAATCGACTCCGGTGTTGACGAAGCCGTAGAAATCGTCGAAGCCGCGGGAGGTCGGCAGGAACCGCTTCAGCGTCCCGAGGTCCCACTTGCCGTAGATCCCGCTTTTGTAACCGGCTGGCTTCAGGGCTGCCGGCAGGATGACTTCGTGGAGATCCATCCCGCCGATACGTTCGAACGTGACGTCATATTCTTCGGGCGTATACAGTTTGCCGTAATCGGGAGCCTCGTTGCGGATCATGTCGTAGATCCCGTTCCGCTGCGGATACCGACCGGTCAACAGGCTCGCCCGCGACGGTGTGCAAGCGGGCCAGGAAACGTAGAAGTTTGTCAGCCGTGTCCCTTCGGCAGCCAGTCGATCCAAGGCCGGCGTGATGATCCCGTTCCCCAGGCTGCCCAGATCGTTGTAGCCTTGGTCGTCCGAGACGATCAGCAGGATGTTCGGCTTCGGCGCGGCGAGGAGTGAGCTGGAGAGGAGCAGCAGCGGCGCTGCCAGCCAAAGAGAGAGGCGAAGCATGGCGGAGTCTTTCGGCAGGATCTAGGTAGGTAGAGGCGTTCGTCGGTCGACGATTCTACACCAGATCCAGGCGGGCTGTCGAAAGTTCGACGACCGACCGCGGGTCAAAACCGCGGCTTTGACTTGGGCTCAATCGCTGTCGCCGGTGGTCAGCGTGTAGGTGCTGACCAGTTGCAGCGGAGCGGCTTCGATCACGTCGCTTTGGAAATCGCTGTTCTGTGGGAAGCCGTTGTTGATGAAGCCATCTTCGTTTTCATCGAACAGTTGTTTGACTGAACCGTCGGCCATCACGACGTTGCAGATGCCGCGGTGCAGCGGGAACATGCCGCGGTAATCTTGCAGCGTTTCCTTGTTCCAAACATTCCACCAACCCGAGGCGCCGGCGCGAGCTGTCCCCGCGGCAAACGAGGGCGTTGCCAGTCCGGAGATCGTGATCGCACCGCCGACCATGGTGCGAGTCATCGGTTCGCCACCAAGCCGGTCGCCGAAGTCTGTTGTCAGCGCTTCGTTGGATTTGGCATCGCACAGCAGCGGGATCGTGTAGCTGGGGGCGCGAGCGGAGGCAATCTGTTTCGTTGTCAGTGGTCCCGTCGTGACGTTGGGATGATCGATGTCGGTGCTGCAACCGGCGTCGGCGGGATCCAAGTTGCCGCTGTCGTCCAACCGGACGCCGCCGCGAACCAGGAACCAAGAAGCGGCATAGTTGGTGTTGAAGCCGCGATCGTAGACGTCGCGTGTCAGCACCGCGATCCGATCGGCGCCCGACGCTGCAAGGTTTTCATCGACGATTGTCAACGCATAGTTTTTCGCGATCGTGCCGTCGATCTGCGTCACGGGAGCTTTGCCCAACCGCGGCGTACAGGCTTCGTTGCCGGCATCGGCAACCGGCATCTCGATCAGATCGCGGTAGGCGGCGCTGATCTGCGAAGGATTTGAAGCACAGCGGAATTCACTTGGCGCGATGCCGTCGCGGACCAGATCGGCAACCCAGCCGATGTCGGTGACCGCGCCGTCGTTTGCCCAATCGAACGAACCGCTGCACAGCCGACCCTTATCCTGTTCAGCGCGAGCGAGCAACGCGGTTCCCATCTGCCGCAGATTGTTCGCGCATTGGGTTTGCCGAGCCGCTTCGCGAGCCATGTTGGTCGCCGGCAGCAACAGACTGGCCAAGACCCCAATGATCGTGAGCGTCACCAACATTTCGATGATCGTGAAACCGCGACGTTTCATTGCCGATTTGCCTGAAAGAGATGATGTCCACGAAGATCCGGTGCGATCCAAGGGGCGACGTGCGCGAAGCTTTTGACACACCTCGGCTTGATCGATCTGCGACCGATTTCCCACGGCGATGCCAACGCAAAATGCATCACCTTGGGAAAGGTATGGGCAGGAGAATCGAGGGACAAGCGTTCCTAACGGAGAACTCATCGTCTCTTTATGCAATCTTCATATTCAGGCGGCGCAGGCTGATTGTTTGCCTCTGGCGAGGGCAGTTGCTAGCGACTTTCAGGCTCTGCGTTCGGCGTCGCAGACGCGGCGGTTAGAGAAACCAGCCGACGACCCACAGCAACGCGAAGATCAGCCCCATGAAGGCCAGGATCCAGTAGGCTGTGTGCCAAGCTTGGACCAAGATCTGTTTGGGATCTTCGTGCCGCGTGCCCGCGTAGACGAAACTGATCGAGATCAGCAGCGGGATGAAGTAGAGCATGTAGACGGGGGTCATCGGCAACATCAGGCAGCTCCCTCCTGGCTCTTCGCTTCGCTCTCGTCACCCTCTTTTTCGTCTTTGGGCGAACGCTCCGACTTGCCGCTGATCGGGATCGCCAGCGGACCGGCGAAAGCGTCGAAGATCACCAGCACGTTTAACAGCCCGGCGATCATCGTGTACCAAGTTCCCATCTCGTATCCGGCGCCCCGTTGGGCATACCAGCTGGCCAAATCGTCCGCATCGTTCTCCTGTAGCGGACGCCGCGGCGGCGACATCAGTTCGCCAAAATAGGGCTTCCAGTCGGCAGTCGTGACTCCGCGAACCGTATGCTTTCGCATATTGTTCCCTTCGATCAACGCCGGAAACGCGACCAGACCAACTGGCAGCTGACACAGGTAGTGCCATCGCTTGTCGCCATTGATCCAGGAAGCGTAGACGACGTGTCCGCCGCCGATCGCAAAGCCGAAGAAGTAGGTGACCAGGATGCAGATCATGAACATCCAGCCCTTCCGCGTGCGGCCCTGGTACAGATGCCCCGCACCGGGGATCAACCACGCCAGGACGGCTGCCAACGCCGGTTTTCGCAAGTAGACCGTTTGCCCATCGACTTCCACGACGCGATCGCCGGGGCCTGGATGGATCGCGGAGGGTTTGTTTTCGCTGCGAGAACTGGACATTGTGGTTCCTGATCGGGACGCCCTGAACGTCACTGCGTCCAACGGCCGGAACGGCTATTGTGCCTCAAATTGCTCCCCAGAACCAGATCATCCCCCGCGAATCGCCGCTCCCTCGAACCCCGCCGCCGCGCGACCACGATTTGCGGACCAGCGGAGGGATGCGAAGCTGCGTGTTCGAAAAAATTTGCCCACCGCAAACGACCACGCCCGGTGCTTGGGAAAGCCAGTGAATTTGGCGACGCAAACGTTCATTTGCCCCCGACAAACGAATATACTTTCGGCATCCAAACCGCGTTGAGGTGGCGACGTGCTGTTGGCGGCGGCGATTTTTCGTAGCTCTGCGAACGAAGCCAGCCTCGGCCCCTCAGGTTGTTTGTTCTCGCGGAGTGCATTGCATGAAGACGTCCCGTTTCCCTGCCCCTTTGAGCGGCATCGTGCCACCGCTGGTGACCCCGCTGACGGCTCCCGACAGCTTGCACCACCAGGGGCTCGACAACTTGCTCGAACACCTGATCTCCGGCAGCGTGTCGGGCGTGTTCCTGCTGGGAACCTGCGGCGAAGGGCCCGCGTTGCCTTTCAAATTGCAATGCGAATTGATCGAACGGGCCTGTTCGCAAGTCGACGACCGCGTCCCCGTCTTGGTTGGCGTCAGCAGCCCCTCGCTGGAAGATTCCGTCGGGCTGGCCGAACACGCCGCCGATTGCGGTGCGTCGGCGATCGTATCGACGCTTCCCTATTACTTTGCGTCGGCAGAAGAACATCAAGCGGGGCATCTGGTGCGACTGGCCCGGCGCAGCCCGCTCCCGTTGGTCGTCTACAACATGCCGTCCTGCGTCCATCAAACGATTTCGATCCGCACGTTGCAACGGCTGGCCGACGAGCCGAACATCGCGGGTTTCAAAGATAGCGGCGGCGACATGCAGCTGTTCCGCCAGTACTGCGACCTCGCGATCGCGCGGCGGCCGGAGTGGTGCCGTTTGGTTGGCCCCGAACATTTGCTGGCCGAAGCGATCGCGGCGGGCGGGACCGGGGGCGTCAACGGTGGCGCGAACGTTTGCCCGTCGCTGTTCCGCAGCATCTATCAGGCCGCAATCGACGAGGATGCCGTCGCGCTGCACCGTCTGCAAAAGCAAGCCGATGTGTTGGGGCGGCTGTACGGTCAGCCGGAAACGATCGGCTCGGTGATCCTTGGGCTGAAGATGTCGCTCGGTTTGCTGGGGATCTGCGAGCATCATACGACGGAACTCTTCGCTCCGCCGACCAACGAGCAGTGGAAGGCGACCGAAAGCGTCCTGGCGCAATTGGCCACCTGGGGCTTGGCGTCGGTCTAATCGTCGACCGTGTAGCGACGCAGCAGTTCCGCCGGTGCGCCGATCGAAACGACGCGGACCGCGCCGGTGAACTCGCTTGCCCCGGCGGCGGCAAAGCCAATCTTCTCGGCGACAAACGTGCAGGTCAGGTCGGCGCGAAAGCAGGGATCGCCGGGGCTGCCGGTGTCGCAATCGAGTCCGCTGGGAAGATCGATCGCCACGCGTACCGCCGTGGTTGCGTTGGCATTTCGAATCGCGTTGGCGATCGTGCCGCGAGGGTCTCCGCTGGCTCCGGTCCCTAACATCGCGTCGACGATACACGATGCTTCGGCCAGTTTCCGCTGTAGGCTCGGCAGCGAGTGTTCGTCGACGACTTCGCAAGGCAGTTTGCTGGCCATCGCGATCTGCCAATTGGTCAGGGCGTCGCCGGAGAGCCGAGCGGGATCGGCCAGCAGAAAGATGTGGGGCTTGCGTCCCATCAGCTGCAGATGGCGGGCGATCACAAACCCATCGCCGCCGTTGTTCCCGCCGCCGCACAGGATCGCAATCTCCGTGGCGGCTGTAAAAGCAGCGATCTGTTCGGCCGCGCCTCGGCCGGCGTTCTCCATCAGGCAGATGCCTGGCATCGAAAATTCCCCGATCGCGATCTCGTCGATCGCTCGAACCTGTTCCCGCGACAAGGGCGTGGTCGGATTCATCGGTTGAGTCATGGGTTATTTCACCGCAAGCATGCGTTCCAGTGCGACCAGCGACCATCGCGAGGTCTCTTCATCGACTTCGATCACGTTGACGTTTTCTTTGGCGACCAGATTTTCCAAGCACCAGCACAGGTGAGCCAGATCGATGCGGTACATCGTTGCGCACATGCAGATCACTGGCGACAGGAAATGGATCTCCTGTTCGGGATGTTCCTGCTTCAATCGGTTCACCAGATGCAATTCGGTTCCGATCGCCCACTTGGTTCCCGCCGGGCTCTCTTTGACTGTGTTGATGATCTTGCCGGTGCTGCCCGAAACATCGGCTAGGTCGTTGACGTCTTGCGGGCACTCGGGGTGGACCAAGATCTTGATGCCGGGGTGGTTCTTGCGGAACGCGTCGACATGTTCGGGGCGGAACATTTGGTGCACGCTGCAGTGCCCCTTCCACAGGATCACTTTACTGTCGCGGATCGCTTGTTCGTCGTTGCCGCCAAGTTCATCTTCGTACGGATCCCAGACAGGCATCTGGTCGTTGGTGATGTCCATCGTCAGGGCGGTGTTGCGGCCGAGATGTTGATCGGGGAAGAAGAAGACGCGTTGGCCGCGCTCAAACGCCCATTCCAGGACCGCCCGCGCGTTGCTGCTGGTGCAGACGATGCCGCCATGTTTTCCGCAAAACGCTTTCAGGCTGGCCGCACTGTTGATGTAGGTGACCGGGATCACCGATTTGGTGTCGATCACTTCGCCCATGTCGGCCCAAGCGTTTTCGACTTGATCGATCGCCGCCATGTCGGCCATCGAACAACCAGCCGCCATGTCGGGCAGGATCACGCTGACGCGTTGGCCGTCGCGCTGTTCCAGCTTCTCGGGGCGGTTAGCCAAGATGTCGGCGGTTTCCGCCATGAAGTGGACACCACAAAAAACGATCGTCTTGCAAGCGGCGCTCTCGGCTGCCATCTGGCTCAACTGATAACTGTCCCCACGCAGATCGCTGTGCTCGATCACTTCGTCCTGCTGATAGTGATGCCCCAGAATCAGCAGCGAATCGCCCAATTGCTGACGCACCGTTTGGATGCGTTGGGACAGTTCGGTGTTGGAGAGCGATTTGTAGGGCTTCAGCGGCAATGCCTCCGAAGGTTGGATCGATACAGACACGAGATACACCCTTATTTATGTTGAGCCAACCGTTCGGCGAGTTGGCATGCGATTCAAATGGCATTATACGCCAACGACGACAATCGGCCATCGGCAGTAGCGAGCGATCGGCGGTAGATCGCTAACCGAGCGGACAAAGACAAACGCTTCGTGGCTGGCAATCGTCGTCAGATCGATATCCGCTGCGATTCGCCATTCCTTTTCCAGTCGCCAGTCGTGGGTGGTGCCACGATCTTGGAAATAGGTTCGATCGGCTGGTGGCAGCGCGTCGAAGTCGTCCGCGTCGCCGTAAATCGCCGGCCGGCCGCCCTGCGTTTCCAGTAGGCTGCGGTGGATCGCGATCCCATACGGTTCGTAGTCCCAGCGTCCCAGATGGGACCGGAAAACGCGGCCGCCCAGTAGATCGGCTAGCGGGCGAGCCGAAAGGCAGACGACCGGCTGGCTGCCGCGCGTCAGTCGATCAGTCGCTAACAGCCGCCCGGTCTGCAAGATCCGCCGCAGCGTCGCCAGCGGTCCCGATTCGCAGTTGCAGTCGCCCGAGAGCAGTTCGTCGTGAAAGTCGACTTCGCTTTGATCGGGCCACGCCCCATCCCGCTCTCGCGTGCAGTGGACCAGATAGGGCCAGCGGTCGGCAGCATCCGATTCGCCTCGCTGCGATAACAGTTCACCGAGTGAGAGGTCCCCTTCTCGTGGCACTTCGCCCGGCGTGACAGCTACCGGATCATTTCTTGCGGAGATCATCCAGCCGACGGCGCCGCGATCGATGTGCGACGGGACGCCACGATTTTTGGGATCGATCGCAATCCAAACGCTTGCAGGATTCCAGCGTCGATCGTTGAGGCGTCGATCCAACAGGCGATCGATATTGCCGCCGCGGGAGACCAACGGCGCATAGACTCGATCGGCGAGAAAGATCGCCACAGCATCGCGGCGAGGGGCGTCGGCGAGCGTGGTCGATGGAGCGATGGGAGGCGAGATCGCGATCCGATCGGCTGGCGGATGCTTTTGAATCCGGCCGAGCCAGCGGTCGAAGTCTTCGTTGTCGGGGCTCACGCAGATCGTGATCGCGGGGCACGCGAAACGTTGGGCAGCCCGCCCAACCCAAGGGGCTGCGGCAGTTCCTTCGCTGATCAACAGCGTTGCCCCATCCTGCTGCGTCGCGGCGATCGCTTGTCGCAACAACGCAAACCAATCGCATCGACGATGCAGATGGCGGCCGATCCGAGAACTGACGACCGCGTAGAGCGGGCGCCGCCAGCGGACGCTGTCGGGAATCCAACAGATGGAATTACCGATCCCGACGGCCGCGGCGTGGCGACTCGCATCGGGCAATCCCAGCGTAAACCGTCCTCCGGGCAGATGCATGGCATCGGCCTTCGCGAGACGTTGCAGCGGCTGGGATTCCGCTGCGTTCATCGGATGTTACAGCTGGCTTGCGGGCAGCGGCAACAGGTTCCATTTGTGGATCGTGCTAACCGTGTTGGCATAACGTTCCTTCTTGCTCAGGACTTTCCAATCGGGATGGACGCGGAACTTCTTCCAACCTTCGTCTTTGGCTTCCTGATTTGGATAGACAGTCATATAGGTCAGGTTGGGGATCTTGTCGCCAACGATCGCTTGACCGAAGAAGATCGGTTGGATTCCGCAGTCCAAGAAAATCGGAACCTCACCCGAATTGAACATCTCCACTTTCAGATCGCCGCGGTGTTCGGTGGCGCTTTCGTAGGTTCGCAGTTCGAAGATCCGCTGCTCTTTGTTTTTGCTCAGCTCGGGCTGATTCAAGCGGGGAAGCACGTCGAACGCGATCAATAACTCGCTGCGGACGCGATCGAGGATCGGTGTCGATGGTGGGATCTGATTGTATTCGGTCGCCGCTTCGGCATAAGCTTTGTCGGCCGCCAGCTTGGCTGGGATCTCGGCAACTTGACCGGCGTCGTCCAGCGGGATCAGGACGAACCGCGATTCCTGCTCTTCGCTCGAATCGGTCTTGAACAATCCAACCGGCTCGATGCCCATTCGGTTTAGCGCCGGCAGCAGGGCGTCGGAGAGATAGGCATCCAACAGCGTTGGGTCGGCGTTCTCTTTCAGTTTGTATTGGCGGATTTCGAAATACTGTTTGCCTTCGACAGCGAAGGACTGCGTCATCATGACACCTGCGATCAGGAGGGAGACGAGAGTTCGGACCATCGGGGAGGGTTCTCCAATAACTGGAATTTTATCAGGTTGGTGAGGCGTGCAGGTCGCAGCCGGGGAGCCGATATCATAACACAAGATCACTGCGGCGGATCGCTGTTTTGTTCGCCGCCGATTTGCTCTCCCCGAATCACCTCCGGCTGCAGGTTTGCCGGCAGTTCGGCAGCGATTAACTGCAGCAGCGCAGAGTCGGGCAGGAAGCGACACATAATGTAGTAGCTGCAAGAGAGCCCAACGGCGGCGCCCAGGACGACCTTGATCGCTTCAGCGACAAAGCCCATGAACCCGAGGGAGCGCCGGCGACGCAATGTGTCGGCGCGGCCGAGCCGCGGAATTGCGGAGGCATGCCCCGAGCGTGATCCTTCTGCCGGATCGTTGAAGGGGCGACCATGTTGATCGGGATGCGGCGATCCGCGGTCGTCGAATTCAGCCGGTGCTGTCGGCCGCTGGCTGGGACGCACCGGCACAGGCTGCGATGTTGCGATCGGTTGTGGTGGAGCTTGGAGCGGAGTTGGTTTGGGAGGTTGGGCAGCGGAGATCGGTTGCCGATCGGCGGCCACAACGGCTGTCGGATCGATGCGGAAGTGTAGCGTTGGGCCGCGCTGGGCTAGATCGATCGCGGTCGCAGATTCGATCCAGTGCCGCGTGTCGGGTGGGGTTTCGGCGGGGAACAGCTGCCACGGGCCACTGCTTTGGATCATCCAACGGTTGGCGACGCGGCGGATCACCGCGTGCGTGTCGTTGATTCCATCGAGCGGCGGAATGACGAAGTCGCATCGGCTGGCGCAACCGACGGTGACTTCGTTTTTCGCGAAGACTTGGCATTGGCCGTTGTCGAGTGAGAGTTCCACAGCCACGATCGCATCAGTCCAAATCGAGGGCGCTGTAGATCTCTTTCATCTTGTCGTTCCAATCGGTCAACGCGCTGTCGGTCAGTCCGCTCTGGCGTTGAATCTGCAACCTCGCGGTGATGCCAACGCTCGGCAGGCTGGCGGCGACGCCTAACATCCCGTCGGCGTCGTATTGGAACTTCACCCAGACCGGCGTTCCGGCGGGCAGGCCCGGCGGCAGATCGTGGACGACACACTTGCCGATCATCGTGGAATTCTGGCCGCTGCTGTCGCCTCCTTCCACCACCTGGACCGCCACGTTGGGCTGACCCGATTTGTGCGTTTCAAATTGAGCTGTGTGCGATGAAGGGAGAGGTGAGTTGCGGGGAATCATCACGCGATTGCGAGGTTGGCCGGTCGCTTTTTCGATTCCCAATACGCCCAGTGCGTGCGAATTAACGTTCGTCACCTGGATCGATTCGGGCTGGCCAGCTTGCCGCGATTGCAAGATCTTGCCGTACAGAGCCGCTCCGTGAGCAACCGCTTCGTCGGCCGAAAGCGATCGATCGGCCGCCCGGCCGCTCTGCTGCTTCAACATCTGGCCGACCTGCGGCATCCGCGTCGAACCGCCAACCAGCAGCACCCGCGTGACCTCGTCCCACCCGAGCCCCGCTTCTTTGATGACTTTGTTGACGGTGAACCGCGTCCGTTCCAACAGATGGGCTGTCAGTTCATCGAACTCCGCCCGCGTAACCGTTGTTCGCATCACCGCGCCGGCGAATTCGATCAACACGTTGGCCTGCGACCGAGCGCTTAACGTCCGCTTGGCCTCTTCGGCTTCGCGCATGAACCGCGCCATCGCATTGGGATCTTGGCAGGGATCGATCAGATGTTCGTCGGCGAATCGATCGACCAGATGTTTTGCCAAACAGCGATCCCAATCGGCGCCTCCCAGCATCACGTTGCCATCGGTGGCGATCACTTCGTAGTGCTGACCATCGATTCGCATCACCGACACGTCGAACGTGCCGCCGCCGAGATCGTAGACCAGGATCGTTTCAGCTCGCTGCGATTCGCCTTGAGCATTTAAGAAGCCTTCGGAGACACCGTAGGCGATCGCCGCAGCGGTTGGTTCGTTGATCACCGCCAAGACTTCGAGCCCCGCCAGTCGACCGGCGTCTTGAGTGGCGCGGCGTTTGGGTTCGTTGAAGTAGGCCGGCACCGTGATCACCGCTTTGGTGATCGGGCCAATTTTGTCGGCCGCGTCGCGTTTCAACTTCTCCAGGATCAGCGACTGGATCACCTCCGGCGGAAACGATTGGCCGCCAAACGATTTGGAGAACATCGGTTTGCCCATCTCCCGCTTGGCGAACTCCGCCACCTTGTCGGGAAACAACGCCGCCGCCTTGGCCGCCTCTTTGCCGACGACAAATTCGTTCTCTTCAAACATCACCACGCTGGGCGTCGTCAGGTCTCCCTCGGCATTGGTCACCGTCCGCGGAATCCCCGCAGCGTCGAGATGCGCGACGACGCTGAAAGTGGTTCCCAGGTCGATGCCGACGATATTGTCTGCTTTTTGGTTCAAGTAGGTGCTGCTCGAAAGAAGTGAAACGAACGCCGAAAGAGCCCGTTTCCGTTGTTGAAGTTTGCCCGAGGCGTCAATCTGGTCGACGCAAAATCCCCGCTGGAGCCCTATTGTAACAAGAGGAACCCCGCGATCGAAGATCCATTCTCCGTCCCGGTTTGACGTGCCCGAAATCGTTCACTGAACCACGTAGCGGAACTCGTCGAGAGTTTCGGAATGCCGGGGCTGGGGAACGAAGTCTTGACGACTTCCGCTACGCCAAGGAGGAACGGCGTCATGCGTGCGCCTAGCTATGGACGCGCGGGGCGTTGCCGCCGCGGTTAAACGAGAATGCTCTTCAAGCCTGTGCCGATCGGGCTTCGACTATCGGCTCAGCCCCGGTTGGGGGCGATCGCTTCGGTTAGGTCTAAAGGACTCAAACGCTGCGGGAAGGCATGGCTATGGACGCGCGGGGCGTTGCCACCGCGGTTAAACGAAAATGCGCTTCATGCCTGTCCCGAACGGGCTTCATTTATTGGCTCAGCCCCGACAGGTGCGCGGCTCCCGTAGCGGAACTCGTCAAGAGTTTCGTGAATGCTGGGCTGTGGAACGAAAGTCTTGACGACTTCCGCTACGCCAGAGTGATTTACGGTCGAGCGGTAAAAAACGCGAGCCGCTCCGGTAGGGGAGCGGCTCGATCGCGTGTCGTCGAATCGAAAAGAACTAGTTCGTCTTGACGATTCCCGGCGGTTGCCAAGTGCCTTCGCCCGGCGGCAGGATGGAAGGAGCCTCGGTTTTAGGCCAATAGAGCCGCATCACGAGGTAGGCGGTGTCGTTGGGAGCGGGCAGCCAGTTGGATTCCTTGTCGGCGCCAGGGCTCTCCTTCTGGATGTAGATTGTCACCGAGCCATCATCGTTCTTCTTCATGTCCGGCAACATCGGCGAATTGATGAGATAGCGATCGATCGGATTCTCGATCAGCAATTGACTCTTGCCGTCATACATCGTCACCGACCAGAAGGCATTTACTGGTGGCAGTTTGCCCTCGTCGAATGTAAGCGTGTAGTTGTGCTTGCTGGTATCCAGCTCTTCACCATCGGCGTCTTTGCGGGTCAACGGGTAGGTGGCTTCGGCGGCGTCATTTGCGTAGAGCCCTGCGCTTGCCGTCGCAGCACGCTTGAGCCAGTCGCTGTTGTAGTAGGCATGATCTCCACCAGAGACCCCTCCCACCTGCCAGCCATTCTGATCCTTGCCTGCTCCAGCGATGAACGCCTTCACCTTGTCGTCGCCCTCTTTCATCCCCAGCAGCACGGCCGCCTTGTGTTCGTCGGAGAGATCCTTGAATTCGAACGACTTGCCCGGTCCGATACCAATGCTGGCCAGCTTTTCGCGAACCGGCTTGTTTTCCGGTGTCTCCGGCACGGTCGCGAGCGCGGCGTCGAGATATTCGTAGAAATTCTTCTTAATCCCCTTGGTGGTCGCCGGGATGAAATCGATTTCCGGTGCGGCAGGGGGCGCTGGTTGATTCAGGAAGGCGGACAGTGGTTGCACCTTGAAGCCGGCCTGAACCTTCACCACGTTGGGCATATCGGCAGGATTGAACAGTTGGGTGCGGAAAAGCGTTACACCAAACGGCGTGCTGGAGTGGAAGACCTTGTCGATGCCCGCCGGCTTGTCGCCTTTCCAGTCGGGCCCAACAGCCAGGTATTTACCCGCCTCGGTTCCCGTGGAACGGCTGCCGATGTAGCCGTAGTTATAAGTATTGCCATCGATCAACTGCACCGAGTAGTAGCGGTCCTTCTCCACGGCCGGAACCGAGATCACCATCGGCTCGCTGCGCAGGTCGAGCCACAGGAAGGAATACGGTGTATCGCTGTTGGGGGTGACTACCGCCGTATCCTTATAAGTGGCGACTCGGGCTTCGCTATTGAGGACATTAAACGGGGCCTTGAACTGCCCCGAGTTCTTGTCGACGCTGAATTCGTTCATCACCGCATAGTTCATCACGATTGGCAGTCCGTAGATGAAGCCCTCCTCGGCGATCGCTTTGGTTTCCTCGATGCCGGGGGCGGCAATGCCAGCTTTCTTGTCAGCCTCCTCTGCCGACGAAATGGTGTCGCCCTTTTTATTGCAACCGACGAAAAGTGTGGTCGTCAGCGCGACGGCGACGAGTCGGCGGGCCAGAGTCCCGTGGGGAATGACTGATTTGGTTTGTTTCATCTAATTCGGTTTCGGGTTTGATTTTTGGTGCGGATGGAAGATTGAGTTACACGTTTTGATTCACGTGCAGGTGCGACAAGAGATTAGCGTTAGTCGCCATCGGGCCACCGGATCTACCCACGTGGTTCTCAACCGAATCATAGTGTATCGAGACCTGGCAATCCGTGCGAACGGTCGGCCCTGTGGGCGGTGGAACGAAAGTCTTGACGACTTCCTCTACGTGCTCGCGCTGGTCTGATCAAGGAGCTGAATTGCGGACGGCGCTCGGTTGGCTTTGCCCCGGGCTAGGTGGGACATAGGGATTGACCAGGGCGAGAATCAACGCGACCAGCCCCAGCAGCAGGCAGCTGACTAGCACCGAAAAGCCGACGATGATCCAGTTCTGAGCGTTGCGGTTCGACTTCGGCGTCTCCGCGTCGCGCGAGTCGCTCTCGGGCGTCCGGATCGCAAAGTTCTTGGCGTCCGTGGCAGAACGAGGGCTGAGCGAACCAAAGGGATTTTGAGGGGCCGACGGACGGACCGGTGGAGCCAGCGTCGGCCGAGCCTGACGCGGCGGTGCAGGTCGGGCTGGAGGAGAGATTGGAGCCGCGGGGGCTGCGGGAACGACTGGTGCCGCCGCGACCGCGACGACGGGAGCGGCCAACGATCGCCGCAACGAAGCGTCGTAGCTCGCCTTCTTCTCAGGATTCAGCAGGATCAGCCGAGCCGCGGAGACCTCGTTCATCAACTTTTCGGCTTGTTCGGCGTGCTCTCCCGTCGAACAGCCATGCAGATACGTCATCCGCTGTTCGAACCCAGCATCGATCGTCTCGACGCTGGATTCGAACAGCTCGATGCCCAGCAAGCGGTAGTGATTGGCTGGCTGTTCCTGCGGCGGAATGCCAAACCAAGTCTGCAGCGAATCGAACATGGCTCTCGTAAAATGTGCCCCACGACCGAACCAACGCAACCGGTGCGCGATTCTCGAATCGAATTATCCTGCAGCAAGTGTAGACGTCAAAGGGGTGGGCGCTCGCGGCGAGCTTGCACCGGCGTCACCTCGGCTGAAGCGTCTGCGGCATCCATACCAGACTAAATTGCAAACGCGGTGCGCCCCGCCAGATCCGAAGTCCGTCGCGGGGGGGACTCGCTGCTCACTTGTTTTGCGTTCCCCCTACGGGCACTGATCGCCCCTTTCCGCAGCGCAATTCGAGCTTGCCCGCGGCGTGTAAAACGTGCAATCCGACATCGCGGTGACTAATTTTCCCAAAAAACGGGCGTCACGGGTAACCTCACCGCCGGTGCTGCCATAATCTACTGATGAGCGATCCCACCCCCTCCAACGACGCCCACCTTGAAGACGCGATTCGCCGCACCCGCGATGGCGACAAGGCTGCTTTCGAAACCGTGATTCGCCGGTTTGAGAAGCCGCTGCGCAGTTGGTTGGCTGGCCACGTGCCCCCCGGTATCGATGTCGACGAAGTGGCCCAGCGAACGTTTGTCGCCGCCTATTGCCGGCTGTCCGATTACCAACCCGGCACGCAATTCGCCGCCTGGCTGTTCACGATCGCCCGATTCCAGCTTCGCACCGAAACCACTCGGCTGCGGCGGATCGCCGATTACCATTCGCGTTACGGGCCCGATCTGCTGCAACGCGAATTGGACCGCCGCAGCGAGGAAGCTCCCCAGCGCTGGGACACGCGTTTGGATAGCTTGCACCTTTGCCTGGATGCGCTGAGCGAACCGCTCCGCCGTTTCGTCGACTGGCGGTACGAAGAAGAAATCCCGCTCGAGGAGATGGCTGCCCGCTGCGGCCGTTCGGTCGCCGCAGTCAAAAAACAATTATGGAAGGCTCGCCAGGCGCTTCAACAATGCGTCGAAACGCGACTGGCGCGGGCCGATGGAGGTCTGCAATGAACGCTTTCGATCGTTTTGCCCAGCTCTGGACCGACTATCTCGAGGGAGAACTCGACGAGCAAGGTCTGGCCGAGCTGCGCCAACTGATGGCGGAAGATCCGCAGCGCGTGACGTTGGCGGCTGACATGTTTCAGACGCATCGTTTGTTAGCGTTGGCGGTCGACGAATCCAAGTCGCGACAAGATCAGTTTGTCCGCGAAGCGATGTCGCGACTGCCCGACAATCAGGATGCCTTCGTCCGTCGCGTGATGTCCAACATGGAACCCGATGCGTCGACGCCTGCCACGCTGCCGAAGGGAAACGCGTTTCGTACGAAAGCTGCCGCGTTCGGAATCGCCGCCGCCATCATGCTGGCCGCTGTGGCAGCGTTTTACTTCGGAAATCCAACTCAACCGCAGATCGCTCACGACACCACGCCCCAGCCCATTGGCGGCGCGACGGCGGCAGCGGATGTTCGTTTGGCGAGCAATTCCAATGCGAAGTTCTTCGGCGAACTGTCCCCTCCCGTGGGAGCAGTGCTTGCTGGCGAACGGGATTATGTGCTGATGAGCGGCATGATCGAAGTTGCCTTCCCGGCCGGCGCGTCGGCGATCCTGGAGGGCCCGGCGGTCTTTCGCGTGATGTCCGACGAATGCCTCGCCTTGGATGTGGGGAGTTGTTCGGTCCACGCCCCCGACGGCGCCGAAGGCTTTCGCGTCGAGACGCCCGCCACGCGTGTGGTCGATCGTGGCACGCGGTTCTCGGTGAACGTTTCGGAGACGAGCGAGACCGAGGTGCAAGTGATCGAAGGAGCGGCGGACATCTACGACATCGGTGGCGAGGACGAACCGATGCCCGATCGCGATCCGACGATTCGCATGACCGACGGCGACGCTCAAAAATTCAGCCGCGGCCAAGCTTTTGCCGGCCGTGCGATTCCGTTTGATGCCAGCCGCTATCGCAGTCGACTGCCCGATCGCATCATCGCTTACGAAACAACGACAGCCGCCGAAGATGGAGGCGCAGAAAATCTGACCGGCGTCACGCTGCAGCGCGGTGGCCGCGTCGTGACCGTTCCCGTGGAAGACCTGATTCCGATTCGCGTTGCGTCGTTTAAAGCGACCGAACCGGGGCCCCTTTTTGTTAGCACGGGCCAGACGCTTCCCGACGGACGGATCGTCACCTCTTCCGATCGCAGCCTTGTCACCGGCGCGATCAATCCCGGCGGAAGCCGCGAACCGTTGACGAGCGACCCCGTATTGAGCGGCCCCTCCGCCACGCCTGGAATGGCGATCAAGTTCGCCAGCCCAGTCGAAAACGGTCCCGGACCCGACGTCGTGTTCTTCGATCTTCAAACGTTTTCCAACCCGCCCGATGGCGATGCCTTTCACGTCAGCCCGCTTCGCTTCCGCGAAGGACTGCGATCGCATTCGATCCGCGTCTACGACCTGACGATGGAGTCGCCCAACGCGCGGGATCTGACCGCCTTCTACATTCATCAGTTCGCCCAGCCGGTCGATTCGATTGCGGACCTGCAGACGCAGGAGTGCTTCCCCAACGGCAAGGTGCTCAAATTCCGCGGCTTAGCCGTCGGCATCGACCTTTCCGATTTGGGCTACGCCGATGGCCAGCGCGTCGACGGCCTGTTCATTCAAGATGCGATGGACGACCGCCACCACGTCGATCCCGTATTTATTGGCGGCCTGCCAGCGATGGCGGCTGCCTCAGGAGAGACACCATGATTTCCCACCTCATTCCTTTGCTCAACCGACCTGCTGGCAGTGCATGCCAGCTCGGAGTTCATTCCCCAATGCACCGATTCCTCCCCACCCTGCTTGCCGTTATTTCGATTGTTGTCGCAACCGCCAGCCGGTCGCCCGGTGATTCTCCGCCGGTCGCACGCTGGGACTTTGGCAGCGAAGAAGCGACGCCGATGAAAGCCAACGGCAATCTCCAACGCGACCAGGCCGGCCCGCGGCCGCCGGAGTTCCCCGATTTGGACGCCAGCAACACCGCGGTCCGTTTCGACGGCGGCTATTTCAGCATTCCCGACTCGGGAGCCGACAGCGAGTTCGACTTCACCAACGGCGACGCGATCACGCTGGAAGCTTGGGTCAGCCCGATCGGCGGGATTACGGGTTCGCCGCACGTGGTGATAGGCAAGGGACGGACCGGTTCTCCGAAATTCGCTCGCGACAACCAGAACTGGGCGTTGCGTTTGGCCGGGAAGGGAAGCGAAGCGAAAGTCAATTTCCTGTTCGCGTCGAAGTTAGGCAGCGGCGATCGGCATTGGCATCGTTGGACGTCGAAGCAGAGTTTCCGCACGAACACCGGTTGGTATCACATCGCGATCTCCTATCGTTTCGGCGATCCGAGTTCGATCCGCGGCTACATCAACGGGGAACCGACGACGGGGACCTGGGACATGGGCGGAGCGACCAAGTTGGCGCCGGTGGTCGACGACGATGAGATCCGCATCGGCAGCGGTTTCAAAGGACTGATCGATGCGGTTGCGGTCCATCGCGAAGTGTTGGACGAAAAAGTGATGGCGGCTCGCTTCCGCCGCGTCGGTGAAGCTCGCATCGCCCGACTGCAACCCGAAGTCATGCCGCAGTTGCAAGACCTTCCCGAGGGACGCGTGATGTTCCAAATTTCGGGCGGCTTGCCGTCGCGAGAGCGGTGGCTGTATGAAGGTGAGGAATGGCCGGCCGAATCGATGCGATGGGCGGGAGACGAATTCCTGTTGTCGCGGCTTCCGATGGAGTACGACAGCTGGGGCATCCGGTCCAGCTGGAAGGCGCCGCTGTTGTTGCGGATGGCCGCCGACGTCGAATTGCCAGCGGGAACGCATCGGTTTTTGATGCGGGTTCGCGAGCAAGCGCGATTGTGGGTTGACGGCCAATTGGTAGCCAAGACGAAATCGTCGACGGGACGTCCGCCCGATGGCGAAGAACCGATGCAGCCGCTGACTCAGCCGCCGCTGCCCGGACATCGACTGCCAGGTTACCGCCAGCAGGAGGTCGTTGGCGAAGCGACGATCGAGACCGCAGGGGACAGCGAAACGCGTCGCTGCCGCGTCGTCTTGGAACTGGTTGTCGGCGGTCCTGGCCGCCGGACCGAAACGGGAGAGATCTGCGTTGCGATGCTCTCTCCCGACGGCAAGCGGTACGACCTGCTGGGTGCCGGCGACACACGATTGCCTCTGACCGACGCAGCCGTTGTGCCAGCGATCGATCGAATCGAACAACAACTCGTTCAACTGGACGACCAGCGGCGGCGTGCCGCTGCAGCGTCTCAAGATCCGTATTGGGATCGGCGTCACGAAATCGCGCGGCAATGGGCGGCTGAAAATCCTGCCGACGTGGATGTCGCGGCGCAGGCTGCCGACGATCAAAATCCGATCGACAGGTTTGTCGCGGCAAAGATCGCTGGCGCCGTCGCTGCATCAGCGGACACCGATCCGAAGCAAGCCGAACATTTTCATGGCAAAGTTTTGCCGCTGTTGCGGGAGCAGTGCTTCCGATGTCACGGCGAGAAGAGCAAAGGGGATCTGAAGCTGAACTCGCGCGAAGCGGCGTTGAAGGCGGGCGAATCGGAGATCCCCGCGGTGGTGCCGGGCGATCTCGATGCCAGCGAATTGATTTCGCAAATTCGCAGCGGCGCGATGCCGCCGACCGACGATGGACTCTCCGAACCACAGATCGAACTACTGGAGCAATGGGTGCGAGACGGAGCGGTTTGGCCCGCGCCGCCGCTGGCTGACGCCGACGTTGCACTGGCGGCGGTCGTCGACGACCAAGCGTTTCTTCGGCGGATCTATCTCGATACCGTGGGCGTTCCGCCGACGTTCGCCGAAGCCCAGGCGTTTCTCGCCGATTCGCATCCCGACAAGCGAACGCGACTGATCGATGGCTTGCTGGACGATCCGCGATACGCTGACCATTGGATGAGTTTCTGGCTCGACGCGCTCGCCGAAAACCCGTCGCTGCTGAACGCATCGCTCAACAGCACCGGACCGTTTCGTTGGTTTGTGTACGAAGCGTTGCGAGACGACAAGCCGCTGGATCGGATGGTGACCGAGCTGTTGATGCTGCGAGGCGGAGCTGCCGAAGGGGGAAGTGCCGGGTTCGGCATCGCCGCCGAAAACGATGCTCCGATGGCGGCCAAAGGGCACATCATCGCATCGGCCTTCCTGGGGATCGAACTGCAATGCGCCCGCTGTCACGATTCTCCCTACCACAGCACTTCGCAACGCGATCTCTATTCGCTGGCGGCGATGATGGGGCGGAAATCGGTCACTGTGCCGAAGACCAGTCGCGTGCCGGATGCGTTTTTTGAAAGCCAAAAAGATCGCGTCTCGCTGATCCAAGTGACGCTGAAGCCGGACGAACCTGTCACCGCCGAGTGGCCTTTCGCCGCGGCGACCGGCGCCGCTGATGGTCCCGAGATCGATGCGTTGATGATGAAGCCGTCCGATACGCGGGAACGACTGGCCGCTCTGATCACCACGCCGCAAAACACGCGGTTCGCCGAAGTGATCGTCAATCGGATCTGGAAGCAATTGATCGGTGCGGGCTTGGTCGAACCGGTCCACGATTGGGAGGGGAGCATCGCGAGCCATCCCGGTCTGCTGCAGTGGCTCGCTCGCGAGCTGGTCGCCAGTGGTTACGACACCCGTCACATCGTACGGTTGATCGCGACGTCGGACACTTACCAACGTGCCGCGACGGGGAAGAACCTGGCCGCGTCGGCTGAGTTGCGATTTTTTAATGCGACCGAGCGACGTCGATTGACTGCGGAACAAGTGGTCGATTCGCTGCATCAAGCGACCGGACGGGAGATCGATGTCGAGCCGTTGACCTTCGTGCACGACGGCCGCGCCGCGTTGGGCAGCCGGCAAACGCTGGGCAGCCCGAGCCGTGCATGGATGTTTGGCGATCTAAAGAATGAACGCGATCGACCTAGTTTGTCGCTCCCCAAGGCGCGGGCTGTCGTCGACGTGTTGGAAGCCTTCGGTTGGACGGGAGCTCGGCAGATGCCGATCGTCGACCGCGAGACCGATCCCAACGTCTTGCAGCCTGGCATCCTCGCCAACGGCACGCTTTCGATGAACCTAACGCGGGCCGCTTATAAAAGCGATTTGGCGGAACTGGCGCTCGATGTCGATTCCCCCGACCAGCTTGTCGAGACGTTGTTCCTGCGATTTTTATGTCGCACGCCAACCGATGCCGAACGCCAAGCGTTCACCTTGGCGTTGGCCGATGGCTTCGACGCGCGGATCGTCCCGGACGACGAGATCGTGATGCCCGAGCCGCCACCGCGACTGCAACAGGTGACGTGGTTTAACCATCTGCGTCCGAAGGCAAATGAAATTCAAGTTGAAATGGAACGCCGCGCAAACGCGGGCCCAATTCCCGACCCCCGGCTGCAAGCAGATTGGCGAGAGGTCTATGAGGACATCGTCTGGAGCCTGGTAAACCACCGTGAATTTGTTTGGATTCCGTAACGGAGAAACTCTTATGAAATCATCTATCACTCGCCGCGACCTGTTGAGTGCAGGTGCGCTGGCCGCAGGCGGAATCGCCCTGCCACGATCGGCCTCCGCCGAATCCGCCCTCCCGTCGATGATGGGCCAAGCCGAGCATGTGATCTCGATCTGGCTGGGCGGCGGCATGGGGCAGATCGACACGTTCGATCCGAAACGCAAAGGGGATCCGGCCAACCGAAAAGCGGGCGCCTATTACGATGCGATCGATACCGCCGTTCCCGACGTGCAGGTCTGCGAGCACTTGTCGCAGATGGCTCCGTTGATGGATCGCGTGACGGCGGTCCGCAGTGTGCACCATGAAATGATCGACGAACATGCTGCCGCGACCAACCGGATGCACACCGGCCGGCCGATCAGCGGTACGATCTCCTATCCTTCGATCGGATCGATCGTCGCTCACGAGCGCGGTGCGGCCAACGACATCGCTCCGCCGTACGTTCTGATCGGTTATCCCAACGTCACGCGAGGTCCCGGTTTCTTGGGAGCTCGCGACAGCTATCTCTATCTGACCGACACCAGCCGCGGCCCGGCGGGACTCAGTCGCCCCGATGGGATCACGCCGGATCGCCAATCGCGACGCGAACGCTTTTTGGCGACGCTGCAACAAAACGGTGCGGCGGCGGCACAGCAGCAACTGGCCGATTACGACGCAGCGATCCAACAGAGCTTGAAGCTGAGCGGGCCGGAGTTCACTCGCGTCTTCGATCTCGATAACGAACCGGACGATCTGCGTCAGCGTTATGGTGGCGAGTTTGGGCAGCGGTGTCTGCTCAGCCGCCGACTGGTTGAACGAGGCGTCCGGTTTATCGAAGTCTCTCACAACCTGAATTTCTTAAACGGCGCCGGCTGGGACGTGCACAATGCGGGCATCCTGCAGCAGCACAAACTGATTCAAGAGATGGATACCGCCGTATCGACGTTGATCCTGGACCTGGAACAAAAGAAGCTGCTCGATAAAACGTTGATCGTGATCACCAGCGAATTTGGCCGGCCGCCGGAGTTTGATAGCGGTGGCGGTCGCGGCCACCAAGGGCGTGCGTTTACGTGCGTCTTGGCCGGCGGCGGGCTGGCGCATCGAGGCGCCTGGGGCGAGACGGATGAACTGTCCAAGAAGATCGTCTCCGACCCGGTCGGCGTCCCCGACTTCTTCGCCACGATTTGCGCCGCCGTCGGAATCGATTGGACGAAGAATCTGTACGCCGGCGACCGCCCGGTCCCGATCACCGACCGCGGGGAACCGATCGCGAAGCTGCTGCAAAGCTGACGCGCTTCGATTTGCATCAGCCCGATTCAGTTGCCGCCGACAAAACGTCGGCGGCTGATGTCTCTCTAAGAGACGGACAACACACCTCTGGTTGGATCGACACCTCCATCGCCCGCGTGTGTCGGCCTCCGGCCTTTGTTTTGGGGGGCTGCCGTGGACCGGAGGCTTGCACGTCCGGCAGTTATACGTAAGTCATTTTGAGTTGTCGCGACCGAACGCTTGCCAATCTAGTGAGATGTCTTTCGTTCGTCGCAGACCGTTGCCCATCGCATTCATCCGAGTCAGGGCCGCAGGCTCGACCATTTGCCTAGCCCAGGCCATCGGCCTGGGGTCTAGCGGCGATGGTTGACATGGTTGGGCTGTAGGCCCGGTCAATTGGCACCACCTACCCCGGGGCGTTGCCCCTTCGCCCGTTGTGAAATGAAACCGGGCGACGTCGGCTGAGACCCAGCCCTGCAGGCTGGGCTATGCAAATTGCTGGACCTTCGGCCCACGCCAGGTCTGTGAGGAATGTTCCTGTCCCTTTCGCCGTTGTAGAGGCGGGCACCGCACTTCTGGTTGGAGCGACACCTGCATCGCCCGCATGTGTCGGCCTCCGGCCTAAGAAGCGGACGCTCGCTTGTTGGTCACTGATTTCATTTTGCGTTTGGCACGCAGGTTGCAACTGTTCTCTTTCCAGATGGCGGTTGGGGAATGTCCAAGCCGATTTGAAAAATTTACAAATCAGCTTGGTGCTTGTTTCCCAACGATTCTCGGGACTGCAAAGCCTAGGGAATCAGACGGGTTGGTAGTCAGACCTGTACTGGGTTTGTAACGTTTACCGCTCGAACCGACATTTTTACATCGGCGTTGCGGAGACGAAGCGGTTCGCCACCGGAGATGTAAAAACTTTTCTGCTTATCTTTTCTAACTCAATTGCTTCGATGCAAAGGAGAGGCCATGGACGGCACTCTGGTAATGGCTGGTGGTGCGCTCGCGTTGTCTGCTGCGGGTATCGCCGAATCTTGGTGGCACAACCACAACCTTCATAAGATCCCGGTACGGATTCATGTTAATGGGACGCGTGGGAAGTCGAGTGTTACGCGCTTAATTGCCGCCGGTTTGCGAGCTGGCGGGATTCGCACGTGTGCCAAGACAACCGGTACCGTGCCGCGGATGATCTTCCCCGACGGCAGCGAGGCATCGGTCTTTCGTCCCTCCCGAGCCAACGTGATCGAACAGCGACGGGTCGTCCGCGCGGCCGCTCGATTGGGAGCCGAGGCGCTTGTCGTCGAGTGCATGGCGCTGCAACCTCAGCTGCAATCGCTGTGTGAATTGCAGTTGATCCAATCGACTCACGGCGTGATCACCAACGCCCGCGCCGATCACTTGGATGTGATGGGGCCCGATGTTCGCGGCGTCGCTCGCGCCCTGGCGGGGACGGTTCCTGTCGGCGGAACGATGTATACCGCCGAACAGCGGCAGATGCCGCGCGACGTGATCGCCGACGCGGCGAAGGATCGCGGATCGAAGATGGTTTCGATTCTGGACGACAGCGTCGCCGAGGTCACTTGGGACGAACTGGCCGGGTTTTCTCATATCGAACATCCCGACAACCTGGCTCTCGCGCTGCGGATCTGCAGCGATCTGGGAGTCGACCGGCAGACAGCGCTGCAAGGGATGTGGGCCGCCGACGCCGATCCTGGAGTAATGCGACTGTACCGGATCGCCGATCCCGAGCGGGAGATGGTCTTCGTCAACGGATTTGCGGCGAACGATCCCGAATCGACCGGGAACAGCTGGAACACCTTGGTCGACCGCTACGAAAAGGTCGAACGGCGGATCGCATTGTTCAATTGCCGCGAGGATCGGATCGACCGATCGCTGCAACTGGCCGATGCCTGTGTCCGTTGGCGCCCCGCCGACCACTACATTCTTTCGGGAACGGGGACCGAGACGTTTGCTCGCCGAGCGATTCAGAAGGGACTCTCCAGAGATCGATTGACCTGTGCGGAGCATCAACCTGCCGCGCGGATCGTCGAATTGATGCAGGGCCAATCGGGGCGTAGCTCGATGGTCATGGGGATGGGAAACATTGCCGGGCCCGGAATGGATCTGCTGAACTATTTTCAACACGCCCAGGATTCGGGCAGCTGCGAAACCCGTGAACCCCAGTTGCAGGAGGCCGTGTAATGGATGCCACTTTGCTTGCAATTGCTATCGGTCTGGTCGTCAGTCTGGTGGTGACCGAGGTCTTCGGTTTAAGTGTCGGCGGGATGATCGTGCCGGGATACATCGCGCTGTCGATGCATCATCCGATCGCTGTGGTGATGACGATCGTCGCGGCGCTTGTGACCTGGGGAATCATTCGCCAAGTCTCCCGGTGGGTGATCTTGTACGGCCGCCGACGCGTCGTGTTGACGATGCTGTTTGGATTTGTTGTCGGGACGATGTTCCGTCTGCTGGCGAACAGTTTGGCTGGGGTGCCGGCCGAAGATGCGATGAACCCCGTGGTGATGATCGGTTTCATCATTCCCGGCCTGATCGCGCTGTGGTTTGAACGCCAAGGCTTTATTGAAACGCTGTCCCCGATGATGTCGGCGGCGGTGTTGGTTCGTTTGACCTTGATCACCATCGGCGTGGAGAACTTCTCATGAATCGGCAATCGTTCCTCAAAATGAATCCTGCGCAACCGTTCCAGGTGATGTATTGGCGTCCCAAGAAGATCTCGCGGCGATGGCTGTGGGCCGGCATGCTCGCCTCGTTGGCCGGTTTGTTCGCCGTCGAATGGTGGCCTCAGCAAGTTGCCGCCCCGTCGCCTCAATTGACAGCCGCTGCCGAAAAGGCGGACGAAGCGCTCCGCCACATCAAAGATCTGCGGATCGCTCAGGGGCATCGCGCATTACCCAAACTGGACCCCAGCGGATCCCACCTGATCGGCCCATCGATGTCGATGGTCACCAGCAAGCTCGGTTCTTTGGAATCGAAGCAGACCTCGATTAACCCGAACCTCGCGGCAGTGGTCGTCCGTTGGTTGGAGCAGGCGGGCGTCGAGCCAGGGGATTCGATCGCGATCGGAGCGAGCGGATCTTGGCCGGCGCTGAACATCGCGGTCTATGCCGCCGCCGAAACGCTGCAGCTGAAGCCGACAATCGTACTGTCGGTGGCAGCGAGCCAATACGGCGCAAACTCCCCCGACATGATGTGGGTCGACATGGAACGCCAGCTCCGCGATGCCGGGATTTTTCCAGAGTCCTTCGCCGCGCAGAGCGCTTCGTTGGGAGGCCTGTTCGACCGCGCGGCCGGGATGACCGAACCAACGCGTGAGATGCTGGAATTGGCTGCGACCCGCAACGGCGTCCCCGTGCTGAACGTCGCCGACATCGAAGATTCGGTGGGGCAGCGGATGGAGATCTATCAAAACGCTGGCTCCGAGCAACCGTATGCCGCCTACATCAATGTTGGTGGCGGATCGGCTTCGATCGGCGGAACCGCTGGCAACGCCTGTTTCAGCGCTGGCGTGCATCGATCGACTCCAAGCGATCAAGAGGTCCCCGACTGTGTCGCCTCGCGAATGCTCACCCAAGGCGTCCCGATTGTAAACGTCGTCGATGCGAAACAGATCGCGGAGTCCTACGGATTGGCGATCGCACCGGCAGAGATGCCGCGCGTCGGCCAGGGCTCGCTCTTCAGCCATATGACGTACCGTCGCCCATTGGCAGCGGCATTGATCTGCATGACTTGGGTTTGGATGTCGGTTACCGTCTTCCCACGTTGGTACCTGCGGACGGTACTCAAGCTGCGACGCTTGGTCCGCCGTCCCAATGCATCGACCAACGCTCTGCCAAAGCAGGTGGAATGGATGGTGTAGGGGATGCAGCCGGATGATGCTTCGAAAGTTCCTGCGGCTCGCGCCGCAGGCTTTATGCGGCCGCCGCCTCTGCGGCTATACTGCCAGCTGGGCGCTAGGAGAATCGATCCCCCCCAACGAAGCGGACGGCTGGCGCCGCAGGCTTTGTGCGGCCGCCGGCTCCGCGGCTATACTGCGAGCTGGGCGCTAGGAGAATCGATCCCCCCACCGAAGCGGGCGGCTGGCGCCGCGGCTTTATGCGGCCGCCGCATCCGCGGCTACATAGCCAGTTGGACGCTAGGAGAATCGATCACTACACCGAGGTGGACGGCTCGCGCCGGGTGACGGATTCAACTCGGGGAACTGAGTCGAATCGGTGCCAATGTGGAGAGCGCCGAAGCGAAACTCATCAAACGAAAAAAGGGTGCGTTCCAGATTCGCTGGAACACACCCTCTTCTATATTAAATGTCGGTCGGACGATCGCGGCGAACCGCGATTGTGACGACGCTGGATGGGCGAACTATTTCAGTTCGACGCTTCCGCCAGCTTCTTCGACTTCTGCCTTGACCTTCTCGGCATCTTCCTTCGAGACGGCTTCTTTCAGAGTTGCAGGGCAGCTCTCGACCATCTTCTTGGCGTCCATCAGCGAAGCGCCGGTCAGGTTCTTAACAACCTTAACGACGTTCAACTTCTTGTCGCCAAATCCGGTCAGAACGACGTCGAATTCAGTCTTTTCTGCTTCAGCAGCAGGACCGTCGGTTGGAGCAGCCATCATGACAGCGCCACCACCGGAAGCTGGCTCGATGCCATGCTCGTCCTTCAGGTAATCGCTCAATTCTTTGGCTTGCTTGAGGGTCAGTTGAGCGATCTTATCGCCCATTTCTTTAGTTTCGGCGCTGACTTCAGCTACTGCGGTGTCTTCCGACATGGGTATTCTTTCCTATTCAAAAAGGCGGATGAATTGTGAGACGAGCACCATCAAATGCCCGCCTTTTCAACCTCCCACAACACCGCCTCGCGACGGGTGAGGTACACAACGTAAGGGTTATTTAAAACAGACACCCGGTGGGTGGCTGGGTTACTTTCCTGCGGGATCGCGTTGATGGCATCCCGGACCAAACCGCGAAAGCCTCGTCGGAGGCCGTCGCAATACGACTACTCTTCCTCTTCGGAAATCTTCTTGATTTGGCCGTTGAGCGTCTTGCCAGGGCCAAGCAAAGCGGCGGACAGGTTTGCACCTGGGCCGAGGATCTGGCCAACCAGCATCGAGATCTGCTCTTCGCGACTCGGCCACTTGCTGACTGCTTTGAGCCCATCGGGGTCCAACGCTTCGCCGTCCATCACGCCGCCAGCGGCAACGAACTTTCCGAACTTCTCGCTGTCCTTGTCCAGACGGACAACTTCCTTCACGAGCGAGATGAAGTCGCTGCCACCGAAGCAGACCGCCAGCGAACCGCCGGCACCTTCGAACATCGGACTAAGCGTTGTTCCTTCGGTTGCTTTTCGCGCCAAGGAGTTTTTAACCACCAACATGGTGATCTCTTTCTGCCTCAGTTCCGCGCGAAGCTCGCACGTCGTGTTGGCGTCCATCCCAACCGTACTTACGATCACTGCGTCCTCGACACCATCAAGACGATTCTTGATGTCGCGAGTTACTAATTCTTTGACGAACTTACTCATATTTCTGTCTCACTTGCAGCCTGAACACCACCGAAGCGGCGTCGCAAGCCGGATTGCGAATTTTATATTTGACGCATCCAAAGCCCTACGCTCTGGAAGACCAATCGTGTGTCGATTGCGGACTAACCAGCGACGCGAACGCTAGGGCTCATCGTGGCGGCGATCGCAATACCTTTCAGATAGGTCCCTTTGACCGATTGTGGCTTCATTCCCACAACCAGATCGATGAACGCCTGAATGTTTTCGGACAGCTTTTCGGCGTCGAAGCTCAACTTGCCAACAACCGCGTGGACGTTGCCACCCTTGTCGTTGCGGAACTCGACTTTACCCGCTTTGTATTCAGCGACTACCTTGCCAGCATCGGGAGTGACGGTTCCGGCACGTGGTGCAGGCATCAAACCGCGAGGACCCAGGACACGGCCCAGAGGTCCCACGACACCCATCATGTCAGGAGTCGCGATGCAGACGTCGAAGTCGGTCCAACCATCTTTAATTCGCTTAGCCAAATCCTCTTGGCCAACTTCATCGGCACCAGCTGCTTTGGCAGCTTCAGCCGCTTCGCCTTTTGCGAACACGACGACGCGTTGAGTTCGGCCGATGCCGTGAGGCAGGACCAAGCTACCGCGGATGATCTGATCGGCTTGGTTCGGGTCGATTCCGAGCCGCATGTGAATTTCGACGGTTTGGTCGAACTTCGTTGTATTGAATTCCTTCAGCGAGACAACAGCCTCGCTGAGTGGCTTTGGTTCCGCCGACGCTTTGGCGGCCATCGCACGATAACGTTTTGATTGCTGTGGCATATTTGGTTTATTCCTTGAGTGTCCATGGTTCATGGTCGCGTGAAAGATTCGCGACCGCTGGCAATCGGCACTTCGCGGAACACCGCAAAGCAGAATGCCGGGGTCACAATGTCGCGACTTAACCTACGACGTCGATTCCCATGCTTCGCGCAGTCCCTTCGATCATGCGGATCGCATGTTCGATATCGCGTGCGTTGAGATCGGCCATCTTCTTTTCGGCGATCTCTTGGCATTGAGCGCGAGAGACGGATGCGACCTTGTCTTTATGAGGCACACCAGAACCTTTAGCGATTCCAGCTGTCTGTTTCAGCAAAGAGGCCGCGGGCGGGCTCTTTGTGACAAAGTCGAAGCTGCGATCGTTGTATACAGAAACGATCACGGGGATCGGGGTACCTGCGTACTCCTTGGTGCGATCATTAAACGCTTGAACGAACTGCCCAAGGTTTACACCAAACTTACCAAGCGACGTACCCACGGGAGGTGCGGGAGTCGCTTGTCCACCAGGCACTTGGAACTTAGCCTGGCCAACAAGTTGCTTTGCCATCTTTAATGTCTACTTTCTCGAGGCGGTCCATCGCGGCTGTACTCGGTTTACGTCACCGACTTCAACCTGCCGCCAGGAATGTCTTTCTTGGGGATCTGACCTACGCCGCCTGGGGTCTAACACGGAGCTCGAACGCTCCGGTTGGCGGCGTACACAAATCAGCGAGCGAATACTAGAGCGGTTCGACCTGCCAATGGTCAAGCTCTACTGGCACGGATCGGCCAAAAATATTGATATTAACTGAGATGCGACCGTTCGCCTCATCCAATTTCTCAACTTCGCCTTCCTGATTTTGGAAGTTACCTTCCTTGACGCGAACTCGCTCGCCGACTTTAAACGGTATCGACGTCTTGAGCTGCTTCTCGCCATCTTCACCGTCTTCATTCGATGTGATCACGCGTTCGACTTCTGCGGGATCCATCGGAGCTGGCTTGCCAGCGGTTCCTGTGAAGTCGCTGACGCCGGTGGTGTCGCGAATCAGGAACCAGGTGTCGTCGTTGACGTGCATGTAGATCATCAGGTAGCCCGGATAGAGCTTCCGTTTGACGATCTTGCGTTTGCCGCTGCGGTTGAATTCAACGATGTCTTCGGTTGGCACCAAGACTTCGCCGAAATAGCCTTCCATGCCCGACATGTTGATCTGTTTGATGATCGCGTCGCGAACGGTTTCTTCGCGGTTGAACGCAACCTTTAGGATGTACCACTCTTTGGGCGCTTCATCGGGATCGAGAATCTCGTCTTCGACGTCGACCTCGGGCTTTTTGATCCGCCGCGTGGGAGCCTCGAATTCGTCTTCGAGAATGGGATCGACAGCTTCTTCTTCGCGAGGGGCGGCAGCTTTCGAACCGCCGATAGCTTCGCCCGATGCGAGTTCTTCGGTTACGCTGACGTCGGACTTTTCCGCCGCGTCGGACGAATCCTCTGCCTGCTCGGATGCCGCAGCAGCCTCAAGTTGTTCGTCCTGTTCGCGTTTGTCTTCGCCGTCCACCGCAGTTCAGCCTTTCTTAATAGCCTCAGGCTGTTGCGCCTGGGGCTCTATCTATGTTTGCAATTTCGTTAAGCGGCAACGCCGATAAACTCGAAAATTGCCCGCCAGATGATGTCGAATGTAAACAGCGACATCGCTAGGAAAAAGATCGTGAAGATCACGACGATCGAAGCGCGGATCAATTCGGCCTTGCTGGGCCATGAGACCTTGTTCATCTCCGCTTCGACAGCGATCAGGAAGTCGGCAAAGCGAGGCCAGTTGACCAAGCGGAACGAGATCCAGAAGCCGACCAAGCAGGTGATCGCTGGGATCGCCAATTCGAGGGCCGCCGAGCTTTCGTCGAAGAAGCCTTGCAGGGAATCGTAAAGGCTTTTGCAGCCTAGGGCGACGATCACCCAAAACGCCAAGCAGGTCATCTGGCGGACCAGACGCCCTTGGTTCCGCTTGTAAACCTGACCTTTGAACAGTTCAGGCAACAAGGGGGCTGTTGAATTTCCGGCTACTTCCGTGGACATCCGGGCGAACTCCCGACGAATCGTGTTTCAATGTATTTCTTTTTCGGCTGTGACCACAACTGCCACCGCGCTACCATTCAATGGACAGGTCAAGTTCGAAAACTTGCATCCAAGGTCGCTGCGAGTCGTCGCGTTTGCGGCACGGGGCCGGTCGCGATTGCAGTCAATTACCTTTAAAGCATATGCTAGCAGGGGAGGCGGGACTCGAACTCGCAACCCCTGGTTTTGGAAACCAGTGCTCTAACCAATTGAGCTACTCCCCTAGCAATGCAGACCGAGGCTTCGAAAAGCGGTCCACATAAAACTAAGTGGCAACGGCGATGGTTTGGCATCGCATTGCCACTTAGCATGATCTTCATTTATCGCTCACACGTCAACCAGTTGGCTTTGTGATTGCGACTTGCTGAATTAGGCAATGATCTTGGTGACAACGCCCGAACCAACGGTACGTCCACCTTCGCGAATCGCGAAACGAACACCGTCGTCCATCGCGATTGGCTTGTGCAATTCAACTTCAACCTTCACGTTATCGCCAGGCATGCACATTTCGGCGCCAACCAGGTTTGCAGTTCCGGTAACGTCGGTGGTACGGAAGTAGAACTGTGGGCGATATCCGCTGAAGAATGGAGTGTGACGTCCACCTTCATCTTTGCTCAAGCAATAAACTTCTGCTTCGAACTTGGTGTGCGGAGTGATGCTGCCGGGCTTGGACAATACTTGGCCACGCTCGATTTCTTCACGCTTAACGCCACGCAACAGGCAACCGACGTTATCGCCAGCGATGCCCTTGTCCATTTGCTTGCGGAACATTTCGACGCCGGTGCAGATCGTCTTCTTGCTCTCTTCGTGGAAGCCAACGATTTCGACTTCTTCGCCGACGTTGATGACACCGCGTTCGATACGACCGGTAGCAACAGTACCACGACCTTCGATCGAGAAGACGTCCTCGATCGCCATCAGGAATGGGCGATCTTCTTCACGCGATGGTTCTGGGACGTATTCGTCCAAAGCGTCCATCAGGTCGCTGATGCACTTCGAAGCATCGGGATCTGCTGGGTTGTTGTAGGCTGGCAGAGCGCTACCTTGGATGACAGGAACGTCGTCGCCAGGGAAGTCGTACTTGCTGAGCAATTCGCGAACTTCCAGTTCGACCAATTCCAACAGCTCGGGATCGTCGACCAGATCGACCTTGTTCAGGAAGACCACGATGTAAGGAACGCCAACTTGGCGAGCCAACAGAACGTGTTCTTTGGTTTGTGGCATCGGGCCGTCAGCAGCCGAAACGACCAAGATCGCTCCGTCCATCTGGGCGGCACCGGTGATCATGTTCTTAACGAAGTCAGCGTGGCCCGGGCAGTCGATGTGGGCGTAGTGACGAGCCGCAGTTTCGTACTCAACGTGAGCAACGGCGATTGTTACCGTTTTGGTCGAGTCACGGACGGTACCGCCCTTGGCGATATCCGAGTAGCCTTTGGCTTTCGCCAAGCCCTTTGCAGCTTGAACTGCAAGGATAGCACCCGTGGTTGTGGTTTTGCCATGGTCAATGTGTCCGATAGTACCCACGTTCACGTGAGGCTTTGTGCGCTCAAAAGTCTCCTTGGCCATCGCTTTATTTCACCTACAAGATTCTATGTGTTAGTCCAGTTGATGGCCGACACAACGTCGAATCGCCAGCAACCGCTTGGCTGCACCCGACACTCGGGTCAACCGCCAGAAACGATACATTTTAAAATTCGCAAAGAGCTGCTGATGGGACTTGAACCCATGACCTCTTCCTTACCAAGGAAGTGCTCTACCACTGAGCTACAGCAGCTGATGGCGAAAGCGGGTGAAGGGAATCGAACCCTCGTCTTCAGCTTGGAAGGCTGTGGCTCTACCATTGAGCTACACCCGCAAACCTCTTCCGTCACCACTTTTCGGCTGCCATGGCCCAGTTGCGGTACATGTGCAGCGACATTCGTCGAAGGCTGTCGGCGCACATTTGCGTTATGTTACGCATGTGCGGCACGCTAGCCTATGGGGGGTACAGGATTCGAACCTGTGTAAGCAAAGCTAGCGGATTTACAGTCCGCCCCCTTTAACCACTCGGGCAACCCCCCAAACAATTCTGTTTGGGTCGGCTGAATGCACTCGGACATTCAACCTTTTCTTAGCAATTCGTCGCTTCAACCAGGTCGTCGAAGAGCCAGCGGAGGGATTCGAACCCACGACCGGCGGTTTACAAAACCGCTGCTCTGCCAACTGAGCTACGCTGGCTGGATAAACTCCACGCTAAGAAGACGAGAGTTTACCGATCTTGCAATCGAGGGCAAGGCGAATTTGGCCTGTTTTGGAACTATATTTCAGCCTTTCTCCCTCGAACTTTGACATTCTTATCGTTTCAAAGGTTCACAACCTTGAATGTGTTGCTTTGATGAGCCCGATTTTGTCTGCTGTTGCGCCATTTTGTTCCCTCGCGCAAGACGTGGTTTTCCCCACCGCGGCGCTGCTGGCTCGCCCTGCGACGGCAGTGCGGAGTCGCAGTTGTCGCGCTGGCTTGCGGTCGACCTTCATGATGCGTCCGCGCGGCGCGGTGGGCTGCGTCTTTTTTTGTCTCGCGAGCTGGGCAACTGGCGTCGTGCGACAGACCGGAATTCGACGGGCATCCAAGCCGCAGAGTCAAGCTAGCTTCCCGCACGCGGCGCACTGAGTCGTTGGAGCAAACTCTTTTACTCGCGGTGATAACCGGAGGATGTGCCGGGGCGTGATGGCGGTACTGTTGGCTGTGAATGGCTGAAGTGAAGGTGCTGCTTGCTCACGGCGGTATTCCGCTTGTATATGATGTGGGCGAGGGATAGTTCCCTTGGTTGCGGTTTAACGGTCGCATTGAGTTGTTCGTCGCGGGACGCGGTATCGCCTCCCGGGGTGAAACTTGAAGTGGCGCAGCGGGACGAGAGAGGTTGCATTTGCGTACGCGTAAGAAGGAGAAGCGGGTTGAAGCGGAGTTGTCGGCGGTGCCACCAACGGCGAGCCGTCGTCGATGGCTGGTCGCAACGGTTGCTACTGTTTTCGTTCTGTTTGCTGGGTGGGGTGTGATGCAGTACCGCCGCGCCGCGGAGCTCAGCGACCTTCGCCGTGCGTGCCGGCTTGCCGAGCAGGCGGGTAGCTGGCAAGAGCTTCAGCGGGCAGCGGAACGATGGGTTGCGCTGCAGCCCTTTAATGATCAGGCGATCATGCATCTGGCGACGGCAAAAAAATCGCTCGAAGACTGGGTTGGATTTGTCGACGCTGTCGAACAGTTGCCCGTTAGCAATGCATATCTGGTTCCCTCGCTAGCGGTCGCCGGTGATGTTGCGATCGATCATCTTGAGGATATCGATCGCGCCGAGCGTCTGTTCTGGGCGATCTTGGCGATCGATCCTCGGAACGAGCAGGCGTATCAGCGTTTGATTTTTCTGTACAGCATGACGCTACAGAAAGCAAAACTGCAGGCGGTCATTCGGCAGGCCATCGAGCGTGGTGCGCAACCGGTCGAGGCGGGCGTTTATCTGACGACGATGTCAGCGCTCAACTTCTCCGACGGGCTGTTTCGTGTTGCCGGATGGCGGGCAGCGACGCCCGGCCGCGAGCCGCTGGAAGTTGCTTATGCCATCTATTTGGCGAGGGCTAGCGGTAACGAGTCGAACCGCGTGTTGAGGATGCTCGATTCGCAGGTCCCGGAATATGGAACACTCGACATCGCACGTCGAATGCAGGAGCGTTACCCCAACAATATCGAATTGCTGTCGTTTTGGATCGATCACGCGATGGAACGGGGAGAGGTTGAGCAGGTCCGCGAGGCGCTGTCGCGGTGGCAGCCTGAGTTGCAGGGCGATTACCGATATTGGCGTTATCTCGGCTGGTTGCAGGATATGTCCGGCGATCTCGAAACCAGTCTATCAAGCTATCGGAAGTCGCTGTCGATCCATCCTCTCGATTGGAGAGCTAGGAACGAAATGGCAACGCTTCAGCGGGCGTTAGGAGTCGATGGTGCGGCGGCCAATGCGGAACTGGCGGCGGAGGGGAAGGAGCTGGAACGGACGCTGAAAGAGCTGCCCTCTGCAAGCCAGTTGTCCACCGTGAATGCTGAAAAACTCGGTGAGTATGCCAGGAAATGTGGGGATTCTGTGGCCGAAAGAGCGTTTCGGCGTGGGGCTGGCGGGGCGTGACGGGTGCGGTTCGCGCCGGAACGGTGGCCGGACGGTGGAAGTAGTTCCCCTTTCCGTGTGAGGGACACCTGGCTTTTGCGGTGGAGTTCCCTTAAGGTAGGGTGGTCTTGTTCATTTCCAGATTGATCGGTGTTTGACTCTATCGAGGGCCAGTAATGCTAAAAGTTCGCATGTTGCTGTGGGTTGGTTTTGCCGCGACCGTACTCGGTTGTGGTGGCGGGGGCGTGCCAGTGCACCCCGTAACGGGGACGATTACTGTCGATGGGACGCCCACCGCAGGTATCGGGGTCACTTTGGTTAGTGAAGGCTCCGCTGCGATGGGGCTGACTGGAGTGACCGACGATCAAGGCGCGTTTGAGATTGTGGCAGCCGGGGGATACCAGGGGGCGCCGACAGGCACGTACAAGGTCTTGTTAAGTGCTCCTCGCGCCGAAGTCGACTACAGCTCGAACAAAGCACCGGTCGAAGTCCAGTTTCCACCACAGTATTCGAACCCAAACTCGGCTGAACTGACAACGGTCGAGGTGGGAGATGGCGACAGCGTCGTCACGATCGACGTAAAAACCAAGTGAGGCTAGGCAAGCGAAAGTTATTTCGTTTGCTGGCATCGGATCTATATCACTTCACAGTTCGGTCGGTTTCATTTCCCGAGCTGTTTCAATATGTATCGAAGCCGCGTCGCTGTTGTTTTTTATCTCAGGTTCGTATCGGGAGATTCAGAAATGTTTAGAAGAAGTGTCCGTCGCACGGGTTTTACGCTCGTGGAATTATTGGTCGTGATTGCGATTATCGGAATTTTGGTTGGGTTGTTGTTACCCGCTGTGCAAGCGGCCCGCGAGGCGGCTCGCCGCATGCAGTGTGGAAACAACTGTAAGCAATTGGGGCTTGCGATCCACAATTACCTCGACACCTACCGCCATCTTCCTCTGCAGCGAGACCTTACCAAGGCCAGCGTTGCTCCATCAAACCAGTTTACCTGTGTGTCGTGGATGACGGGGATCCTGCCGTTCATCGAGCAGGGGCCGCTGTACGAGCAATTGGACTTTGAGACCGTGATGGGAGCGTCGGCGTGGCATGGTTCGCTGGACAATGCGCCAGCGCGAATCGTTCGCGATACCGTCATTCCTGGCTACCTGTGCCCCAGCAATCCGCAGCCCGAACACTTCCAAGGAGGTGCCGCTCGCGATACCCAAGACGTGTTGGTCAACGGAAATGCTCGCGCTTCTTTCAACACGACGCGAACCGATTACGTCGGCAACATGGGCTTTATCTGGTCGGGTTGGAAAGATTGTGGTGACACGAGCCTGGCGGGAATCGTTGCCGGTGATGAATGGGTCGAAAGCGGACGTGAGTTTGGTTGGCAGGGGGATGCCGGTCGGCTGCAACGTTTGAAGGGGCCGTTTTGGTATCGCAACGCAGGTTGTGACGATGCCGATTTCGTCGACGGAATGTCCAATACGATTGCCGTCTTTGAAAACCACAGTTGGGCGAGCAGCAAGGCCAAGCCGAACATGATCAACAAGCAAGCGAGTTGGTTCTTTCCGTTCACTGCGGCTGATTCGCTGATCAAGACCATGAACACGGGACCCGAAACCATTCCCGGCGGCAACGGCTATGAGGATGGTCGCTGCAACAGTTGGAGCAGTACGCATCCCGGCGGTGCTCAGGCGGTGATGGGGGACGGATCGGTGCGATTCGTCGGCGAGACGGTCGACGTTCTCGTGCAGATGGGAATGGCTACGATGAGTGGTGGTGAATCGGTCCAACTTCCGTAGCGTTTCTGAAAACTGAAATCGGTAGATGAAGATACATTGGGGTGCACTGCACCCCAATGCTTTGCGCCGAGATAGTTTTTGTGCTTATCTTCCGCGGCGCGACCGCTGCCGCGAATTTATTCGATGCACCGCCATAGGTATGTTGATAAGGCATGTCGATTCGAAGCTCATGGGTTTTCGGGATCTGGTTCGGGTTGCTGTTGGGCTGCGATACCAGTCCTCGCGAGGTGGATTCGCCCGAGCGGGAAGCTGTTGTTGCGGAGCCGGTTGTTGTTGATCGGGAGCCCACGGCAAGCGACCGCCCTGAGAGGAAGCCGCCCAAGCCGCAGGTAGCGAAACAGTCGATAGCGTTTGCCGATATTGCTTTGGCGAGCGGGCTGCAGTTTGTCTTTGACACCGGGGCGCGGGGTGATTTCTTGATGCCCGAAGCGACCGGCGGCGGCGCGGGGTGGATCGACTACGACCGCGATGGTCAACAGGATATCTTTCTGGTGCAGGGAGGCGACTTGTTGGAGCCGGAGGCGGGCGATCGGCTGTTCCGAAATGCCTCGACATCCGCCACTACGCGCTTCTCCGACGTGACTCTCGCTGCTGACATTAAGCATCACGGCTATGGGCACGGCGTCGCCATCGCCGACTTTGATGGGGATGGATTTGAAGACATCTACGTCACCAACATCGACGAAAACATCCTCTTGCAGAATCAAGGGGATGGTACGTTTCGCGATATCACCGAGGAATCGGGGACGGGGGAAACGTGTTGGAGCACGTCGGCGGCATGGGGCGATTTGGATGGTGACGGGGATCTGGATCTCTACGTCTGCAATTATTTGGACTACGACGTCCGCTCGCCCTTTCCTTGTTATTCCAAGTCGGGGAAGCCCGCGATCTGCAACCCGAGCGACTTGAGCGCCGTTGAGAACGCTTGCTTCGAAAATCTGGGAGATGGTCGGTTTCGCGATCGCTTGGTGGATTGGGGGCTGGAGGCTGAGAACAGCAAGTCGTTGGGAGTGGTTATCGCGGATATGAATCTCGACAGCCGTCTGGATATCTATGTCGCAAACGACGTGATGCCAAATCTGCTGTTTCTCGCCAATGCTGAGGGAGGCTTCCGCGAGCAGGGGATTGCGATGGGATGCGCCATGAGTGGTGCGGGGTTGAATCAAGCGAGCATGGGAATTGCATGTGAAGATTATGACAACGACGGTGCGCCCGACCTCTATGTGACTCACTTCTCTGCCGATTCCAACACGATGTATGCCAGTCTGGGGAACGGTTTTCGCGACGTTACGAACCGGCAGGGATTGCATCGTCCGACGCTCAGCCTGCTTGGTTTTGGATGTAGCATGCAGGACTTCGATTGCGATGGATCGATGGATCTGTTTGTTGCCAATGGGCACGTTAATTTTGGGGCGGCGGGGAAGATGGTGCCTCAGCTGTTTTCGTTCGATGGCAAGCGATGGCATGAGACCGGCGGAAACATTCCCTGTCTCTCAGTGCCACGCCTTGGGCGAGCGTTGGCGGTGGGCGATGTCGATCGCGATGGTTTACCCGACCTTTTGATGGCGAACCAGTTGGACAACGTTTCGCTGTTCAGCAACCGCAGCGAAGCGGGGAATTGGTTGTCGGTCGATCTGATTGGATCGGCAGCCAATCGCCGTGGGCTGGGGGCACGCGTCGTGGCGCGGTTTGGAGATCGGCAGGTCGCGCGTCAACTGGTGTCGGGTTCCAGTTACTGCACGTCGCACGAATCTCGTCTATTCTTTGGGCTCGGAGATTGGAGCGAGCCGTGCGAGCTGACTGTCCATTGGCCGTGGTCGGATCAATCGACGCAAGTTGTTGTAGAACCGAACCGACAGGTTACGATTCGCCAGCCCGCTGAATTGGCTGTGCACACCACCGACAGGACACCATAGGCATTTGAACGCATGAATGGAGCTCCCGTTGTTTCCCGGTCGCTGTTCGGATGGATTGCTGCCGGTGTCGCTTTGACGCTATCCCTTGGTTGCGATGCACAGTCGCTGGAGTCCGGTCCACCTGCGAACCAGGTGTCGGCTGAGGTTGCCGATGTGGAGCCGCCGCGGTATGCGGGGAGTGCCAGTTGCGCTGCGTGTCATCAAGAGATTGCCGAGCGGTATAGTGCTCATCCGATGGCGAATTCTGCTGGGCTTGCCGACGCATCGATGCGCGTGATCGAAGATTTTGATCCGGCAAAGAGTGAGTTTTCTGAGTTGGGGTTCGGTTATCGCGTAGAGCGATCTGCCGACGGAGAGATGATCCATCAGGAGCAATCGCCGACGGAAAGCGAGGTTCAGTACACTCAGTCATTCCCTGTCGATTTTTACGTTGGTTCGGGGGAGCGGGGCAGGTCTTATTTGATCGCGAAAAACGATATGCTCTTTCAGTCTCCGATAACTTGGTATTCGCAGGCTGGTCGCTGGGACTTGTCTCCGGGATACCATCAGAACAACCGACACTTCGATCGCCGCGTTTCGGGGGCTTGTGTGGCGTGTCATTTCGGGCGTCCCAGTCCGATCGAAGATGCTGCGAACCGATTTCAGCAGCCGATGTTTTCGGAGTTTGCTATCGGATGTGAAAACTGCCACGGCGCAGCGGCTGACCATGTCGATTGGCACAACGGAAAGCGAGCCGAGGGGGATCAGAGTAGCGACCCGATCCTTGCCATCTCGAAACTGGAGCCGGCGAAACAGGCGAGCATCTGCAACCAGTGCCACTTGGTCGCGGCGGATCGCGTTTTACGCGAGGGGAAGACCGCCTATGACTTTCGCCCGGGCGACAACTTGGAAGAGACTTGGGTTTGTTTTGTCGAGCCCGTCTCGGGACGTCACGACAGCCAGAACGCGGTTTCGCAGGTAGAGCAGATGCGTTCGAGTGCCTGTTTTCAAAAGAGCACGCCGCAGATGCAATGTACGTCGTGCCACGATCCGCATTTTTCGCCAACCGGAGCTGAGGCTGTCTCCTTTTATCGCCAGCAGTGTATCGCTTGTCATAACGATGCGTCGGTTCAGTGCAGCATGCCGCCGGCTGAACGGCTAGCGGTCAGCAAGGAGGATTCGTGCATGCAGTGCCATATGCCCAAAGCCTTGTCGTCCGACGTCGCGCACACCTCCACGACCGACCATCGCGTGTTAAGGAACTACGACCAGCCGCCGGTTGCCGATGAGTCGGCCGGTACAACCGATTTTCTGCAGGCATTTGACGATGCGGCGTTGCGGTTGCCCAGCGAAACGATCGATCGGGCGCTGCTGGAGATCGCGGCAAAGCATTGCATCGCAGAGCACGATCAGCACAGCGCGTTGTTGCTTACGCCAAAGATCGAGGCGCATCTCGCCAAGCATCCCGACGACCTTTCAATGTATTTGCATGCCGGCAGTTTGTATCATTTGACTCGCGACAGCAGACGAGCCCAGGAGAAGCTGGAGTATGTCCTTCAGCGTCGGCCACAGGATGAATTGGCGCTGAAGACGTTGTTTATGCTCGCTCACGAATCGAATTCGTTGCGTGCTGGAATTCGATACGGACGCGAGTATCTGAAAATCAATCCTTGGGATGCGGACGTTACGGGGCGGTTGATCCATTTGTTGGGGCAGACCGAAGAATTTGAAGCCGCAGTTGTGTTGGCACGCGGTGCCGTCGAGCGGTTTCCTGCAGACCTTCAGATTCAGGCTTGGTTGGATCGCGCCGAAGCTTTCCTTCAGAAGCAGAACGCTTCGCAAAAATAGCCGTGGACTGGCTGCGGAGAAGATGGTATTTCAGCATTCAGCTGCCAACTGGCGCTCGCATCGGCACAGGGGTGCGATGCGAAAGAGTTGAATTTTGTCTCGACTGGTCGTACCATTGAAGCATGATCGCACTTCGCCCTCTCTTCGTGGCAATCATTTGCCTCGCGATAGCGATTCCAGTTCCTGGGATCTCCAGCTGCCGTTGCGCGGTTGAGCAGTCGCCCGGTGAATGCTGTGCACCTCAGTCCGATCTCGGTTCTTGTTGCTGCGAGCGGCCTGCGACCGCAGGGCGTACTTGCTGCGACAGCACGCAGGGCGAAGGCTGCAATTCATGTTGCGACCTCTCTGCCCCATTGGCCAGCGAACCCGCGGTGCCAAGCGAAGCAAACGCTTCGGTTGAACTTCCGCCTGTCGCCTGGGCGGTCTTTGTTCCGACTGTGCCGCCGCATGCGTCTCTCGCTGCACTCGATCACTCTTCTGCTCCGCTACCCTGGTGTCATAACCGGCGGCAAGCGACGTTGTGTGTTTGGCGGAAATAGGCCTCCACGCTGAAGTTAGTCTGTTTTTGATAACAACATTTCAGTTTGGAGTATTACCTATGTTTAAGCTTATGTTTGTCGGTCTCGCTTTGGTCGGTGGAATCGCCGTCGCCCCGTTCGCTCAATCCTCAGCGGCAGCGCCTTGCGTCTGCTGTGGCGAATCATGCACGTGCGAGTCGTGTGCTTGCGATGAAAATCAGTGTGCGTGCGATGTCGGCGGTCCCTGCCAATGCAGCGATCAGTGCAATGCAACTTGCTGCACTAAATAGCATCTGCGTCTAGCCATCTTTGCATGGTTTTGGTCGCCCAGGCGAATGCTTGGGCGACCTTTTTGTTTGCCCAGCGAAGCTGGCAAACCCAGTCGGTGCTTGTCACCGACCAAGCCCTGTTCATGGGGAATTGAATTCGATTCGCAAGGGTTCCGCCGGTGACTGCGGGTCTGAAGGAAGCGATAGGAGGACGATGGAACGTAGCGAAAGCGAACCCGATTCGGCTGCCGGCGGGGGCGAGCGTGCAAAAAGTCGCGATGCCCGATACATGAACAGCCGCCGGAAGTGTTTGGGGACGTCATCATCGTCAGGGAGCCAGTGCAGTAACTGGGGAGACCTGACATTATCCGTGGCCGCGTTAGCTCCCCCAAAGGCGAAGCGTGAGAAGCCGGTAAGGTCGCTTCAAGTGGAAACACAAGAAGCGATCGATGTGGTGTCAGGAGTCAGATGAACCCGTAGTAGTGAATAAGTCGCGGCCCGTGAAAGCTGGTAACAGTCTGGAGGACAAAACCGTGGCGACGACGTGCAAAGCATCGGCGGTAACCGAGAAGCGAGTCACGCCGGACAGAGATGAGTCAAAAGGTCATCACTGGATGCGAAGGGGGGAAGTTTTATTTGTGATTGGAGAGAACACCGAAAACGAGCAATCGGCAGCCGACACAATCCGAGAAGATCGAAGGTCTCGGGGAACGGTCCACAGTGGCGATGCGGGGAACTGCTAAGCTGCTCGATTCGTCCGTCGGCGTGGAAGTAACTCAGCAAACTCGACGCCTCGCGATTGTCCTTTACCGGAATAGCACACGAGGCGTCCGCTCGAAGCCAACCGCCACACTGCCAACCGATTCGACAGAAAGCGCTCGACCCAACGAAAGACCACCGACCGACAGTCATGAAGCGAACCTACTACAGCCTCTACGACCGACTGCTTGATCGCCGAGCTTTGGCTCGCGCGTTCGAGAAAGTCCGACGTGCCAAGGGTGCACCTGGCATCGACGGGCAAGCGATCGATGCGTTTGAAGCTGATTTACTGGGGGAGCTGACGCGGTTGGTGAGCGAACTGCGGAGCAAGACTTACCGGCCCAGTGCGGTCCGCCGAGTTTCGATTCCGAAACCGGAAGGCGGCCAGCGGCATCTTGGCATCCCAACAGTTCGCGACCGAGTCGTCCAGCAAGCGTTGCTGGACATCCTGCAGCCGATCTTTGATCCTGACTTTCATCCATCAAGCTACGGTTACCGACCGGGCCGCAGTTGCCAACAGGCAGTCGCCAAAGCAACGATGTTCATCCGGCGATATGGTCTCGACCAAGTCGTCGATATGGATCTCTCGAAATGCTTTGACCGGTTGGATCACGGCTTGATTCTCTCGTCGATCCGTCGTCGGGTGACCGATGGCAGCATTTTGAATCTGATCAAAATGTTTTTGACCAGTGGAGTGATGAACGAAGGTGTCTGGGAGGCGACGGAGCTGGGCAGCCCGCAAGGCGGTGTTGTCAGTCCCCTGATCGCCAATATTTACCTGGATGCTTTCGACCAGGAGATGATGCGTCGTGGTTACCGAATCGTTCGGTATGCCGATGACATTCTGATCCTGTGTCGGAGCAAGCGATCGGCGGCTCATGCGATGAGCGTTGCAGTGGAGATTCTGGAAGGTGATTTGAAGTTGACCGTCAATCGCGATAAGACGCACCTGACTTCAGCCTGTGAGGGTGTGAAGTTCTTGGGCGTCGTGATCGGCAGCATGCACACCCGCATTGCTGCCGAGAAAGTCGCGGCCTTCAAGGCGAAGGTCAAAGTGATCACTCGCAAGAACAGCCCGGTGAACTTGGAGAAGGTCATTGCTGACCTGAATCCGGTGCTTCGCGGCTGGGGCAGCTACTTCCGGATGGCGAACTGCAAAGGTCTGTATCGCGAGTTGGCTAGATGGATTCGGCGACGATTACGGGCCAAGCAACTCGCGTTGTGGAAGAAACCGACGCGTCTGATTCGCCGCTTGCGGCAGGTCGGCGTACGTGGTGACCTCCAGAAGATGCGAATGACCGCGTGGCGTACGTCGCGTAGTTCTTACGCCAGTATGGCCATCAGCAATGGCTTCCTGGCGGAACTTGGCCTGTTTGACTTGACCGAATTGGAGACTGGAGGCCTTCCTGGATTAACCTAGGCAAGTAAAACAGGAGCCGTATACGGACCCGTACGTACGGTTCTGTGAGAGGGCTGAGTCAGCGGTCGCTCCGCTGGCTCACCCTACTCGATTTAATGTCAGCAGATCGCTGGCGACCCGATTTTGAATTCATTTGGCGGAATGCGTGCTGGCAGCGTCTGGGGCTCTTGCCTTGGCGTCCTGTGGCGTAAAAACTGGAGGTTCACGGACGATCAGATTCGTGTTAATCCCCAAGTTAAATTGCCAGTTTTGAATCGAGGTCGAGCGTGCAGAAGTTAATCAAAGGAATCCATCAATTTCAACGCGAGAGCTTCGTGCCGTTGCAGGGATTGTTTGAACAGCTGGCAAAGGGGCAGTCTCCCGATACCCTGTTCATCACCTGTTCCGATTCGCGGATCGATCCGACACTGTTGACGCGGACTCCGCCGGGCGATCTGTTCATCTTGCGAAACGCAGGGAATATCGTGCCACCGCACGGTGCTGGCGGGGGCGAAGCGGCAACGATCGAGTTCGCGGTTGCCGGGCTGGGTGTGAAAGATATTATCATCTGTGGCCATTCCCATTGCGGTGCGATGAAGGGCATACTCGATCCGGATCAGCTAGTCGAAATGCCTGCCGTTGCAGCTTGGTTGTCGAACGCTGACTCAACGCGGCGGATCATGAAAGAGAACTACAGCGAATTGGAAGGGGACCGGTTGTTGAGCGCGACTGTCGAGGAGAACGTTCTCGTTCAGTTGGAGAACCTGCGGACCCTCCCATCGGTCGCCGCGCGGCTTGCCAAGGGAGATCTTCATCTGCATGGTTGGGTCTACAAAATCGAGACGGGACAGGTGTTTGCCTATGATGTGGTCTCGTCACAGTTCCTGAAGCTGACCGATTGCGACCCGCCGGTCGAGCCCGCGGTGCAGCATCGCAAGACGAACTTGATCTAGCGCGAAGGCTCTTTGCGAGCCCGTCTCCAGCGTAAATCTGTCCCAGCGTAAATCTGTGCGCTTTGGAAGCCTGGGCCTGCGAATTCGTGGGCTCTCGTTGGTCGGGATCAGGCCATGCCCCAACGCTTCCGCAGTACCCAGTCGCTGGTCAGTAGGCCGCCGAAGATCAGCATCGTCAACCAGCCGCTGACCGGTTCGTCTCCCAGGCGCCATTGTTGCACGACGGGTGAGACCGATCGTTGGCGGTTTTGGGCGATCAGTTCGCGGAGCGATTCGATCTGGTCGGGCGGGATCGATCGGCCGCCGATCTCCGACGTGACCTGAGCCAGTTGCTGCATCTGAGCGATATCGGCTACCGGGCGGCTGAGTTCGCGGTCGATCGACGCGACTTGGAAGGCGAGTTCTTTCGGCTCGATCTTGCTGCCAGCGGTCGTGTCCACAGCTCGCAAGCGATACATCCCGTCGGCCAGTTCGGGCAGCTTGCCCGTCCAGACGGTTGCCGCCCCCGGTTCCGCGTCGCCTCTTGTCGCTGGCACGTCGATCGCTTTGTCGTCGGCGTCGATCACTTGGACCGTCAATTTTCGCTCCGGCGAATCGTCCGCCTCGCCGCCGATACTCGCCTGGAATTGCACCTCGATATCTGCAGCGAATCGGCGGCGATCCATCTGCAAGACGATCTGGTCGGGGGAGGCGAGTTCGCGCCGCATCAGCCATAGCAATACCTGTCGCCAGAACCGCTGGTGCGCCTCGCGCTGCCCTTGTCGCCACCATTGCCAAGTGCTGTCGCCGGCAAAGGCGGCGCAGCGGCCGTTGCCGAAATCGCCGATCACCAACAGAGGCTCCTCGGAGGGTGACTCCAGCAGCACCTCGACCCCGGGGATCGGCTTGGGGCCCAGCAAGCGGTTGGCTCCCTTGAGTGGGCGCAGACGATCCCAGGCGGCCTGTTGTGGGCCGCCGGAGACCAGTTGGTTGATCGGGTGGGGGCGGGTGATCTGGATCGGCACCGAACCTTCGATCTGCAGTTGGCGGTCGGGCGGTTGCCCAAACGCTTGGCGGCGATCGGGAGAGGTTTTTACGGGAAGGACGTCGGCTAGGGGAGAGCTGCCGTAACCGCCGGCGTCGAAGCTGTGGAAGCCGCCCAGGGTTAACAAGCCCGCTCCTTCGTCGATCCGTTGGCGGAGTGCTTGCAGTTGCTTTTCTCCCAACGCCTGGGAATCGAGATCGCCCAGGATGTAGATGTCGTAGCGATCGGGATCAAACGCAGTCCCAAGATCGACGGGCCAGTTTTTGCCCTGGCCGATCCGCTCGATCCATTCGAACGTCAGCTCGAAATCAGCCGAAGCGGCGATGCTGCGTCGCAGGAATAGCTGTTCGGGGCGCGGTTGCCCTTCCAGGTAAAGGACTCTGCCGCCGCCATCGCGAACATCGAGGAAGGCGGTTTGCCGGTTGTTGTCGGTCAGGATCTCGCCATCTTGCGGTTCGGCGATCAGGTCCAGCCGGTAGTTGCCCGGCGCGGGGGCGGGCAGTTCGATTGCGATCCGTTGGTCGTCATCGCCTCCCTGGGCGACGATCTCCCGCTGGGCGATCTCCTCGGTCTCGCCTTGAGCGTTGGTTAGCATCAACCGCAGCGGAATCGAGCGGTTGTCGAGTCCCTGGGCAGAGAGCGTGGCCGTGACCTGGAACAGGTTCTTAGCGAAGACGCTGAACTGGTCGGGCATCCCGTCGATCGCGACGTCGCGGGCGGCGGAGGTGTCTTGGCTGGGGCCGATCGGGACGGTCCACAGCGGCACCTCCAGCGAGGCCAGCGTCTGCGCCACAGCTTGCGGGCCGATGTCGATGTCGGCCGTTTGAGTTCCGTCGCCGATCAAGACGATCCCGGCCAGCGGGCTGCCGGCGGCTCGGGTGATCGTGTCGCGAAGGGCTGCCGCCAGATCGGTCTGCTTTCCGTCGGGCTGCGCCTGGAGAAACGCATCGACCGCGCCGGTCGCCGGATCGAGCGGGGAGAGGTCGCTGGAGTATTCGTAGACGGCGGTTTTTAGCGTCGGGTCGCCGCTGTCGAGCATTGGCGCGATGCGTTGCCAAACTTCGTTCTGCGATTGCCATCGCGACTTAGTGCCGCCGGCGGGAAGGGTCATGCTGCGTGAACCGTCCAGAAGAATCGCAAGCGTTGCGGCCGCCGGTTGTTGGAGCGTGACGACGTGCGTCGGCCGCAGAAGTGCCAAGACCAAGACGGTGGCGGCGATCAATCGCAGCCCGATCAGGGTGCGTCGCCGACGCTGTGTCAGCTGAGTCGATTGCGGAACGACAAGAAGTGTCGTGAGCACAAAGAGGATCGCCACCAGGCCGATCAGCCCGAGCGAATCAAAAATCGGCTGCGTCGTCCAACTGCTCATCAGCCCAATCGTAGCAAAACCGATCCCTCAGCCGCAAACCGCTATCGACAGGCGGTCGCCGGGGCGATTGCCCCGGCGCTTCGCAACCGGATCAAATCCGGTTGATTCAACTCTCTGGCAAGCCGCAAACTAGACGGGCTTCCAGTCCTTCAAAGCCTTCATTTCCGCAGCCACATCGCTGCCATCGGGGGTCTTGTCGCTGTCACGCTCGAACCACTCGGGGTCGAACTGCAGGTAACCGCCCTTGCCTTGGTTAGCGTTCTTGATCGCAACGTTGGTCGACAACGCGATCACCGCATCGCCCATCGCCACCTCGGGGTAGCAACGCGGGCGATTTTCTGGCGACGGATTGCGGATGCAATACGCCCAGTGCTCGATCTCTTCGTTGTAACCACGGCTGACGGGACCGCTGTCGGCAGCTTGAGCCACCGGTGCGGCCATGCTTCCGCTGGCCTGAGTGTCCATCGCCGCCATGTCGCCATCTTTCTTGACGCCCACTTTGGCTGACGTGTTGCTGTCCTTGTACAGGTAGACGTCTTTCTCTTTCTCGAGAACCAACGTTCCCTTAGTACCCATCACGACTTCGCCGTAACCGCCGAAACCGTTGCCGTTGATCGTCGAATAGGTAACGACAACCTTCTTGGCGGGATCGGTGTTGTAGCCCTCGATCTCGCCCCTGGGGTTGGGGTAGTTTTCGACGCGATCATAGTATTTGACGCCGAACTTCGGATCGTATTCTGGGCCGGGGAATTCGAACATGCAGTAGACGTGATCGTCGACGTCGCGATCGTGTGGGAAGATGTGACGACCACCGACAGCGGAAACGCTCAACGGGTGCGCCTTCTTGCCATCGTTCCGCAGCGAGCTGAGGAAGATCGTTGCAGCGTCCAACTGGTGGCTGCCCAGTTCGGCCATCAGTCCGCCACCGGTGCGGTCGAACAAACGCCAGCGGCAAAGTTCTTCCAGAGCGGGGCGAACGCGATCGCCGATCGAACCGTCTTCGTATCCGTGTCCCGATGCGTCGACACCCTTGTCGGCATCCCACGCTTCCCATTGGGCGATCTTCTTGGCCCACAGTTCCGCGGTTGCCGGATCGGTCTCGGCATCCAGCTTACGCTTCATGCTGCTCAACTGGTCGGCGATCTTGTCGTATCGCTTGCTGGTTCCGTTGATCGCTTCGCCACCTGGCAGCGGCATCTTCCAGCTGTCGGCACCCGGGACGTTGCCACGGTGCCATTGAGCGCGGATGTGGTGGATCTGGCCCAACATACCCCAACGCATCAGGTTGATCGCGTTGTCATATTTGACGCTGTAGTGACGTTGGTGACCGGTCGCCAGATGAAGCGGATCGCCTCCCTTGGTGGTCATTTCTTGAGCACCGCGAGCCATCGCTTTGCACTGCGCGACGCTGTGTGCCATCAGTTTTTCGGTCAGCACGTGCTTGCCACGCATCATCGCTTGGATGGCGACTGGAGCGTGCAGGAACAACGGCAACGCGATGATGATCGCTTCGATATCGGGATCGTCCAGAATCGCCTGGATGCCACCGTTGCTGCTGTCGTAAACCTGGACTTCCTTGCGCGCTTCGGCTTCGCTCTTGTAGCCGTATTGCTTGATCAGGCCTGGTCGAGCGGCTTGCGCGGCGGGGCTGCTGACATCGCCATGGAACGCCCGGTGGATGTTGTAGGGGCGAATGTCGCAGATCGCTTTGACGGTCACGTAGTCGGGGTTGCAGCCGCCGATCAGAACGCTTCCTTCATCGCCGGTTCCGATCACGCCGATGCGGACCGGGTCGGTGACCTTGTCGTAACCGAAGTACATCGCGCCGAGGCCAGCACCGCTGACGGCTCCCGCAGCGACAACGCCCTGCAGGAAATCGCGTCGCGTGACGCCAACGGCTTCGTAATAGTTGGCACTACCGATTTGGCGTGCTTCGTCGGATAGTTTATCGACCATGGGGATCACCCTTGTTCGTGGGAGCCGCCTCGATTGAAGGCAGCATGGATGATGGAATCGAGGCCGGCGAATCGTCCGGCTCCGGTCGAAGCGATGACCAGGCAGGCCATCGATTCAATCAATTGATAATACGTGGATGTAGGTCCCGTCGCCGGTGGGAACTGGCTCAGGAAAACCGAAAACAGGAACCCCGCGGCGGCAAGTGCAGCCACTGGAGTAAACAGCCCCAAGATCAGCAAAACGCCGATCGTGCAATCGAACCATGGAACAAACTTGTCCATCACGGTGGTGTCGATTCGTTGGTTGCGAAGTGGCGGCAGTTCCAGGTGACCGTGACGGCGCAGTTGGTCGTCGCTGGCAACGGCGTTCATGTCGCGCTGCAGGTTCTCCCATGCATTATCCACCTCGCTCAAGATCGGGTCCAGTTTTTGTCGCCATTCTCGCTCGATTGTTTCTTTTTGTCCGATCAGGCTCGTCACGTCGTTCCGCTCCGGACGCTGCGCCAGATCGGCCAGGCGTTGCCGACCGAAATCGATTTCGGCCAGTTCGTCGACGTTGTTGTCGAGGACAAATTGGTATTGGTTCAGGGTTCGCTTGAGCACTTGATCAGCTTGCTTTTGCTGAGCATCGTCGAAGCCGAAGTGCGAACCGGCGGTGTTGCGGTACCATTGCCAACGTCGCTGAGTCGCTTCGTCGTCCAATCGCAGGCCGCCGTCGCGGTCCCAGACAACAGCGTGGAAGTGTTCGGCAAACGGGCCACGGGCGGCGCTCAGAAAGCGGCTCGAATCGAAGCCGTTTTGGATTTTGTCAGTCCCTTCGCTGTAGAACTGCCAGCCGACGGAGAGTCGCAGCAGGATCAGCATCAACGCTGCCAGCAGGCTCAGTTTCTTGGGATAGGGCCCCCAACCTGTGGCCAGCCGCAACGGAATGCAGAGGGTAGCGAGTCGCGAAGGGGCGGCGGATGGGATTTTCTCGGACACCATGCGTTGAATTGGGGCAAGAGGCAATTGGAGGGGAGCGAGCAATCTCGCGAGCACAAAAGCGAACTTTCTTCCGTTCGATTTGGGCCCGATCGGATCGGTCCCAGCCACACGACGGTGCCAGACCGCATCGAAAGCCGCTAAGCAAGGGATTATAGCTAAACGTTGTCAGATCGGCGAGGCTGTGAATTGGAAAAGCGATCCAAATCAAAATCCGCCAAACCGGTACCAGCCGATTTATCGCGACTGTCCCTACTCTTGTTCGGCGGTGTTACGTCCCCGCTTCGATCTCGTCGGCCAATTCCTCAACATTTTTTTCCGACAACTTTTTCCATTGGATCAATTTGGGGTCGGTTACGACGATCTGAACCAGCTCCATCCGCAGCCGGTCGACGCTGCTGATCAGTTCGATCATCGCTTCGATCGCCAGGTCGTTCATCTCGCTGCGGGCTTCGCCTTCAAATGTTCTAGCGGCGTCAAATTTTGCGTTGATCGCATCCATCTCCCCTCGCAATTTGATCGCCCGCTCGTCGATATCGCTCAACAAGACCTCGATCCCCCCTTCCAGCAGAGCCGACCGGATCAGCGATTCCACGTCCCGCTTGTACGATTCCATCCCCTGCACGTTGCGGATCGTCAGGATGTCCTCGACGATCATTCGCTTCCGCCCATGCCGCCCGACGCTGTTGACGGCCAGTCGCAAACCGCCCAACGCGATCCGTGGCGATACCTTAAATCCGGCCTCGCGTTCGTCGTTCAGGCTGGCGATCACATGGGCGTAAATTCGCTGCAGCTTCCGTTTGTCGCTGCTTGCGTCGGGCTGCGATTTGGCGAACAACGCTTCGTAATCCGATTGCACGTACGATGGCCAACGGACCTCCAGTTGCAATGGGAACCGTTCGAGCAACGCTTTGATCGCGTCGCTGTCCTTGGCGAATTCGCGGGGATCTTTGTTGGTGCAGGCGATGATCACCTTGCTTTTCATCGGCACCGGGCGGCTGCCGTTCATGAACGTCCGCCGCGTCAGGACGTCTTTCAGCGGCAGCAGCGCCTGCGACGAAGCGTCGAGGATCTCCTCCAACACCACCATCTCATACGGCAGGAAAGATCGGGCCGTATCGTATTCAAGGCACTCGTCTAGTTTGGAGATGTCGGGGCCGCCCCACAGCCGATCCTCGCTCATCCCTTCGCCAAACGACTGCAGGAAGATCTCCTCCTCGCCATACCCCAGCTTGCGCAGCGCGGTCATCACCATGTCCGACTTGCCATGCCCGCCGGGCCCCCACAACAAGACGTTGCACGGTTGGTAGAAGGCGTGGGTGAGGACTTGGATGATCTCGTCGCAGTGGATGTAGCGCGACTTGAGGCTGTTGGAGATCAGCGCCGGGATCTGAGCACGCGACGTCCGCAGCGGATCTTCGCTCGCGTCGCGGAGGTCGCTCGTTTCCAGCTTCAATTTGATCGCCCCGCTGGGCAGCTGCTTCTCGATCTTGCGACTCAGGTCCGCCGTATACGACTGCATCCCTTGGACAAAACGAATGCTCTGGAACGCGTCGGCCGTGATCAGATTGTCCCCTCGAATCCTCGCGCAATTGGCGACGACTTCCAGCGATTGCAGCGCCATCCGGGGCGACATGGTAAACGCCTCTTCGTTCAGCCCGGCGATCACGCGGCTCAGCAATCGCTGGAATTCATATCCGGCGGCCGATGCGTTTGGGTGGACTTTGGCGAACAATTCGCGGTAGTTCTTCTCTTCGTACTGCGGCCAACGGACCTCCTTCTGTAATAAGAAGCGTTCCATCAAAGCTTGGACCGCGTCGTTTCCCTCGACAAAATCGCGGGGATCTTTGTTGGTGCAAGCGATCACGACTTTGGCGTGCATCGGGACGCGATCGGGACCGTTCATAAAGACCCGCCGCGTGAGCACATCCTTCAGCGGCAGCAGGGCCTGCGCCGGGGCGTCGAACAATTCCTCGAAGATCACCACTTTGTATTGCGGGGCGAGGAACGACCGCGAGGTGTCGTACCGCACGCAGGTGTCCAGCGACGCCATGTCGGGGCCGCCCCACAGCCGATCTTCGCTCATCCCTTCCCCAAACGATTGGATGAAGATCTCGTCGTCGGTCAGGCCGATCGCGCGAAGTGCGGCCAGGACCATGTCCGATTTGCCGTGTCCGCCGGGTCCCCACAGCAGCAGATTGCACGGTTCGTAGAGTGCCGCCGAAAGGACGTCACCGATTTCGTCGCTGTAGATGAACCGCTGCTGCAGGCCATCGAGCACCTTGGGCAGGATCTCCGCTCGCGAAATTGGTAACCATTTTGAATCGACAGCCACAGCACAGGCCAGCAAGGAGGATTGAGAAGAGACTTGTATATAGGGGACACGAGCGGACGTTTTATCAGCGTGGCACGTGTTGGCGCCCGGTCCAGCAAACGCCCGTTCGCCCTCGGGCGGGGCACTGCCGGATTGTATTCACAGCCGCACAGCGACCCGATAGAATGTCGCCCTGTCGATGCGATTGTACCAATCTTCGTCGCCAGAAAAACAATTCCACCCGCGGATCACGGACGACTTCGATGAACAAGGTTTCTCTAGTGCTCGCTTTCTTGTTATCCAGCAGCAGTTTTGCCGACGAAGGGATGTGGTTGTTCAACGACCTTCCCAACGAATACTTGCGAGATCGCTACAGCTTCAAAGCCGATGACGCTTGGGTGAAGCGACTGATGCAGGCCTCGGTGCGGCTGAACTCCGGCGGTTCGGGCTCTTTTGTGTCGAGCGATGGACTTGTGTTGACGAACCATCACGTCGCCTCGGACACGCTGCATAAACTGAGCACGGCCGATCGCAACCTGATCGAAGAGGGTTTTCTTGCGCGATCGCACGAACAGGAACTGAAAGCCCCCGACCTCGAAATAAACCAGTTGGTTGAGATCATCGACGTCACCGAAAAGGTGGCTGCCGCGGTCACGCCAGCGATGTCTCCCGAGCACGCCGTCACCGCGCGGCGGGCCGTGATCGCAGAGATCGAAAAGGACTCGCTCGACCGGACCGGGCTGCGGTCGGATGTCGTGACGCTCTTCGGCGGCGCGCAATATCATCTGTACCGATACAAAAAGTACACCGACGTCCGTTTGGTCTGGGCTCCCGAGACCAGCATCGCCTTCTTCGGCGGCGACGCCGACAACTTCGAATACCCTCGCTACTGCATGGACGCCACGATCCTGCGGGTCTACGAACAGGGGAAGCCGGCCAAGATCGAGAACTTCCTGCCGTGGAGCGATACGGAGATCGATGAGCACGAACTGGTCTTCGTCTCCGGGCATCCGGGGCGGACACAGCGGATCTTTACTGTCGAGGCGCTGAAGTACTTGCGCGACCACCGGCTTCCTTATGTGCTTGATTACTTGCGGCGCAAAGAGGTGCTGATGCAGCAGTTTGGGCTTCGTGGCAAAGAGGAATCACGCCGGGCTCAGGACGAACTGTTCGGTATCCAGAACTCGCGGAAAGCGTACGGTGGCATGTTGGCTGGGCTGCAAGATCCCAAGACGATGCAGGAGAAGGTCCGTCGTCAGCAGCGGGTGCTCGAAGCGGTCCGGTCCAAACAGCCCGAAGCGGCAGCGGCCTGGGAAACGATCGCTCGACTGCAACAACAACGTGTCGAAATCCTCGATCAGACCAGCGGCTTCCGGTCGCGACTGTACGATTTGGCGGAGACGCTGGTCTTGATGGCTGCTGAAGATAAGAAGCCGAATTCCGAGCGATTGCCCGAACTGCGCGTCTCCAATCGCGATTCGCTGCTGCAGGATCTACTGAGCACTGCGCCGATCTACAACGATCTGGAGCAAGTCAAATTGACCGATGAACTGATGCGGTTGGCGGAGCGTCGCGGTGGCGACGATCCGCTGGTCGTCGAGATTCTCGACGGTAAACGACCCGACGTCCGCGCGGCCGAACTCGTCTTCGGCACCAAGGTCGGCGATCTCGAGACGCGGAAGCAGTTCGTCGAAGTCGGCGCGCCGTTGATCGACAAATCGGAGGACCCGATGATCCTGCTGGCCCGAGCGATGCAGGGGGAATACCAACGATTGCGGAAGATCCGCGACGAACTGGACGAACAGGAGAAACAGGCTTACACGCAGATCACCGAAGCTTCGCTCGCCGCCGGCAGCACGTCGAAGTATCCCGACGCAACCTTCACGCTGCGACTGGCGATCGGCACGATCAAAGGGTATTCGCAGAACGGGGTAGAGGTTCCGGCCTGGACGAAGATGGAGGGGATCTTCGATTACGCAGCGAAACATGCGGGGCAGGAAGATTACGAACTTCCCGAAAGCTGGCAGCGTGCGGCCGCCGCGATCCCGCGGGCAACGCCGATGAACTTTGTTTGTACGGCGGACATTATCGGCGGCAACAGCGGCAGCCCGGTCGTGAATCGCGCCGGCGAACTGGTCGGGCTGATCTTCGACGGGAACATCCAGAGTTTGACGGCCGATTACATCTATACGTCCGATCAGGCACGAGCGGTTTCGGTTTCGGCAGCCGCAATTCGGGTGGCTTTGGAAAAAATTTATGGTGCGCCGTTTCTCGCCGATCAGTTGGGGCGCTAACCGTTTAGCGGGCAATAACCTGCCGCTTGGGTGGTGTTGTCGGCCGCTGAAGTCTCACCAAACGGCGTTAGCGTTAGCTGCGCGGCTGCGAAGGGCAAAATAATGCGCAGAAGTACTTTCAGCCGAGTCGAAAAGATATTAAGGTGAATTGGTTCGACAGAGAAACGGTCTGGGTCTAGGCAACCCTTGGATTCGATATTGATCTGTAACAGCGCAAGGATGTGCGACTCTCAGCGGTTTGGTAAGGCGGACGCGAGAACGAACAACGATGGGCCGGAGGATCCGCTCGCGGACACAGCCGCTCATCATTGGAAGTTTGTCATCGGTCGAATAGGTTCGATCGAATTGTTACACGATTCTTTTGTTTTAGGTTCCTTTGGGGGAAGCTCCGCATGACCAAGTGCAAACTCGAATACGTTTGGCTCGATGGATATCAGCCAACACAATTGCTCCGCAGCAAGACCAAGATCGAAGATGATTTCAGCGGCAACGTTGAAGACGCCAAGATGTGGTCATTTGACGGATCGTCTACCGAACAAGCGACCGGCGGCAAGTCGGATCTGTTGCTCAAGCCCGTTAAAGTGATCCCCGATCCAGGCCGTATCGGAACTGGATTCCTGGTCATGTGCGAAGTCCTCAATTCCGACGGCACGCCGCACAAGACCAATGGTCGGGCGACGATCGCCGACGACGATGGCGATTTCTGGTTCGGTTTCGAGCAGGAATACACTCTGTGGGATTCGGAAACACAAAAGCCAGTCGGCTTTCCTGAGCAAGGCTTCCCAGCCCCTCAAGGTCCTTATTACTGTAGCGTTGGTGGTGGCCGAGCGGTTGGCCGCGAGATCGTCGAAGAGCACCTGGAATTGTGCCTGCAAGCTGGTCTGAACGTCGAAGGCATCAACGCCGAAGTGATGTTGGGACAATGGGAATTCCAGATCTTCGCTAAGGGTGCACGCGACGCTGGCGATCAAATCTGGTTGGCTCGTTACCTGTTGGATCGCACCGCGGAAAGCCACGGCGTCGAGATCAATTACCACTGCAAACCAGTCAAGGGCGACTGGAACGGTAGCGGTATGCACGCCAACTTCAGTAACAGCCTGCTGCGTACCTGCGGCAGCCAAGAAGTTTACGAAGCGGTTTGCCAAGCCTTCGAACCACGCATCAAAGAACACATCGATGTCTATGGTGCCGACAACGATCAGCGCTTGACCGGTCTGCACGAAACACAGTCGATCGACAAGTTCAGCTACGGCGTTTCGGACCGTGGTGCTTCGATCCGAATTCCGATCTTCACCGTCGAGCACGGCTGGAAGGGTTGGCTGGAAGATCGTCGCCCAGCGTCGAATGCGGATCCGTACATGGTCGCCAGTGCGATTATCGCGACCGTTAAGAGCGCAAAACTGCCCGTCAACGCATAACGCGGTCGGCAAAACTCGTTAAAATTGAACCGATCGCCCAAGTGTGGGCGGTCGGTTTTTTTTGTTCCTGGGCGAAACGGAATTTCAGATGGCTGATCATACCTCGACCGGCATCGTTCTCTCGGCGACCGACCATCGGCTTCCCGATCCGATGCCTGTTGGATTGTCGAAATATACGAACTTCAAGGACATGGCCGAGGGGGGGAGCGGGAAGCTGCGCTCCTGTTGGGACACGGTTGTCAATCGCTTGGTCGTGATGAAGACCTTGCAACCGAAGTTCATCCACGATCCCAAGGAAAACCGCCGGTTCCTCCGCGAAGCGCGGATCACCGCGATGCTGCAGCATCCCAATACCGTGCCGGTCTACGAGATCGGGCACGATCCGGAGGTGGGGATCTATTTCACGATGAAGCGGATCTCGGGGGAAAACTTCTTCCAGGCGCTCAAGCGGATCGCGATGGGGGACGAAGCGACAACGGAAGCTTATTCGCTGCAGCGACGTATCGAGATCGCGATCTCTGCGGCGCAAGCGCTCGCCTATGCGCACGTCCGTGGTGTGATCCATCGCGATGTGAAGCCCGAAAATATCTGGATCGGTAACTTCGGCGAGGTGATCCTGTTGGACTGGGGCGTCGCAAAAGTCTGGGGACACTCCGACGAATCGGAATCGTTTTTGTTCCGCCGCGAAGACGTGGAAGACGAGGAGATGCAGTTGCGCACCCTTACTGGCGGGGGACAGCGGCCGGGGACTCCCTTATATATGTCTCCCGAGCAGGTTCGCGGCTACAAATATCTCGACGAGCGGAGCGATATCTTCAGCATGGGGATCGTGCTTTACGAAATGCTGGCAATTCGCGAGCCGTTCCGTGGACGCAACATCAACGAGACGTTTAACAACATCCAGAACGTCGATCCTCCCAAGCCGAGCGAGCGCTCTCCGGATCGAGAGATCCCACCGGCGGCGGATGAGATCGTGATGAAAGCGATCCAGAAGAAGCCGACAGCACGCTATCAATCGATGCGGGCGATGATCGACGACATGCACGAACTGCTGGAGAACCGCAAGTTCTCCTGAGCCTTCGCTCAGAGGGCGGGTGATGTCCCCCCCCAGTCGCAGGTCAATCGAGGCGGTAGGGCGGCGGAATCGCAGCGAGAGCGACTGGTATTTACCCCGTTCCGCTCCGCTGTGTAGGATCGGCGACAGCCCGATGGCTGATTCTTTCGCACATCCCATTCCCTTTCTTAGCTGCTCACGATGCACGGACAAGGACGTCCGCTTCGATTTGTTAGGTTCTTTCGCTCGCTCGCAATTTGCGGAGCGATTGCCTTGCTGCTCGATGCGCTACCATCAACGCTCTATTCGCAAGAGATCGAGCTGAGGGTGCGCGTTCACTGGCAGACCGCTCTCCCCGAACGGCCGGCGCTGGCGGTTGAAATCGACAGCGGTCGGTTGGGTCGACTGCGGAACCTCTCGCTCGACGCCGGTTCGACTGGCGGCTTGGACCTGTCGCCCGATCGCAAGCAGATTTCGATTCACTCGCGAACCGCGTCGCTGCGCGGCGGTGTGGAATTTGTAGCTCACGGAACTCCCGAAGCGATCCTCACGCTGCGGCAATCGCCCGTTGGCGGCGACGCTGCTGATCCGCCAACTGGTTCCACGGTGATCCTCGCCGATCTGATCGACCAGCCGCAGGAGCTGGAACTGGCAGGGGGGCGCATCAAGTTGGTAATCGCTCGTGCGCCGGGAGATCGTTTGCACGTACAACTGGATCGCGAGAACCTGCTCTTTCGGCCCAGCGAAAGCGTGCCGTTGAAGATCGTTCCCAATGCGACCGGCCTGGCACCAAATCAAAAGCTGCGTCTGTTGATGACGCTCACCAAAGCGCGATCCAATAAACCGATTCTGCAGCGCGAGTGGCAGGTTGCGACCGATGCCGATGGCAAGGTTGCCCCGGTCGATGCGGGCCCGTTGACGATCCCCGATGCCGAAGCCGCCTACGACATCAACGTTCGCTTGACGTCGGAGCGACGCTATTTGGCGCTCGAAGTTCCCTGGGCTCAAGACTCTGGCAGCATCGAGCGAAGCGTTCAGTTTGTTGTTGTCAGCGACGCGCCGCCGGTCGAAGACCTGCGTCCCTTCATCGAAGTCGCTCGGATCGAACCGACCAAGCGGCAGTGGTGGAATCCGGTCTGGATGCCAGATCGTTTGATCCCCGGAAAATTAGTCCCCGATGCAATTCCTTCGATTGTTCCGGCGCGTCAACAACCGCTCAGCAGCGAACCGCTAACGCATATCGCTTGGCAGGATCATGTGGTTTCGGAGTTGCAGCCGGGCGGCTGGCAATCTTATCCGCTGCAGATCAAAGATCCCGGCAAGCCGCATGTGTTGGTTGTTCGCTATCCCAACGATCGCGCGATGCGGTTGGGAGTCAGCGTGCTGGAACCCAACGCCAGCGGAAAGGTGATCCCGTTGGGAGTCGATTCGGGAGTTGCGGTGTTGCCCAAGGCGATCGCATCTCAGCCGGAACTGCTGGAGCATCGAGTCGTTTTCTGGCCGAAGACGCGCCAGCCGATGGTCTTGTTGACAAACTTCGACTCCTCGAAGCCCGCCTGGTTTGCGAGCCTGAGTATCGAAGCGGGGCCCGATACGCTGGCCGCGCAAGACGATCTGGCCGACGGCGGGATCGATCCCGATGAACCACATCGCTTGACTGCGCTCTATCTGGACAAGCCGTTGTTGGCCGACACGTTTGGCTGCACGCGATCGCTTGATCCCGATGGCGCGACCCTGATCGACGACTGGCAGACCTTCTTGGAAGCCGGCCAGCGATTGGTGCAATACGTGAAGTGGGCCGGTTTTAATGGCGCGATCATCACGGTCAACAGCGAGGGAACATCGCTTTATCCTACCGACACGATGAGCGCGACGGCCCGCCATGACATGGGAATCTTCTCGTCGCGTGGAATCGATCCGAACAAAAAGGATGTCCTCGAATTGCTGCTGCGGATGTTCGACCGCTCGGGGCTGAAGCTGGTCCCTGCCGTCGAATTGGCGACGCCGTTGACGGCGCTCGAACGGCAGTTGCGAGATTCGAAGGAATCGTTGGGGATTGAGCCGATCAATTCGGCGGGGCACCGTTACGTCGACATCTCATCAGCCGAGCACGGCTTGGCACCGTTTTACAATCCGTTGGACCGACGCGTTCAAAATGCGATCACCGACGTAATCGCCGAACTGCAGACACGCTACGGCAGCCACGCCTCGCTGCATGGTGTTGGCCTGCACCTAGGCGGCAAGACGTATATGCAATTGCCCGGTATCGACTGGGGCGTCGACCAGCGGACGCTGGACGAATTTCGCTCGACTCTGTCGGGAGCGCCGGTTTCAAACAATCAAATGATCGGTTGGATCGAAAGAGACGGGCAGGGAGCGTTTCTCGATTGGCGAGGTCGCCGTTTGGCGGGGATGTTCAGCCAGTTGGCGAAAGCTGCCGGCAACCGACCTGTCCTGCTGCTGACTGCCGATTGGATGTCCGACACCGCTGCAGGAGCTAACGATCCGCAGCGACGCGCGTTGGATGCGGGGATCGATTGGGAGTCGATCGGCGGTGCTGCGGGAGTGATCCCGATGCGGTTGCACCGCTCGCAACCGTTGGCCGATCATGCCCGACAGAGCGTCGATGCATTGCTGGCGCAAGACACTTTGTGGGACAATCACCTTGCGGCGCTTCCCGCTTCGGGGGCGATGTTGATGCGACCGCCAACCGATGTTCGGCTGGGCGCTTTCGAGTCGCAGAGCCCTTGGGGCGCAGAGAACACGCAGGCGTGGCTGTTCGCCCATGGCGTCTTCTCGAGCGATGATGGTAAACGAACGCTGGCTCAGATTTTGATGCCAGCCGATGCAAATGTGTTAGCCGTTGGCGGCTGGACCACGCCGCGCGGCAGCGAAGCCGCGTCGCGCCAGTTCCTGCAGTGCTACCGCGCTTTGCCGCCGGGGCGGTTTGAATCGGTGCAATCCGAAGATCCCGAAGCGGCTCAGTTGGCGATCGTTCGTCGGCTGCGGACTCAAGACGGCTTTTATCTGTATGCCTTGAACCCGGCTCCTTGGATGGTTCAGGTGAAGATCGAACTGAACAATCCCGAAGAGGCGGCGATCCATCCGTTGGGTCGTCGTGGTAGCGAGCTGCCGAAATCGCGAACGCTTGTCGAAACGCTGCGGCCGGGGCAATTGGTCGCCTATCGAATCGATTCGCCCAAGGCGGACATCGTCGTATGGAATGTAGAGATTCCCGGCCTGCCGGCGCTTCGCGAACATCTCGGTGTGCAGCTGCAGCGCCTGACGCAGACCGTCGGTACATTGGGGCAGCCCAAGCCGTATGAAGGATTAGCCAATCGAGACTTCGAACAATCTGCGGCGACCCAAAGCGATATCCCCGGCTGGTTGTCGGCTCAACATCCCGCTGGCAGTGTTCAGTTAGTGGTCGCTGCCGGCGTGTTGGGCAGTCAAGCGGTGCAACTGACCAACAGTGGCGAGACTAATGCGAAGACGTGGCTGTTGAGTCATCCGTTTAAGGCACCCGCATCGGGGCGTTTGGCCGTGCACGCTCGCGTTCGACGCGATACGAAAACCGATATGGTCCGGCTGCGAATGTCTCTCGAAGGACGCTACCGCGACCGATCGATTCGCCGCAGTACGGTGATCGGCGAAGCGCCCGAAGGCGTTCCCAATTCGGACTGGTCGAGCATGCCATTCCGCTTAGAAGTCACCGATCTGCCGGTCGAAGGGCTGGAAGAATTGCGGATCGCGTTTGACCTCGCCAGTCCCGGCAAGGTTTGGATCGACGATGTGATGTTGTACGATCAGTTTCTGACCAGCGATGAGCGCAAGGAATTGCAGAGTCGCGTGTTTGTCGCCGTCGAACGGATGCGCGGTGGCGACCTTTCCGCCTGCGGTCGCTTGCTCGATTCGTATTGGGGGCGGCATGTGTTGGGGCTGCCAGCCGAACAACTGGAGGTCACCGATACTGTCGATCAGACCGATCCGCCGTTGGAAACGGCCCCCAGTATCGCCGATCGGTTGCGACAATGGTTGCCTTCGCCGATCTGGCGTTAAGGCTCCGGTCGACGTCGCCAACGAAAGGTTCTTGCGGAACCAAGTGGTTGGCGATTTGAGTGGTCGGCGCTAGCTGCCGCCGTGTTGGAAGTAGACCTCTTCGTACGGTTGCACGACGACAAATCCGTTGCCGCGGAACTGCAGTTGGACCGATTCGCCCGATCCACGTCCGAAGAAGGTCTTCAGTTGGACATCGGTCTTCAGTTCCGGTTCAAGATTCCCCGACCAGAGAACCGTTGCATTTGGGTCGGTCGTGACGGGTTGAGCTGGCGTGACCGGCAGCGTCATCGGATCGTAGTGGCTGGTGATCGCCACCATTCCGGTCCCTTCGAGCCGGATGTTGAACAGGCCGCCGGCTAGCATCGACGTCATCCGCTTCATCATTTTGATGTCGTACTTCAGCGACATTTCAAAGGCCAGCAGATCGTTTCCATTGACGCAGATCGCGTTGTTCTGCAACTGCAGGATCGTGATCTTCTTTCCCGCATCGGCGCAGAAGACCGATCCGTTGCCAGTCGCTTTGGTCAGTGAAGTCCCTTCGCCCGAGACCGCCTTCTTTAACATATTGCCGATCCCGCGCGAGAGGATTCCCTCGCGCTCGAACTTCACCTGGCCGGTGTAAGCGACCATCGCCCCTAGCTTGATCCAAACCTCGCCATCGAGGTTGATGTCGAGCATCCGGTCCGATTCGAGTTCGAACAGTCCTTGGTTCAGATCGCGATCTCGGGTCTTTTCCAAAAAGGCATCGAGCGTGTATCGACCGTCTGACATGTTGAAACTTTCGGTGTCGGTTTAGGGACGTGTTTGTGGGGAAGGGGGGGCTTTGGTTTTCAGCCCCGTCGCGATCGGATGCCGCGGCGCAAGGGTCGCGTTATAACGCGAGGTCGGTGCGCATCTGCTGGACATAGCGGCGGCACTCCGCTGGAACATCGCCGGGTTCTTCGTATTCGAGCACGACGAAGCCGCGGTAGTTGGCGTCGGTAAGGATCTTTTTCAACCGTGGGAAGTCCATCGGTTGCGGTTTGCCATCGGCGTCTTTGACAACGACTTTCACCTGTACGTTGACGGCATATTTGGCGACAGCTTCCATCTGTTCGTAGGGCTCGCCGCCGAAGCGGAAGTTGCCGGTGTCGAGGTTCACGCCCAGCCAAGGGCTATCGACATCGCGAACCAGTTTCAGCAGCCCGTCAGCCGATGCGGTCACGCCGCCATGGTTTTCCAACGCCAAATAGATCCCGTGTTTCCCCGCGTACTCACACGACTTCTGGATCCCTTCGACCATCAGTTCGTGGGTCTGTTCGGGAGAGTTTCCCTTTTGCCCGTGGCCGGCGAAGATCCGAATCATCGGAGCGTGAAGCGTGGCGGCGTGATCGATCCAACGTCGCACGTGTTCCAGTTCGCGGTTCCGAGTCGCGGTTTCGCTGTGACCAAAGTCGTTGCGGATCGCGGTTCCCGAAACGGCGAGGCCTTGGCGGAAGCAATGCGAACGCAGCCCGATCAGATAGGCTTCGGTCGGCTCTTCGGGCATGTAATAACTGGTCAGCTCCACGCCATCCAATTGCATCCGGGCGCATTCGTCGATGAAGCCCAGCAGGTCCATCTTCGGCGCCGCATCACCTTTTCCCTGCAGCAGCGAGCGGTAGCTGTAGGCGGCCAAAGAGAACTTGAACTTCGGTGCATGACGTCCCGGAATCATCTCGGCAGCGCCAGCAAGTTGTGGCGAAATCGCGGCCAAGGAGGCTGCGGCGATCGAGCTTGTCAACAACTGGCGACGCGACAACGGCGACTGGGCGGTGAAGTGAGAGTCGTGCATGGTGTGAGTTCAACCTTTCGCCAGCGGCGCGGAGGACTAAATCGGAGGAGTAGGACTGAATAATTCGTTCAGACAGATGCGTTGGCCCGTCTCTGCACTCTGCTGGGCGAGACGAATCACCTGTAAAGCGTAGTGTGCATCCTGCAGGTTTGCCATCTTTCGCACCAAACTGGTGACACTGCGATGGAATTGAATCAACAGCTGTTCACCAACCGGCAGCTCGGTCTCGAGCGATTCGACGTGCCGGCCGGCGTCGTCGAACCAGACCAAAGTGCTGGGCAAGTCGATGAAGGCGAGGCCGTGTTCGCAACAGATCTGCATGTCGGCGCTAGGGCGAAATCCGATCGCTTCTTGCCAGCTGGAGGGAACGTATTGGCCGGCGGAGATCTGGGCGCAAACCGCTCCTGGCCCGGTCCCAAATCGCATGCTCAACTGGCGATACGCCTCTTTGCCCGGTTCGCCGTAGACCGTCGAGTTCAAATGAGTTGGGTTGTCGGCGACGACGTAGCGACACCAATCGACGATCTCGACCAGCTCGCGCGTCGTCCGCTCTTGATGCTGCGGAACGTCCGAAACCAGGTTGGTCGATGTCGGTTCGGTGCGTCCCAGTCGGCGATGGCAAAAGAGCAGCTGGGGTTTGCCGAGCGTTGTCGCCAGTAGTTCTTTTAACCGTAGCGTTGCCGGTGCGTAGCGGCGGGGGAATTCAGCCATAAAGGCGATCCCCGATTTGTCGACTTGTTCCTTCAGCTGAGCCGCTCGGTGGGCGTCGATATTTAGATCGCTGGCCCAGTAGACCGCTTTACCCGCTTCACAGGCGGCGACCAGCGGCAGCCAGCCCTGCCAACTGCTGTCCAACACGATCACTGCATCGATGTCCGAGCGATGGATCAAAGCGCGGTAGCCGTCCATCGTTTCGGCTTCGAAGTCGCGAGCCGCTTGAGCCGCGAGGTGAGCGACCGGCGCGTAGATCGCTCGAACCTGAAAGCGATCGCGCATCATCATCAATGCGGGCCGATGCCGATGTTGCCACGCGGGCCCAAGACCAATAACGCCAACTCGAAGTCGCATAGACCAATCGCGTAGTGCGGGAGAGAAATGATAAGCAGATCAAAGCGGTTTAATGTACAGGAATCGGGCCTCCCGCGTTGTCTGGAAAGCTGCGATCCGCCGATTTGCTATTTATACAGTCTGCGCCACAGGGTGTCACGCTTCTCCCGATTCGCAGGCGTTTTCGAGCTTTCCGCCACTCGCCCCGGCGGCTGCCGGCATCCAAGGGCAGGCCTCGGCGGAGGCGAATTTGATGAAGTGACCTGCAGCGGCGAGGGGATAGCTACGCACTGCGGTGCCACCGCACTGCGCCCGCATGGGTGGGGCTCTGCGTCGCACAGCAAAATGCTTGGCGGTTCCTGGCGGCAATTTTCGCTTTCGGTAAAGGCATGGGGCAAAGAAGGTTGTGAGCACGAATTGCCCATCTTGAAGCAAATTAGCGGTGTGGAGGCATTTCGTTTTTCCGAAACGGGTTTGTTTTCGTGGTTGCCAAGGTCGACCCGAGGCCTACAATCGCCCCCTCAGCGCGAGTTCGCCAAACGGCCTCTCTTTTCCAAAGCCCCCCCCGACCGACTGAAGTCACGGGGCCCACGGAGGTTGCCCATCGGGGAGACGACACTCGCGATCTCTTTGAATTTTCAGGAGATACCGAACGTGTAATCGGATTGGTTGAGACGTATCGACCTTCGCGTTCGGCCTTGTTTTACCCAGGATCATGGGGGATTTCGAATGTTTTCAGTGCTACTGACTGCTTTACTCTCGGTCGTTGCTTCGGAGCAAGCGCCCAGTCCCGACTATGCAACTGCATATCGGTCGGCTCAAGAAGAGGGGAAGCCGTTGATGGTAGTCGTGGGTGCCGATTGGTGCCCAGCGTGTGTGAATCTCAAGCAAAACACAATCGCGTCGTTGAAGCAGGCGGGCGATTTGGAAGGTGTGGAAATGGCGATCGTCAATCGCGACACGCAGCCCGGCTTGGCAGGGAAATTGATGCGTGGCCCGATGATGCCCCAGATCATTGTCTTTTCCAAAGGCAATGCAGGATCATGGACCCGAACTCAGTTGACTGGCTTTCAGACCCGAGATTCGCTGCGGTCGCTGATCAAACGCGCCGTTCGCAACAAGGGAACTTGAGTTTTCTCGAACGGTTGTTTGTTTCGAAAACAACGCTGCGAAGCCGTTTGATTTGTTGATCGATATGAAATCGTCAGCACCGTAAACAGAAATTTCTGTCCCATGGTCCGCTCGCAAGTACAGGACGACTTGCAGCGGCTTTCTTTTTGGGATCCGGCCAGTAGAAACTGGTGGGAATCGGCATTGAACTAAACTGGCGGTCGTTGCGTAACAAGCCGACCGAACTCGGTGTTTTTTAGTTTTCATTGCCCGTAACGGACCACTCCTCCAATGGCTTCGGTTTTCGCTTTGATCCCGCTGCAACAAGTTTCTTGGCTTTCGTCGTGGCTGACGCCGATCTGGATCCTTGCCATCGGTATGTTGCTTGGTCTGGTCGCTACCGCAGCGATCTATCTCGTGCTGGCCGCGCTGTCTCGCATTCCCGCCTTGGGGAATCTCGCCGAAGACACCCGCAAAGCGACCTTTGTCGCCATGGGGATCGCGATCGTTGTCGCGGGGCTGGGCATTCTGAAGACGGTTGTCTTTGCCGATTCGCCCGAGATCACTGTCGCGGGGGAGGAGAATCCAACTGCGGCGCACAGCGCTTACCTGATCCTGCCGATGGTCGGCCTGGGCGTGATCGTTGGCTGGGGCTTGGTCTTTGGCTTCTGGAAGCGAACGATCCGAGAGTTCTTTCAGATCGCTCGCGAAGGGATCACCGGATATCTGCTGATGGCTCTCGTCGGATTCATCATCCTGGGGCTCGCCCCCACGATGTTGGTCACCGACCGCGACAAAATCCTCAGCTCGCTGCCTGCGGTATTGGAGAGCGACCGTTGGGAAACCACGATCACGCTCGACCCTGCTCCCGCCGATCTGCCTGCGGATCAATCGCCGTTCCAACGTCATGACCTGGTTCAATACGATCCCGAAGCGGTTTCCGAAGTCGTGATCGTTTCGGACCGCACGATCATGATCGCCGATGCCGAATCGCCCGACAACTTTACGATGAGTCCTCAGCGGTTCGAATCGGACGATCCCGTCGTCTGGCGCCGAGGCAAAGAGAATCCGTTGATCCGTTCGGTCCTGCCGCTGCCGTTGGATCCAACCAATGGCGTCTACTTCCAAAACCGCGAAGTCGATCCGGCGACGGTCAAGATCGCGATCGTGACTAAACCGGCTGCTCCCGAAGCGCTGACGATCTGGGTGACCGCCTTTATTGTCGTGCTGTTGCTGACGGCGATGATCACAATCCGCCAAGCGGCACCGCAAGTCAGTGCGATCGCGTTGGCGACGGCGAAAAGCGAATTGGCTCAGCCGCTGTACGTGACGCTGCTGCTGATCGGTTTCGCCGCGATCGTGCTCTTTATCTGGGTTCCGTTCCACACCTTGGGCGAAGACATCAAAGTCCTCAAGGATTCGGGGATGACGCTGATCATGATCTTCAGCATCATCCAAGCGGTTTGGTCGTCGGGAACCAGCGTCTCCGAAGAGATCGAAGGCCGCACCGCGTTGACCGTGCTCAGCAAGCCGGTCAGTCGTCAATCGTTCATGATCGGCAAGTATCTGGGAATCATGTGGACGATCCTGTTGATGTTTGTGATCTTGGGGCTGCTGTTGATGGTCGTCACCGCCTACAAACCGATCTACGATTCGCGTGAGAACACGACCGAGCAGCCGCCGTGGCAAACCTGCCATCTCGAAATGGTGACCACCGCACCGGGGCTGTGTCTGTTGTTCATGGAGACGACGTTGATCGCCGGTATCAGCGTGGCGATCGCAACCCGATTGCCTGTGATCGCCAACTTCGTGATCTGTTTTACGATCTACGTGATTGGAAACATCACATCGCCCATTGTCAGGGCCTCGGCGGAGGATAACGAGCTGGTCAGATTTGTCGGCCGGTTGATTGCTGTCGTCTTCCCGAACCTGAACACATTTAATGTTCAGGCGGCGGTCGACGCCGGTAATCCGATCCCGCCGATCTATCTCGCCGGCGCGTTCACCTACCTCGCCTGTTTCATGGTCGTCGTGCTAGTCGTCTCGCTGCTGTTGTTCGAAGACCGCGACCTCGCGTAGTTCCGCCTGCGAAACGCAGCAATATCTAGAAACGCCTCCCGTGGCCCAGCGTCACGGGAGCAGCGATCTCAGCGGCCCCACGCCGCCATCCCCGCCGGTTGGTCTCTCCCCCAGCGGTGCGATTTTTCGCCCGATCCGTGCGCGTTAGCATAACAGAGGATGTATTGATGTCCCCGGGCGAGTGATTGCGCGTATGGCGTTTTGTATGCCGGGACGCGTGATTGCGCATGGGGGATTTGCGAATCTCGGCGCGTGCTTGCGCATTGGCGATTTGCGGTCCTGGGGCTTGCGCCACCAGGCTATATGCGACCGCCGCTCCGCGGCTGGAGAGGCGTGGATGTTGGTGTGTCGGTGTGTCGGTGTGGGCGTTTTGCATGCCGGGACGCGTGCTTACGCATTGTCGTCGTGGGATCCTGGGGCTTGCGCCACCAGGCTTTATGCGGCCGCCGCTCCGCGGCTGGGAGGCGGGCGTCCGCCGTCACACGTTTTTTTAAAACTGCGGAGCAGTGATCGCATAAAGCCTGGCGGCGCAAGCCCCAGGCAAACGGCGAATCCCGCCGCACCACCGTTTTACCTCACCACCGATCCCCATTCCGCCTCAGCCGCGGAGCGGCGATCGCATGCACCCTGGCGGCGCAAGCCCCAGGCACGCGGTAATGTCCCCGGTCCCTCAATCAATGGAGATCCGATCATGTCCAGCACGCATACCAACTTGTTATTCCACATCGTTTACAGCACAAAATACCGGCGCGACATGATCGGAGCCGACGTGCAACCACGACTCTACGAATACATCGGCGGCGTGGTCCGGGAACACAAAGGGATCTTGTTGGAAGTCGGAGGCATGCCCGATCATGTGCATCTGCTCGCCAAGCTCAGCCCCGCCGTCGCGATCTCCGACGTGTTGAGGTTTGTAAAAGCGAATTCATCCAAGTGGGTAAATGAAACTCTGGCCCCCAAGCTGCCGTTTGCTTGGCAACGTGGATTCGGTGCATTCTCCGTCAGCGCATCGAACGTCCTCGAAGTGACAAGCTATATCCAGACGCAGGCCGAGCATCATCGAAAGCTGACGTTTCGCGATGAGTATCGAGCTCTTTTAGAACGCCATGGGATCGAGTTCGACGAACGTTATTTGTTCGAAGAGGAACACGTTGCGTGACGATGCGTTGTGGCGTGTGTTGGTTATTGGATGGAATTGTGCGTTGGCGTTTTTCGAACCTGGGGCTTGCGCCGCCAGGCTTTATGCGATCGCCGCTCCGTGGCTGGGGAGAGGAGGGATTGGGGCATAATTGCGCGTTGGCGTTTTTCGAACCTGGGGCTTGCGCCACCAGGCTTTACGCGACCGCCGCTCCGCGGCTAAGAATCGGGGGGCCGCCGTCACCAGGGTTTTAAAACTGCGGAGCAGTGACCGCATATAGCCTGGTGGCGCAAGCCCCAGGCAAACGGCGAATCCCGGCGAGCCAACTAACCACCGATCCCCATTCGGCCCAGCCGCGGAGCGGCGGTCGCATAGAGCCTGGTGGCGCCAGCCCCAGGTTTTCGACGATGCCCCACCGCGCTATCGCCCCACCGCGCCACCGAATCACCGCACTGCGATCTCTACTCACCGCACCCCGATCTCTACTCCGCGCTCCCGTCGTCTCTACGATTTGTCTAACTTGGCTCGCAATTTTTCGAGCCGTTGGGGGGAGACCTTGATGGCGGTGCCGAGCGTTTGCGCGAACAGGCTCACTCGCAGCTCTTCGATCATCCAACGGTATTCGTCCAACACGGCGCGGTCGACGGTGTACGATTCGGTGCGGCGGAAGTAGTCGTCTTGGAACGCGGCGACGATGTTGTGCGCGTCGCGATCGCGGTTGGCGGTCGAACTGAGCTTCTCCAAGCGGACGCTGATCGCTTTGAGGTAGCGTGGGTATTGCTTCAGCGTTTCCATTCGCGTCGTCAACCAGAAGTCGTCGCGGAACAGCTCGCTCAACTGACGCTTGATGTCGTCGCGGACGTACGCCAGGTGCCCCGCTTTGCAGGCTTCCATCGACAACCGCACGCCGTGATAACTTTCCGCAAGCGGCCCCAGCAGCTTGGCGATGTCTTGCGTTGCCATCGCGATCCGCTCGCCGCGGTTCTTGCGACGCGCTTCGAATTCGGACCGCGATCGAATCAACGGCTGGCGATCGACGAAGGCGATGTTGGCGATCAAATCGGCCAGCCCCTGCTTGATCGAATCGCCAGGGATCACGCGCGACAACTGGACCGCGGCCTGATCGAATCCCGGCAACCAACGGACCTGTTTGTTGATCTCGCTACGGTCGGTCAGCGTGAACAGGCGGACCAGCCCACGCCGCATCTGGTGCTCCGCCGACGCTGCGTTATCGACCAGTCGAACCGCCACCGAATCGCCTTGGTCGACAAGGGCGGGGAACAGCGTCACGCGCACGCCACCTCGCTCTCGCTCGACCCGTTCGGGCAGGTTGTCGATCGTAAAGTCTTTTAAACCATCGACTTGCAACACGTCGTCGGGCACGTCGACAACGCTCGCCATCGATCCGGGAGAGGCTTCGTCGTCGCCGATCACCTCCTGCCGCAGCTCCTGCAGGTCGCGTCCTTCTCCCAGCGGCTTGCCATCATCGTCGACGACGCGGATGTAAAATCCAACCGATTCGGGAAGCTTGTCGGGATCGAAATCGGACGGGCTGATCGGGACTTCAGCGATCTCGGCCAGTCGTTGGCAAACGGTCGACATGAACGCGGTCTGCCCCATCTGGTCGTCGAGCGATTCGAGCACGCGTCGGGCGGAATCGGCGGCGGGGACCAGGTTGCGGCGGATCCGTTTGGGCAACGCCTTGATCATCGCGATCAGCTTCGTTTCGATCAGCCCAGGGACCAACCAGCCGAGTCGGTCGTCGGAGATCTGCCCCAACAAAACCTTGGGGATCGTTACCGTCACGCCGTCGTTGTCGGCCGAGGGATCGAAGTTGTACTGCAGCGGAAGCGAGGTCGGGCCGACTTGCAGGTGATCGGGAAAAGCGTTCGGATCGAGCTTCTCGACGAGCCCCGGCAACAGGTCGGCCGGACGCATGTAGAGCGAGCTGGATTCCCCGGCGTCCAACGGTTGGTCGAGCCAGGCGACCAGATCCGATTCGCTCTGGCAGAGGTCGACCCAATCGGGACGCGGCTGCTGTTCGTCGAACTTCTGCAGACTGGATCGATCGACCACGTCGCTGGGCAGCTGAGCGTGATAGAAGTGTTCGACAATGTAATCGTCGACGATCAGATCACGCCGCCGCGTTTTGTGAGCCAGCTTGGCGATCACCTCTCGCAGTTGTTGGTTGTGGGCGTAGAACTTCGCTCGCGTCACCAACTCTCCGGCGACCAAGCCTTCATCGATCAGCAGCCGCTGCGCTGTCTCGGGATCGATCGGCGCGAGGGCTTTACGTCGTTTGACGACGATCGGCAGCCCAAACAACGAGACGCGTTCATAACAAAACGCCGACTGGTCCTTGCGACTCCAGAACGGATCGGCATAGCTGCGTTTGACAAGGTGTTCGGCCAGCGGTTCCAGCCAGCCCGGATCGATGCGAGCCACGTTGCGGACAAATCGCTTCGACGTTTCGACAAGTTCCCCCGCGACGATCCATTTCGGTTTGCTCTCAAAAACGCCCGACCCCGGCCACAGGAAAAACTCCTGGTTACCGATCCCGATGTATTGATGTTTCTCGCCAGCCATCGCCACGCCCGACAGCAAACCGGTCAGCAGCGATTGGTGGATCGATGCGTACAGATTGTCGTCGACAGTCGCTTGATCGGGTTCGCAGGCATCCGTCACGCGGACGTTCGATAGGCCGTGTTCGCCATCGCCGCGTTCGCTTCCGCCGCGGCGACGCTTGCCCCGCTTGTCGGCTTGCTGGCGGCGAAGATCGGGAACCATCGCCTTCAACTGGCGATGGACATCGACCCATTCTCGCATCCGGCTGAGCCCCAGAAAGTTCGTTTGGCAAGCTCGCGCCAAACGGTTCCGGCTGAGATCTTCCTGCAGGCCGCGGTAGAACCGCCAGATCCGCAGATAGCTCAGGAAATCGCTGCGTTGATCGACGAACTTCGCATGCGCCGCGTCGGCTGCTTGCTGCTTCTCTGGCGGCCGAATCCGCGGGTCTTGCACCTCCAGCGCCGCCGCGATGACAAGCATCTCCGGCAGGCAGCCCCTTTGATCGGCTTCGATGATCATCCGTCCGACGCGTGGATCGACGGGCAGGCTGCCCAGAACGCGGCCCATTTTCGTCAGCTCTCTCCGCTCGTCGATCGCTCCGATTTCGTGCAGCGTGCGAAAGCCTTCGCTGATCGATTCGGGGCGCGGCGCGTCGAGGAACGGGAACTCGTCGATCGATCCCAACCGCATCATCTTGGTCTGCAAGATCACCGACGCGAGGTTGGTGCGGCGAATCTCCGGAGTCGTAAAGTGTTCGCGAGATTCGTAGTCGTCCTGGTCGTACAAGCGGATGCAAATACCGGGGCCGACGCGTCCGCAGCGGCCGGCGCGTTGATCGGCGCTGGCTCGACTGACCGCTTCGACCGGCAGCCGTTGGACCTTGCTGCGTGGGCTGTAGCGGCTGATCCGAGCCGTTCCGGTATCGACGACGTAGCGGATTCCGGGGACGGTCAGCGACGATTCGGCGACGTTGGTCGCCAGCACGATCCGCGGCTTGTTCGAACCGTGAAAGATCTTCTGCTGTTCGCTGGCGGGCAGTCGAGCGTACAGCGGCAGGATGTCGGTTCGATTTTCGAGCCCTTGGCGGCGCAAGTGCCCGCCAAGATGGCGAGCGACTTCGCGGATGTCCCGTTCGGTCGGCAGGAAGACCAGCGTGTCGCCGACGCCATGCGCCCAGGCTTCATCGACGCCCGCCGCCACGTGCGCGGCGATCCCCTGGCCGCGATCGTCGCCGTTTTCGGACGACTGGAATGAGGGAAGGTATTGGATGTCGACGGGATAGCTGCGGCCTTCGACATTGACGATCGGTGCCGGACCGTGTTCGTCGCGGAAGTGATTGGCGAACCGCTCCGCGTCGATGGTAGCACTTGTGATGATCAGCCGCAGGTCGGAACGTTTCTGCAGCAGCCGGCTGAAGATCCCCAACAGGAAATCGATATTCAGCGATCGCTCGTGGGCTTCATCCAAGATGATCGCATCGTATTGATCCAGGAAGCGATCGCTTTGCGTCTCGGCTAACAGAATTCCGTCGGTCATTAATTTGATCAACGACGTCGGAGCTGTCTGGTCGGCGAAGCGGATCTTATACCCGACCAATTGGCCGACCGACGTCCCCAGTTCTTCGGCGACGCGACTGGCGATCGAACGGGCGGCGATCCGCCGCGGTTGGGTGTGCCCGATCATCCCGCTGCGCCCCAGTCCGGCGTCCAGGCACATCTTCGGCAACTGGGTGCTCTTGCCGCTGCCGGTCTCGCCACAGACAATCACGGCGGGGCGGGTGCGGATCAATTCGACGATCGTGTCGCGCTGCGACGAGACCGGCAATTCCTCGGGGTAGGTGATCTGAGGGATCGAAGCGGCTCGCAGTTCGGCCAGCGCCACCGACTCCTCTAGTTGTTCACGGAACCGCTCGATTTGCTGGGGATCGTCGTTGACGTGGCTCAATTGCCGCAGCTGGCGTTGCAGGCGGAAACGGTCGCTGCGCATCGCCTGGGCGATCCGTTGGTCGATGGCGGAGGTGTCGGGTGCTGGCATGGAATGTTAGCGGGAGTGTGCTTCGGTCGCGAAACAGGCTGCGGTATGATAGGAGAAGACGAGGTATTCGAAAGTTCACTTGCGATACAGACCAGGGCATGGAAGCAATATTTTCTCAACGCTGTCAATCGGAATTTAATCGCGGCGATCGTCAACGTGGCGAGGAATATCAAGCCGGCGGTGCGGTGAACATCCTGGAACTGGGGACGCTTGGGGTACGGGCGGTCGTCAGCGGACCGGAACACGATTATGGCGTTCTGATCGATCTCGAAGAGGCTGGCGACGACGTTCTGTTCGTCAAATGCACCTGCCCAAGATTCGCCTCAGGTTACCTGTGCAAGCACATCTGGGCAACGATCTTAGAACTCGATCGCGTGCAAGACGATCGACTCCGCGGCCGAGGGGCGTTTGAGATCGATGAATCCGACATGGAGGATTTCGAGATCGGGGAGCCGTTGGAGGTCTCGAACTACCAGCCGACGCAGACGGCATTGACGACGCTGCAGGGCAAACCGGCACCGGCTTGGCTGAAGCAATTGAATGTCGCGGCGCAAATCGCGTCGGTCAAAGCCCCCACAGTCGTCGCTCCGCCCCGTCCGGTGGAGACGGGGCAGCGGAGTCGCCACGAATTTGTAATCAGTCTGGCCGACCAAGCGAATTCGTCGAGCATCGATTTGCAGTTGATGCGGTCGACGCAGGACCCGAAGGGACGATGGAGCGAGCCGCAGCCGGCGAGGATCTCGCGCGCCGAGACGGTTCGTTTGCGCGACGCGGTTGAGCAGCGGATCTTTACGATGCTGCAGTGGGAGTCCGATTTCCCAGCCGCCGTCGCAGCCGATCGCCGCGTGGGGGGAGCCACGCGGTTTCGGATCCATCCGCATCTTGTCGAAGAGACGTTGGCGGAGCTGTGTGGATCGCAGCGACTGGCCTGGACGCTCGACGTCGCTTCGCCGAAGAGCGAGCGGACACCGATCGTTCACGGGACCGGAGCCGCTTGGGATTTTGCCGTCTCGCTGGCTCCGTCCGACTCCGCGACCGCAAAGCCCAACGGAAAACGGGGGCGAGCGAAAAAGAAGGCGATGCTGGCGGTGATGCCTCGTTTAGAACGCGTCGCGGAGAAGGTGGCCGAGCGTCGCGAGATCGGGCGAGTGATGGCGGTCTGCGATTCGGGGGTGCTTTTGATGGACGATTGCATCGCCGCGATCGATCCCAAGGTCGCGTCGTGGGTGCGTGGGTGGCAGCGGATCGGCGATTTGCAGTTGCCCGCCGAGGAGATCGGGACCTTTTTAGAAGCGTTCTTTTCGGCTCCCGAACCGCCGCGGTTGGAGCTTGCCGATGCGTTGGACGTGTCGATTGCCAAGGGGAAGCCGCAACCGAAGCTGACCCTTTCGCCACCCAACGATGAACATCGCACCTACCATTTGGTGGCTGTTGTCTCGATGCTCTATGGAGATCGAGAGGTTCAGATCGACGATCATGCGAAGGCCGTCTGGGATGAAGCGTCGCGCGTTCTGATGAGTCGCGATGTCGATGCCGAAATCGCGACGATCCAGATTTTAAGGGAATGCGATTTTCGCGAACACTATCCGCGGTTCCGCGACACCGAGCTGCGGATTTCGCGATGGGCGCTCCCTCCCGCGGTGATCAAGTTGACGGGGCGAGGGTGGTTGGTTGTTGCCGACGGGCAGCGGATGCGATCGCCTGGGGAGTTCAATCTGGAGGTCTCCAGCGGCGAAGACTGGTTCGATCTCAAGGCCGAGGTCGAATTCGATGGCATGGCGGTCGCGTTGCCAACGCTGCTGCGGTCGCTGAAGCGGAGGGATTCCTATGTCGTCTTGGACGACGGCAGCCGCGGGGTCCTGCCCGAACAGTGGCTGAATCAATTTGTCGATCTGTCCAAAGCGGGCCGGATGGAAGGGGATAGCGTTCGCTATCGCCGCAACCAGGCCCTGTTGTTGGATATGTTATTGTCCGAACAGGAGAACGTGAAGACCGATCGTTCGTTCAACGCTTGGCGGAAGCGGATGCGTTCGTTTTCCGGGGTCAAACCGGCCGATGCACCTCGCGGTTTTCAGGGCGAACTTCGCGAGTACCAGAAGGACGGACTCGGTTGGTTGAATTTCCTCCGCGATTTTCAATTCGGCGGCTGCCTGGCCGACGACATGGGGTTGGGCAAGACGATCCAGGTCTTGGCGCTGTTGCAAACGCGGCGGCTGTCGCGGCCCAAAGCGGGCCAGACGCGAAAGCCTTCGCTGGCGGTGGTGCCCAAGAGTTTGATCTTCAACTGGATCGCCGAAGCGAAGAAGTTTGCGCCGCGCCTGAACATCATCGACTACACCGGAAACCAACGCGCCGCGCTCGTCGATCGTTTGGGATCAGCCGATCTGGTGTTGACGACTTATGGAACGCTGCGTCGCGACGTCGAACAGCTGACTTCGCTTCAATTCGATTACGCGATCCTCGACGAAGCTCAAGCGATTAAAAACCCGAACAGCCAATCGGCCAAGGCGGCGCGGTTGATCGACGCCGATCATCGTTTGGCGATGACTGGTACGCCGGTGGAGAATCATTTGGGAGACCTCTGGTCGCTAATGGAGTTCCTGAATCCGGGAATGCTTGGCAAGCTGTCGGTCGCTCAATTCGCCAACGAAGAAGCGGGCAGCCAGCGGTTGGCGGGGCTGACCAATGCGTTGCAGCCTTTCATTTTGCGGCGGACCAAAGAGCAGGTGTTGACGGAGTTGCCCGAGAAGAGCGAGCAGACGTTGTACTGCGACATGACGCCCAAGCAACATAAGCTGTACGACGAATTGCGATCGCACTACCGCCAGCATCTGACGGGCGTGGTGGAAGAGTTGGGGCTGAAGCGTTCGAAGATGCATGTGCTCGAGGCGCTGTTGCGTCTGCGTCAGACGGCCTGCGATCCGCGTTTGGTCGACGGCGCTCAAGCGGCTCACGGCGTGAAGATCGGTCGCTTGATGGAACAGTTGCACGAGGTGACGGCCGAGGGGCACAAGGCGCTCGTCTTTTCGCAGTTCACAAGTCTGCTGGCCTTGGTTCGTAAGGAACTGGATAGGCACGGGATCGTCTACGAATATCTCGACGGCAAAACGACTCGCCGGAACGAACATGTGCAGCGGTTCCAGGAGGACCCGGCCTGCCAGGTCTTCTTGATCAGTCTCAAAGCGGGCGGGCACGGATTGAATCTGACAGCCGCCGATTACGTTTACATCCTCGACCCGTGGTGGAATCCGGCGGTGGAGTCCCAGGCGATCGACCGGGCGCATCGGATGGGACAGACCAAACCGGTCCTCGCGTATCGGTTGATCTGTCGCAATACCGTGGAGGAGAAGATCGTGCACTTGCAGGAGCACAAGCGGGAGTTGGCTGAAGCTGTCGTGACAGCCAACGGCAGCCTGATCAGCCAGCTGTCGATCGACGACCTGAAGATGCTGTTCGAGTAGTCGCCCCGGCCTGATACGGGCCGTTCGTGTCGCAGGTTGTCGCACGACCTAGGCGTGCGGTGAGCGATTGCACTAAAAAAAGAGTGGTGGTAGAGCGGCCGGCGTTTGTCGGCTGGCGAGGCGATCGTTAAAAGGAATATCGAAACTCATGTCGCGGCGAAAAATACACTTCGAAAATCTAAGCGACGCGGCCGCCCTGTGCGATCAGCTGTTGCAGTCGGGGTACGAACGCAACGGCAATTGGTCGCTGGCGCAGATCTGCAATCACATGCGGATGACGATCGATTCGAGCATCGACGGCTATCCCAAATGGATGGCGATTGGGAAGCCGTTGAGGCCGCTGCTGCGCTGGCTGATGCTGCCCAAGCTGCTGCGTGGCGATTCTCCCGCGGGGATTAAGACCGCTTCGACTTTTGTGCCCGCGGAAGATTTGAGCGACGCCGAAGAGGTGGCGCTGTTTACCGAAAGCGTACGGCGGTTCCAGTCGCATACCGGATACCTGCATCCCCATCCAGGGTTTGGGAAATTTGATCACGCCTCGCTGGAACGATTCCACTCCTGCCACGCGGCGCATCACCTGGGCTTCCTCGCAGCCAGCGAGTGAAGTGATCAACTGAAGGATATGGCGACACGTGTCTGCCCGCGTTAATAAAACGCAGGGACGATCATATCCGAGGGGATCGGGTTGCGTTCGTAGTCGGGTTCGCGATGCACCCGTCAGAACTAATCGGCACTGGTCGGAAAACGCGTGTCCCGGAATGCAAAAATTTTGACTTGAACGGCTAGAGATTCTCAGTCTCGAAGCGTGTTCATTGCCTATGCAGGAATCCACCCTATTGACTTGTGGTTTTGCTCCATTTAGGCTTCAGGTGCGTTGGGCAGTACTGCTTGCCCATTGCGTGATCCGGGAGGTTGTCTCAGTTGGGAGAGCAGCTGCATCGCATGCAGCAGCTGCATCGCATGCAGCAGGTCATCGGTTCAAGTCCGTTATCCTCCACTCGACAGTCGCACCGTCCTGTTACCGCGAGGCCAGGGAGTCTTTCAAGCAATTTTAGCCTTTTGTGGTGCTTGAATCACTTTTGCTCCGGTGCGCTGTCGATCCAATTTTTGGCTGACTACCGCTGTTGATAGTGGGGGCACGGTCAGATTTCGTCCTCTCCATTAATGCAATGCGCATTGTGATTGAAAAAGGTGGAACCAATGGCTTCAACTGCGGATGAAACAGTCGACGAACGAGTCTATACCCTGAGCGAACTGGCAAAGGATTTCGGCGTAAACCGCACCACCATCTGGAGATGGTGCGATCGTGAGGGGATTGGCCGACAGATATTCCCATCGAATGTTACAGTGCTAACGAAAGACGAGGCCGAGAAAGTGCGCGGGCTAATATACGACGGTCCGGGCAATCCCTGTCGTGAACGTGGCAAGGTTGGGAAGCTCAAAGCGACGTCGGGCCGTCGTATCATCGCCGATGCGAAACCAACCGGTGTTCGTCCGCGTAAAGCGAAATAGAGCAGGCATGAGTTGAGGCGTTAACCGCCACTATCGTAATTGCAGCGTGCAAGCAATTTGCAAAACGAGACGGGAAATGCGTTACACGGCAACTGAGGTTGGAAAGGTCATGGGGCGAACCACCGGAACCATTATTCGGTGGGCACGGGAAAACGAAATTGGCATTTGGGAAGAGGGTGAAATCCAGGCGAAGATTGTTCGCGAGTCGGATATCCCGAAGATTGCCAAGCACATAGGCGCCGAGATCCCGCCAGGTATCGTCGATCATGACAACCGACACTCCGTCGACTACATCGTTCCGGAAGGTTATGTCACAATCTCGCAAGTCCGCCGCACGCTCCGAACGGCAAGTCGCGTTCGCCAAGCGATCCAAGAGTTGGGACTGTCGAAAGCAGCGAAGATTCAGACGCGTCGGCTGTTGATGGGGAAGCGTGACGTAAAGGCGTTGGCGAAAATCCATGGGCTGCCGAATCCCTTCACTGAGCCGCACGATACTGGCTCTTTGTCGCCATCGCCTGCGGGCTTCTATACCGCGAAAGAGATTGCGAAGACGGCGGGGATCAGGCACCGCCGCGTCGTCGATCTTTTGCGGCGTTATAGCCAGATCGTGCCAGACCCAACAAAGAAGAGTCGCTGCCTCACGACAGAGAAAAAATTCTCTGAGATTGCAGAGCAAGAACGGATGCCGGATCCGTTTGATGGAAAGGCGGCGTTGCCACTGGATGAGTCGGGCAGGCCGTGGACGAGGTACGAAGAGGGCAGTCGCCGGATCTTCGTTGCATTGGTTCACGATGGCCGCGCCTACGATGGCGAACAAGTCGTTCTTCGCTGGTGGTGCTGGGAAATCACGCCGACCGACGGATACATCGTGCACGCCCGTGAATACCGATCACGCAAACCGTGTCTCGACGACGCCCTCCGGCGTATGGGGCTAACAGCGAAAGATCTTCGCGTGACAACCGACCCGCTCGACGATATTCGGTTGAAAGCGTGGAACTTCCGACTGAGCCACGACAAAACAGCGAAGCGGCTTGGTATTAGCGCTCGCGTTGCCCGCCGTTTTCTATATGGCTGGTCGGTTCGTCGGGCTGCAGAATCGGCGATCACCGAATCGATGCACCAGCTTATATAGCCGCCTGTGAGGAAGGCTTTTAGAGCCGGCACCTTCCGGTGTTTCTGCTGCGCACTGGCGGCCTCACGACTCCTTTAGCGACTCACTGACTAATAAAACGCGGGGACGATCATGTCCGAAGGGATCGGGTTGCGTTCGTAGTCGGGTTCGCGCTGTCGGCTCGGCAGTTCGACTGTCGACTGTTCGACTTCGGCATAGTCGATCTGATCCAACAGATGGCGGATGCAGTTCAGTCGGGCTCGCTTCTTGTCGTCCGCTTCGATGATCCACCAAGGGGATTCTGGGCGATGCGTCGCCTGCAACATCCGCTCTTTCGCCACGGTGTATTGTTCCCATCGACGTCGCGATTCGAGATCCATCGGGCTCAATTTCCACTGCTTCAACGGATCGTGGATCCGGCAATTGAAACGGAACTCTTGCTGTTCGTCGGTGATCGAGAACCAGTATTTGATCAGATGGATTCCCGAATCGACAAGCATCTTTTCGAAGACGGGAGCGGTTTGCAGGAAGTCTTCGTATTCTTTATCGGTGCAGAAACCCATTACCCGTTCGACGCCCGCGCGGTTGTACCAGCTGCGGTCGAACAGCAGGATCTCGCCGCCGGCGGGCAGGTGAGCGATGAATCGCTGGAAGTACCACTGCGATTTCTCGCGTTCACTGGGGGCCGGCAGCGCGGCGACTTTACAGACCCGCGGGTTCAGTCGCTGCGTGATCCGTTTGATCGCTCCCCCTTTCCCCGCCGCGTCGCGTCCTTCGAAGATCACGACGATCTTGGCGTTTGTTTTGACGACCCAATCTTGCAGTTTGACCAGCTCGCGTTGCAGCCGCAGCAGCTCGCGGAAGTAGGTCGTGCGGGCCAGCCGTTTCGCATCGTACTCACCCTCGCCACGCGCACTCAGCTGCTCAAATCGCGAATCATCCAGCTCCAATTCAATCTCTTCATCGATCGAATCGAGGAACTCTTCTTGCAGTCGATTCAGATGCTCGGCGTATTGGTCACTCAATGGTCGTCTCCTTCGCAGCGGCTGGGGATGTTTAGAGCCTCATCGTAAAATGTGGGCGAAGAAGATTTGTGAAGTTACTGGATTCAATCCGTGAAGATTGCGTTAGCGTTTCAGCTGGTCGCGTGCCGCAAGCACATTCGCGAGGGCGGCTTCGATCGAATCGGCCGTCGCGGTCAGGTGGCCCATCTTGCGACCTGGAGCAGCGGTTTGCTTGCCGTACAGATGCAGCTGGACCGCTTCGATCGCCAAGGCGTTCTCGAACGCGGGAGCTCCGCCGTCCCAGACGTCTCCCAGCAGATTAGCCATCGCGGCGGGACGCGTTTGCGGTTCGGTTCCCAATGGCAAACCGCAGATCGCTCGCAACAGCTGTTGGTACTGACAGCAGGGGAACGCTTCGATCGTGAGGTGGCCGGAGTTGTGAGGCCGCGGCGCGAGTTCGTTGATCAGCAAGCGGTCATCCGATTGGACGAACAGTTCGATGCACAGCAAACCGACGAGATCCAACGACTTGGCGGTCGTCATCGCGATCTGTCGCGCGGCGTCGCGGAGCGTGTCGCTGCCCGCGGCGGGGCAGATCGAGTAGTCGAGGATGTGGTTGGCGTGGTGGTTTTCGATTAGCGGGTACGTCCCGACGCTGCCGTTGCGGCTGCGGTAGACGAGGATCGAGACTTCGCGCTGAAAGTCGATCATCTTTTCGGCGACCAGGCGGTCCGACCCGAGTTCGGCTAGCGCCGGTTCGATCGATTCGGGATCGCGAAGGATCCGCTGTCCCTTGCCGTCGTAACCGCTGCGGGCGGTTTTTAGGACGATCGGGTAGCCCAGTTCGTCAGCCGCGCGGCGGACATCGTCGGCATTAAAGACGGGGCGGAAGGGAGTGACTGGCAGTCCGGCATCGGCCAGCGTTTGCTTCTCGATGATCCGGTCTTGAGCCACGTGTAGGACGCGGGCATCGGGATGGACCGGCGTGATCGCTCCGGCCCAGCCGACGGTTTCGACGGGGATGTTTTCGAATTCCAGCGTGATCACATCGCACTGACGAGCAAAGTCTTCGACAGCCGATTGGTCGTCGTATTGGGCGACGATCTCGCGGTCGGCAACTTGTCCGGCGGGGGAATCGGCGTCGGGCGAATAGATCACCACGCGATAGCCCATCTGTTTAGCGACCATCGTAAACATGCGGCCCAATTGCCCGCTGCCAAAGACGCCGATGGTCGATCCCGGTGGGACGATCGCTGTTGGGTTCATCGTTGGAGATCCTCGAGATCTGCGTTTTCGATCTCCGCGTCCTCTAGGACGTCTGCGGTTTGTTGCGCGACGAAATCGGCGAGCCGTTGTTGCAGCGCGGGATCGGTCAGCGACAGGATCCGGGCCGCCATCAAGGCTGCGTTTTTCGCTCCCGAAGTCCCGATCGAAAGCGTCCCGACGGGAACGCCGCCGGGCATCTGAACTATCGAAAGCAGCGAATCGAGTCCCTGCAACGCGCGGCTCTGAACCGGCACGCCCAGCACGGGCAGCAGCGTTTCGGAAGCGACCATGCCGGGCAGATGCGCCGCGCCGCCGGCACCGGCGATGATCACTTGGATCCCGCGATCGGCGGCCATTTGAGCGTATTCGAACATCCGTTGCGGAGTCCGATGCGCCGAAACGACTTTGCATTCGTGCGGGATCTGCAGCGCCGACAACATCGCGTCGGCGTGCCGCATCGTTTCCCAATCGGACTTGCTGCCCATGATCACGCCGACGGTTGGCGAAGGATCTGCCATCGTAGCTCTCTTCAAGTTTTAAGTTCTGGGCGTAGCGGAAGTCGTCAAGACTTTCGAAAGGTAATGTGAGTCGTAGCGGAAGTCGTCAAGACTTTCGATCGGCAGGAGGTCCCCACCGAAACTGAATTAACACGTAGCGGAACTCGTCAAGAGTTTCGATCGGCGGCGTGATCTTTCGAAAGTCTTGACGACTTCCGCTACGGAAGCAATTGGCGGCTTGACCTAGAAGGTCAGGCCGGCCGACATCAGACGCTTCTTCGATTCAGCCATCAACGCATCTTCGGCCGCTTCGTCAGCCGCTTCGTAGGTGACGCTGAAACGGATGTAAGGTCCGGCGTCGTCCCAAGGAACGGTGACCATCGAGTGCTGCGTGATCAGATATTGGCTGGCCGCTTCGCCCGAATCGAAGCTGCCGCCGTCCGCCGAAGCGACGGGGGCTTTGGTGTACAGGAAGTAGCTGCCGCCGGGCATCTGGCACTCGAAGCCGCATTCGTTCAACATCGTGACCAGCTTTTCCAAGCGACGACGATACTTGGCGTTCACTCGCTTTGGGATCGATTCGTCGTCGAGCGCTGTCACCGCTGCCTTTTGGATCGCGATGAATTGTCCGCTGTCGCAGTTGTCTTTGACGTCGGAGAAGGCGCGGACCAGAGTTGGGTTGCCGCAGACCCAGCCCAAACGCCAGCCGATCATGTCGAAGCCTTTGCTGAGCGAATGGACTTCGACGCCGACCTCCTTCGCGCCGGGAGTCTCCAGGAAACTTGTCGGCCGTCCGTCGAAGGTCAACATGATGTGCGCCGCGTCTTGCACGACGATGAACTTCTTCTCCTTGGCCAACTTGACGACCTTCTCGAAGAACTCCGGCGGGCACAAGCGGCCGGTCGGGCTGTTCGGATAGTTCAGGACCAGGATCTTGACGCGTTCCCAGATCTCGTCGGTGATCGAATCGAGATCGGGCAGGAAATTGTTTTCGGCCAACAGCGGAAGCTTATGAACCGTGCCGCCATAATAGGTCGTGTGAGTTCCCGCGACGGGATATCCCGGTGCGGTCATCAGCGTGATGTCGCCGGGGTTGATGAAGCAGGCGGGCAACATCGACAGCGCGGTCTTGCTGCCGATGCAGTGGTTGATTTCGGTCGCGGGGTCGAGCGTGACGTTGAAGTTCCGCTGCATGAACCGAGCGACCGCCTGCTGGAAATCGCCGATGCCGTTGTCGGCGTAGCCGCGATTTTCGGGCTGGTTGATCTCGACCGCCATCCGCTCGCGGACCTTCGCGTCGGCGACGCCATCGTTTTCACCGATGCCGAAATCGATCAGCTGGCGATCGGGGAAATCGGCCAACGCTTTCCGCTTGGCGCGCTTGATCTTTTCGAATTTGTAGATCGCCGTCCCTTTGCCGTAGCCGCTGCCACCAATCCGTTCGGCAAACAGCGACTGAAAGTAAGGATCCGCGGAGTTTGTTTCGGAGTTGGTCGTAGACATCAGCGTATGGAATGTTTTTTATATGGGGGAAGGAGACTTAACCTGGCGATCTCAATTTAAGTAAATGCTTTAATTGAAGATATGCAGCGAATCTACCGGGCGAGGCTGTATTGGGCAATGGTGCGGGCCCCGATCCGATGCCCCGTCGATGGTTCCGACAGCGCGAATCAGCCCGTATAATCCAGCGTTTTCGCTGCGTCCCGCTCGGGGATCCGCTGATGCCTCGGGAACCTGTGTCTTGTGGCTGGCAGCCGACGCGGTCGCCGCAACCGCATCGCCGCGGGCATCTGCCACCGCTTGAACCGATTTGAAGGAGTTTGACCGCTGTGTTGCAATTAGGTTTTGTGAGTGCGATTTTGCCCGAGTTGTCCTTGGACGAAGTGTTCTCGGTCGCCGCGGAGATCGGTTACGACTGTGTCGAGGTGATGTGTTGGCCGCAGGGGAAGGCGGAGCGGCGGTATGCCGGGATCACGCATATCGATACCGCGGCGCTGGGCCCGGCGGAGGTCGACGCGATCGGGGCACTCACGCAACAACATGGCGTGGCGATTTCGGGACTCGGTTATTATCCGAATCCGCTAGCCGGCGATCTGGACGAAGCGGCGGCAGCGGTCGAACATCTGCACGCGCTGATTAAAGCTTGCCAGCAGTTGAGCATCCCGCAATTAAACACCTTCGTCGGCCGCGACTGGACCAAATCGGTCGACGCCAACTGGCCGCGGTTCTTGGAAACCTGGCGACCGATCATCGCGGCGGCGGAACAGCACGGAGTGCGGATCGGGATCGAAAACTGTCCGATGTTCTTCACCGACGACGAATGGCCCGGCGGCAAGAATCTGGCGACGACGCCGGCAATCTGGCGACGGATGTTCGATGCGATCCCGAGCGATCACTTTGGTTTGAACTTCGATCCCTCGCACTTGGTCTGGCAGCAGATCGATCACATCCAACCGGTGTGGGACTTCGCCGATCGGATCTTCCACGCGCACGCCAAGGATGTCCGCGTCGATCGGCATCGCTTGAACCAAGTTGGCATCATGGCCAATCCGCTGGAATACCACTGTCCCAAACTGCCGGGGCTTGGCGAGATCGATTGGGGGCGTTTTCTGTCGGTCTTGGGGGACAGTGGTTATGCCGGCCCGGTCTGCGTGGAGGTCGAAGATCGAGCGTACGAAGGGACGTTGGAATCGCGGAAGGCTGCGCTGCGGCAGAGCCATGATTTCCTGCGGAACTTTATCGTGAAGGCGTAGCCATCAGGGGCGTTCTGGTTATGCCAGGCCGATACGTTCCTTCGGATCCATTACGCGCTTGATCCAAGTGGGGCTTCGGGCGCGTTCTACTTATGCCAGGCCGATACGTTCTTTGGGGTCTTTGAGGGCATCGGCCATGCGGTTGAGCGCTTCGGTTTCGATTTGACGGACGCGTTCGCGGGTCAGTCCCAGTTCGGCACCGATTTCTTTCAGCGTGTGGGGGGCGCTGCCGTCGAGTCCAAATCGCATCTTGATCACTGTCGCTTCACGCGATTCCAGGCGGCCGAGCATTTGCAGCGCGTGGTGCATGATGTCGTCATCTTGCATCGCGTCGTCGGGGCTCTTCTGCTTCTCATCCATCACCATCTCGCCCAGCGACCATCCCGATTCGGATTGATCGCTCTGCGGCGTGCTGTTGTTGATGCGGATCGCTTTTTTGATGATCGGCAGCTTCTTCTTCGGAAGGCCCAGCACGCGAGCGACCTCTTCATTGGTCGGGGTGCGGCCGAGTTCTTCGGTCAGCCGCGCCGTGGCCCGACGCCATTTGCTGAGCAATTCAACCATATAGGCAGGGATCCGAATCGTCTTGGCGCTGTTGATCAGAGCGCGTTTGATCGACTGTTTAATCCAATAGCTGGCGTAGGTGCTGAACCGCGTGCCGACGTTGGGGTCGAAACCTTCGACAGCTCGCAACAGGCCCAGGTTCCCCTCTTCGATCAAGTCTTGTAAGCCGAGGCCTTTGCCGGTGTAGCCGCGAGCGATGTTGACGACCAATCGCAGGTTGGCGCGGACCATTCGGTCGCGAGCCATCACGTCGCCTTGAGCGATCCCGCCGGCCAACTGCTGCTCTTCTTCCGCCGACAACAGTGCTGTCTCATTGATCTCGCGAAGATACGTTTCCAGGGGCGACTGGACGGCGGGATCTTTGGCTCGCACAGTCGTTCGTGAACGCGCCGCTTTGATATCTTCAAGACCTGGATCAACAGCCACTAGTTCTTCGACCATGGGATTGCCTTCAGCACAATTGGGAGGAAACAAAGGCCGTTCCGTCGCGGATTGGGAGGTCGCGTGATGGACGGCCGTAGAGCAAAAGCTTTGTTTGAGTTCGCCTTACACATGGAGTATCGGCGTGCGCTGCAGGCGTTCTGAAAAGATGCCGGAATTAGGTTGTCCGTGATGCTTGAACCGAGTTGCGCGATTGTGCCGGTTCTGCGATGTCAATCAGATATGCCGACACCGGTGCCGGAGGCAGAGAGCGTGCCGGCGATGTAAAGACGATCCGGTTAGCGGACCGGTTCATTGATAAGAGCGTCGGGGCGGGCGCCGACCAACGGACGGATCGGCAAGGGGGCCGATTTGGGAACCCACTTGGAGACCGAGAACTGTTCCAACTGCAGTTCGCCTTCGCCGATCAATTCGAAAGTCGTTTGAAGCGGTTGGTTGTTCGTCGCGACCCTGTACAGTCGGATGTCGTGCCATTTGTTGTCGGGGCGGACGAATAGGCCGAGTTCCGAACCGGCATACGAATCGTAGATCAAGGCGCCGCGATGCGGCCGGATCGGTCCCTGGCTGCGGACTCGAATCCGCGCGTCGATCCGCAGGCAATCGCCTTGCTGGCAGCGAATCGCTTGGCTGCGACCGCGCAACATCGTGCCGGCGTAACCACCGGGCAACGGTTGCCCGCTGAGACTCTGCACCGACAGCGTCAGCGCGGTTCGCCCGGATTCGGGGCGTTCGGTGATCTGCACGTCGGATCGAGCCAGGTCTTCGCGGCGACGATCGTGAGTCCAACCCGATCGCTCCCAGAGCTGCGGATTTTCGAACGGGTTGAGAACCGTCGGATCAGCTTGCCAATGGCCGTTGTCGGATTGCGGCAACATGCCGATATAGAGAGCAGCGGAGTTGGGGGCGTGTAGCGCCGGATGACTGACGATTCGGTCTTGGTCGAAGGCCAATGCATCGATCAATTGCCCGGTGGCTTGAACGTTCCAGGCGTCGGCGCGGCGGAGCAGGCGGTAGGCCGAAGCGACGTCGCCCGATTGATGGACTCGCGCCGATTCATCCAACGCTTGGTTGCCTTGCCGGAGAACTGCGTAGGCGCGATCGGTGGGTGCCGACAGGCCGGTCTGACGCATCGTGTCCCAGTCGCGGGTCGTTCGCTTCAACGATTCGCGAACCAATTGCCAGCGATCGAACCCGACTTGGCTGGACGTCTGATGCAGCTGGCGATCGAAGCGGGCTGTCGCTGCCGAGTCGTTGGAGACGAGAAACAGTTCCACAAAATCGGGAGCGACGACATCGATGGCCGACCCGCCCGGCGTCGCATCCAGCTTCATCCGTTCCAACTGCATCCCGCTGAAGCGAAAGATCTGTTGGCCGCGGAGCGCCGGAGGGATCGCGATCCGCAAGACCTTGCCGTTGCCGGCGTGAGGCATCGTGCCGACGCTGCTGGTCGACGTCGCGATGATCAAGCCGAGATTGCCGTTGCGGACATGCCGCGCCCGATAGGCGGCGTCGTAACATGTCAGCTCTGTCGTCGCAGCTCCCGCCGAGACGATCGTTTGGGTGAGGGTGATGAAGCGGTTGATCAACCGCAGCACGCCGGCGCGCTGGAAATCCTCGGCGCGTCCGCTGTCCAAAGCGCCGCTGGATCGAAACACGATCCCACGCGGAGATGTCTCGAGCGCCCGCATCGTCTGCAGCCAAGTCGCATGCCAGCCGAAATCGTCGATCGGCGTGGTGTCGGTAAAACGTGCCAGCCCTTCGATCTGATCGCGCAGCGCGCCGCTGGGGCCACTGGCGATCGCGGTTAGGAAATGGGGAGCGTGCCCGGCGCTCAAGATCGCTTCGGACTGCCACGCCGATTCTTCGGCGGGTGTCAGGCCGCGAACGGGCGGAGGCAGGTCGATCGCCAAGCAATCGCTGACCGATCGGTATTGGCGATGCGATTCGATCGGAAACGCTACCAATTCGCGACGCAACACACCCGGCAGACGGCGCAGTCGGCCGGCGATATCGACGCTGCGAGGGAGGTCCTTTTCCAGTAGCGCGTCGCCGAGGTTCCAAGCGATGACCGGGGCCAGCAGATTCGCGAGGTCCTTCCGCTCGACGGTTGCGTAGGGGGCGATGATCTCCAGCCCCGCTTGATTGGCTTCACGCAAGATCGCCGCGTCGGGGACTCGCTGCATTAGGATCCCGGTGAAGCCGTTCGCTTTCAGCCACGGCAAAGCCTCGCCGTTGTATTCGATGAAGCGTTTGACGACGCCAACCGGAAACGCGTCGCGCGTCGCGGCGTCGGCTTGCATCGTTGTGGTGCTGCGGTTTTCCAGGCGGTTCAATTGCACCGGCAGCGCGCGATCGATGCGCAGGTCGTCCAAGCGAACGTTTTCGGTTCCCGGTCCGGTGTAGGTGTTGATCGTGACGGCATCGATATACGGTTGTCGCAGATCGACTTCGCGTCCCATCGAATTCCGCAGCACCGCCTGTTGAACGACAAGTTGTTGCTGGGCATTGGTCAGCGACAACTGCTGCCATTGTCCCGGCTGGGTGTAGGCGACGTTGCCGATCCGCGCGACCGCGGGTTGCCCGGTTCGTGGATCGATGGCAAACGGGAATCGGACCCGCAGCGACATCCGCGCTCCGGGACGTTGAGACCAGTACCAGACCGATGCGACCAATTCGTTGATCACCTCGGTCGGAACGATCCGGTAGATGAATTCAGCTCGCGTGCCGGGACCGGTTTGCAGGGAGAGCGATTCGCAGGGGCCGGCATCACGCCCCCCCGATGGAATCCTTTGATGAGCGATTACCTGCACGCCGCAATCGTCGCGGTCGAGTTGCCAGATGGGAGCGCCGCCGTCGAATGAGTCCTGGATCTGGGCGCGAGAATATTTTGGGAAAAACAGCGGAGAAATTACCGCAATCGCTAAGGTTACCCAGACTAATTGTTGACCGCCCCGCTCCCGTTGCGGAAGATGGTTATCAGCGGAAGTGCACATAGCACTTGGCCTTCGGATGCCAATCGATAGGGGCGGTCGCTTCATCTGTTGATTTAAAGCATCGCGATGGGGACGCGTGGGTTCAGGTTCGTAAGTCGTTTCAGGGCAGACGTTTACGGCAACATGGACGGTCTGGTGTGTTGCTTTTATGCAACCTTGAGATCAACCCACACATGAGGCTGATTCGCTGTAAGTTGTTTCCAGCAAAGGAGTTGCGGGACGAAACATGGTTCGGGTGGATTAATTGGCACTGAGACTGCTCTACCACAATTACCACCCACACGACAACCTTTTCTTTTTAACTGGAGTTCGAGCCCATGGCATTCACCGCACCACAGACCAGCGAAGACACCCCGATCGAGATTCAAGAGCTGATCCAAGCGTTCGATACTCTGCCCCAAGAGCATCGCGAAACGCTAGCTCCTTCGCTGCTCCGCGTTGTTGAATGCAGTTCGCGTCGTCGACGGATCTTGAACCTCGTCCAAGAAGCGCTGGCTCAATTGCGTTTGGATATGAAATACCTGGTCTTCGATCTCGAAGCGACTCGCCGCGAACGCGACACCCTGCGAGACCAGATCGAAGGGACCAACAACGGCGACCACGAATAACCCGCACTCGCTGGAATGCCGCCCGCTTGGCAGCCTGCCCCCCTTGCCCGATTCCATATTTCTGGAAGCCCTTCTATATAAGTCGCACCCGCGCGACGCGATAAGCTCATGATTGAATTCACCCCGGAACAACTCGCATCACGAATCATCGACCTCGGGCTGGCGCCGATGGCCGAAGTGGAGGCGGCGCGTTCGGAGGTCGGGACCGGTGAATCGACGATTCAGGACTTCATCAACATCTTGCATGGCAAGGGACTGTTGACGAACCTGCAGCTCGATAAGCTCCGCCGCGGTGAGCGTTCAGGCTACTTCTACGGCAAATACAAAGTTATGTACCTGATCGGTGCGGGTACGTTCGCCCGCGTTTATCGCGCCGCCCATCGCGAGACGAATCAGGTCGTGGCCTTGAAGGTGCTGCGGAAACGCTATCGCGATGAAGTCGCTCAGATGGAGCAGTTTCTTCGCGAGGGAAGGATGGGGCTGCGACTGCGTCATCCCAACATCGTTTCGATCTACGAAGTCGATCCGAACGTGAAGAACCCCTTCATGGTGATGGAGTTTGTCGAGGGTGAGACGCTTCGCGATCTGGTCCGGATCCGCGGCAAGCTGCAGCCCGAGGTCGCGATGAAGTTGTTGGTCGATATCGCATCGGGGCTGTCGTATGCGGCTTCGCTGGGGATTTCGCACCGCGACTTGAAATTGTCCAACGTTCTCGTCTCTTCGGAGGGAAGAGCCAAGCTTGTCGACTTCGGTTTGGCGGCGTTGGCCGATCGCGAGAACCCGGAAAAGGTAGCCGATTGTCCCAACGCCCGGGCGATCGACTATGCCGCTCTCGAGCGTGGCACCAACGTCCGCAAGGACGATCCACGCAGCGACGTCTTTTTCGCCGGGGCGATGTTGTACACGATGCTCTGTGGCGAACCGCCGTTGACCGAGACGCGGGAGCGGATGAAACGCCTAAATGTCGGGCGGTTCCAAGATATTAAACCGATCGGGCAGATCGATCCCACGCTTCCGGTGCCAGCGATCCAAGTCGTCGCCAAGGCGTTGGAGTTCGATCCTGAGAAGCGACTGCAGAGCGCGGCGGCGCTGCAGTTGGAAGGGAAGCAGGCGTTGGAGCGGATGAAGCAGATCCGCGAGGGAGGTCCCGCTGTCGCGGCGAAGGTCGCGTCGGGCGAAATGCCAACCAACGAAGGCGAAGGGCGTTTTGTGATGCTTGTCGAATCGAAGGCGTCGCTGCAAGACGTCGTCCGCGATCGACTGAAAAAACGTGGCTACCGCGTGCTCGTTATTTCCGATCCCGTCCGCGCGTTGGGGCGGTTTGTCCCCGGCGATGATCCGCCTGCGGATTGCGTAATCTTCTCCGCTTCGGAATTGGGATCGTTGGCGTTGGAAGCGTTTAATCGGTTCGCAAGCGATGAACATACCGCCGATATCCCGGCGGTTCTATTAGCCGATAAATCGCAACAGAATTTGATTCGCCAGGCCAAAATGGCACCACATCGCGTCTTGTTGTCGATGCCGTTGAAGGTTTTGGAACTGCGGACCGCGCTGCGAAAGTTGCTCGCTGGCCGTCCCAAACGCGAAGAGTTTATCTAGCCCACCGCTTCGCTTGGCGATCGTCATCGACGCGGCGGTGATTCTGGAACCGCTGCCTAGGGCATGCGATACGAATCGTTAGTAGCGCATCGTCAGTTCGGTTCGCATCAGGTGTTCGGCGAAGTGTTGTTCCGACAGCGCGTAGAGTCCGCCGATGCCGAATTCAAACTTCCCGCAGAACAGGAACCGTGTTCCGGGACCGACGTAGACGTAGGTGCCATTGCTCGACGATTGCGTGCCGAGGACCGGATCGGTGTAAGCACCGTCTTGGAACGACCAGCCGACGAAGTCGAGGTTGACGGTCATCAGATTCTTTGCGTCGCGCTGCCAGACGATCCGGTTCCAGGCAACGCCCCATCGCAGCAGAGCCCCGGCGTACTGGGAGTCGCCGCCCAGTGGGATCCATTCGGCGGCCTGCGCCTGGAGGAAGTCGCGGTCGGTCAACGCCAGGCCCATCAGCAGCGCCGGTTCCAGCGAAACGTGCCCCGTGCCGACTCCATGTTTTGCTCGCCCGGTAGGGATCGACGTCGTCGTTTGTAGCGTCACTTGCAGCATCCGCGTGTCGTGCAGCATGCTTTTGGTCCCGATTTGGATGTCGCCAAATCCCGCGCCGTGCCCTGCTTGTTCCATGTACAGCGATCGATAGGGCGTGACCGTAAACATCGAAAACTTTCCGCGAGCGGTCTCGGTATAGAAACTCATCTCGTGGTAGTCGAGGCGGTTGATGGAAGCCGATCCAGGTTGCGGCGAGGGGCCTTTGCCGCCGATCTTGGCCATGAAATATTCGCTGCGATCGGGCAGGATCATGCCGATCCCATAATCCCAGCGGACGCGTGTACGGTTCTGCGTGCGAGCCGAATCGACCCAGAACGAAGCGGACTCCAGCAGGTGCCATTCGGGGATGTAACACGGATCGCCATCGCACAGTGCTGCGGAGAAGGCGGAGTACAGTCGGCCGCTGAAGGTGTCGTTGTGTGCGTTGTTGGTGCCGCAGGAAACGCAGGAGCCATCGTCGCTGCAGGAACCGCAGTATCCCGAATCGCAGTACCCGATGTCGGTCAGCGATTGATCGGACAACACGATCGGTTCGCCGACGGTGCCGGCGGGATATTCGGGCTGTTGCAGCGTGGCGCTTGGTGAGGGGAGCAGTTGAGGCGTCCCCGCCGCGCTGGGCCCGCTAGGTTGCGGCAGGATCAGCGGCTCTTGTCCGACTGCAGCGATCCCCAACAACCACATCAGCGGCAGGATCGCGAATCGGCAGAGTGACGATGACGGCATCCGGTTTTAAAATCTTGGGTTTGCAACCCACGAGCGTTTCATTGACCTCGACGGTCAGCGAGCAGTGTGCTCGATCGCTCGATCTGGCGGCGGGGTTGTAGATTAGAACGGGCCAGCAACTCAAGGCCGATCGGCCTTTATTTTCCAGTTTGTGAGCGACCTTGACGTGTCGTCGGCGGAATCGTTAACAGTGCTTCCATCGGGTGCGGCCGGCGGTGTTTGCCGCTAGCAATGCACCGCCTGCTTTGAAAATTTGTTTCCGTTTTGGGGATTGGGATGCGACTGGCCCTTCGAACCGCCGCCACGCTGATGCTTGCCTTCGCATTGGGCTTGCCCGGGGCATCGGTCTCCGCCCAGCAAACTTTGCCAGCTTCAGCCGAACCGGAGCCGATCAGCCTTTCCGGCTTGGTGGTCCAGTCTTATCCGCCGAAGCCGACGATGATCGAGTCGATGGCGTCGGCTGGCCGCGGCGTCTGCGCCCATCTGCGAGCTTCACCCGTCTGCCAGTTGTTGGACGGATTGCTGAGGCCGTTGAGTGCATTGACCGGTGGGATGATTCCCGGCGAAAAGATGCCGCTGCCCGGTGAACAGGAACAGCCCGGTCCCGAGGGAACCGCCGCGCAGGTCAAGGCGGTTGAAATGCAAGCTCCGCAGCGGCAGGCTGCGATCGCTCAACTGCAGGGAATCGATGTCCGTTATTATCCGGAAGCCGAAGCGACGCTGATCTCCGCGCTCCGCGCCGACTCTTCGGTCTGCGTGCGATTGGAAGCGGCCAAGACGATCGCGACGCTACCGGTCTGCACGCCGCCACTGATCAAAGCGCTGCAAGTCTGCATCGCGGGGACCGACGTCGATGGAAATCCAGGAGAGCTGGTGCCTGCGGTTCGCGAGCAGGCGACCGTCGCGTTGAACCATTGTGAGTGCTGTTCTCCAAATCTTGCGGCGCCCGCGAACCAACGGCCCGAATATCCGGAAAGCCGCGTCGTCCCGGCCGCAGCTTTTGCGTCGACGGCGACCACCATTCCGCCTGGAGCTCCCTATTCGATGGCGACACCGGTCGCCCCCGGTGGTACCGCGCAAGCGTTGTTCACTCAACCTGTGCCAAGCAAGCCGGAGACGATCAAGCCGGTTGCTCTTCCTGTGGCGAAGCCGAAGCCGAGCAACTTGATGGATGTCTTTCGCGCCGCAGCTCAATAGCGTTTCTGACGTCAGACTCAAGCAGGGGCCAGCCGTGACCTGGCTCGTTCCGCCGGACAGGTCTCTCTTTCGATTTGCGGTATCAGCCGGCACGCGATAGCGTCGGAGGCTCTTGCCGCGCCGGGACCGGTTGCACGCCGGCTAAGTTGCCAACGCACAAACACCTAAGCGTAGTGGACGAGCCTACGAGTCCTTTTGCATGCATCAGACCAAATGGCTGGGGCTCGTAAGCTCGTCCACTACATCCCGCCGCGAATTCTTTCGACGGTCCGAGGCTCCTTCGTTGAACCGTATTGCGGTTCAACAAAATGCCTGCTTACTGGCTGCTCAACAGCTCAGGGGGCGGTTTCGCTGCAAAGCTTGCTTGTTGGCACCAGAGCGACCAGAATGTCTCTCTTCTGCGCGTTCCATTGCACGCCGGTGCATCCGCGTACTTACGCCTTTTGCAGACCCTCCCCCTCATGCAAATTAAGTCCATCTTCTGCGCGACCGCTGCGCTGTTAAGTCTCTCTTTTTCCCACGCCTTTGCCAAAGAATACCATCACGACATCGTGATCTATGGCGGCACCAGCGCCGCGGTGACTACGGCGGTTCAGGCAACGCAGATGGGTCGGTCGGTCGTGATCGTCAGTCCCGACAAGCACCTCGGCGGGCTGACCGCAGGCGGGCTGGGGTGGACCGATTCGGGAAACAAAGCCGCGATCGGTGGATTGAGCGGTGAGTTTTATCATCGCGTTTGGAAGCACTACCAAAATCCTGAGGCTTGGAATTGGGAAGAGCAGTCGAAGTTTGGCAATCGCAATCAGAGCGGGCTTGGCGGCGATGAGGATGAGGCGCGGATGTGGGTCTTCGAGCCGCATGTGGCGGAACAGATCTACGACAACTGGGTCGCGGAAGAGAAGATTCCCGTCTACCGCGATCAATGGCTCGATCGCGACGGCGGTGTGGTCAAAAAAGAGGGGCGGATCAAATCGATTCGGACCCTCGCTGGCGATGTCTTTCACGGCAAGATGTTTGTCGACGTGACTTACGAAGGCGATTTGATGGCCGCTGCCAGCGTCGACTATCACGTTGGCCGCGAAGCGAATTCGGTCTACGGCGAGACTTGGAACGGCAATCAGGTCGGCGTGTTGCATCACGCGCATTGGTTCAAGGAACCGATCGATCCCTATATCAAATCGGGCGATACCGGAGGCAAATTGCTGCCCGGGATCAGCGACGATCCGCCAGGTACTCGCGGCGAAGGGGATCATCGCGTACAGGCGTATTGTTTCCGGATGTGTTTGACCAACGTGCCCGAGAATCGGATTCCGTTTCCAAAGCCCGAGGGTTACGACCGGGCGAGGTATCAGTTGTTGGTCCGCGTCTTCGATTCCGGCTGGCGAGAGATGTTTCGCAAGTTCGATCCGATGCCAAACCACAAGACCGACACCAACAACCACGGTCCCTTCAGCACCGATAACATCGGCATGAACTACGATTATCCCGAGGCTGATTACGAGCGTCGCCAAGAGATCATCGAGGAGCATAAGGTATATCAACAGGGGCTGATGTATTTCATGGCCAACGATCCGAAGGTGCCTGCGGATGTTCGCGAGGCGATGTCCAAGTGGGGACTGCCGAAGGATGAATTCCTGGACAATGGTGGGTGGCCGCATCAGTTGTATATCCGCGAAGCGCGTCGGATGATCGGCGAATACGTGATGACCGAACACGATTGTTTGGATCGCAAGGAGACCCCCGATTCGATCGGGATGGGATCGTACACGCTCGATTCGCACAACGTCCGCCGGTACGTTACGCCCGATGGTCAGGTGCAAAACGAAGGGGACATCGGCGTCCACTTGCCGCGTCCTTATGAGATCGCGTATGGCGCGATCGTTCCCAAAAAATCGCAGTGCGAAAATCTGCTGGTCCCGGTCTGTGTCTCTTCCAGCCACATCGCGTTTGGTTCGATCCGGATGGAACCTGTCTTCATGATCTTGGGCCAGTCGGCGGCGACGGCGGCATCGATTGCGTTGGAACGCGGCGAAGCGGTCCAAGATGTTCCGTATCAATTGCTGCAACAGCGTTTGGTCGACGACGGACAGGTGCTTTTGATGGATGATCCCAATCGGATCTCGTCGCGCAAGTTGCCAGGCGTCGTGGTTGACGATAACGCGGCCAAGTTAGTCGGCAGTTGGAGCCATTCGGCGACGAACCAGAAGTTTGTCGACAGCGGATACGTTCACAATCAGAACGAGCAACAGGGAGAGCGGTTGGCCCGTTTTGAAACCGAACTAAAACCGGGCCGCTACGAGGTGCGTGTTTCTTATCCGGCGAACAACAATCGCTCGACGATGGTTCCCGTGAAGGTTATCCACGCCGAGGGGGAATCGACGCACTCGATCAACCAACGCAAGACTCCTGAGATCGACGGGCTGTTCACGAAGATCGGTGCCTTTGACTTCGGTAGCTCTGCGACCGTCGAGATCGGCACCCAGGGATCCAACGGTTATGTGATCGCTGATTCGGTGCAGTTTGTGCCGGTGACGAAGTAGATCGATTTGACCGTCGCAGGGCCGCGCGGGTGACTTCCGTCAGGGAGCGATCCCGCGCCGACTGCTCAAACGGAACGCGATCGGCGTCAGCCCCACGTGTCGCTTGAACGTGAAGCACAGCTGTGCGGGGCCACAGAATCCGGAGCCCTCAGCGATCTGTTCGACGGTGTTTTCGGTTGAGATCAGCAACTGTTTGACGCGTTCCAACTTGATCCGGCGGATCTCGTCGGCTGGGGTGCAGTTGAGCAGTTGCTTGAACCGCTGTTCCAACGAACGGCGAGAGATCGGGACGACGCGCAACACGTCGCCAACTTGGATCCCGGTGTGCGCTTGTTCTCGGATGAAGCGGAGGGCGTCGACAAACAACGGGTCTTCGACCGCTAACATCTCCGACGACTGCCGCTCGATCACGCGCTGCGGAGGAATAAACTGAGCCTTCGCCGCGACCGGCTTTCCCTCCAGTAGCTTTTCCAAGACGCCGACGCTTGTCATTCCGATCTGCTCGCTAGCCAGCACGATGCTCGAAAGCGGCGGGTCGGAGATCTCGCACAACAGGTCGTCGGTATCGCCGACGAGGATTGCGATCTCTTCGGGGACGCGAAATCCGACGGCGTTGCAGACTTCCGAGAGCACGATTCCCGAATGGGGATCGGCAGCAAAAACGGCCAGCGGACGCGCCGCTTGGTGCAGCCATTGCAGCGTTCGCTCTTGCAGCGATTGCTTGTCCCGCCGCCGCGATGGGCTGCGGTACGTATCGCACGAGAACCCCGCCTGCTGGACGACCTCTTGGAACCGTTGGCCGCGACTGGGCGAATACCTTTGGCTGGGAGGACCGTAGTAGGCAAAGTGACTCAGCCCACGCTGGCGAAAGTGGGCCAACGCCATCTCGGCTCGCTTCCGATCGTCGGTATTCACGCGGTGCCAATCCGACGGTCCCTTCTCCCACGAAGAGACAATCACGGTGGGGAGCTTTAGCGAGTCGACGTGTTCGGCGGTCTTGTCGTCGCGGATCGCCGCGATGATGCCATCGCCACGCCAGTTGCGCGGTACGCGCAGTCGTCCTTGATCGTCGCGGGGGGCGATCCACAAATTCCAAGGGAGCACGTTCCGCGCGGCCGAGGCGATTCCCTGGATCACGCTGCGGCCCCAGGTGTCATCGGGATCGATCAACAACGCGATCTGTTTGTTGTGGGGGATCGTTGGCGGTGGCGTGAGAGCGTGGCGGGAGGGCATCGAAAGGTCCCGGAAGGAGTAAACTTCGCTGTGCGCATTTTCGATATCAGTTTGCGCTTTCTCGGATTGTGGTGCAAGTCGCCGCGGGTAGGATGGACGCCGTCAGACCGCAAGACTGTTGCCGCTCGCCGCACTTCAAGCGGTGGCGATGCTGTGGAGATTACGACCGCGGTCGGGCGTGTGCCCGATGATCGGCAAGGTGTGCCGCGACGTCAGAACAAATTGAAACCGACAGGATGACATCATGAATACGACTGTTCTTGAAACCTCCAGGTCCGCGGTGGCTGGGCTGGATTCGATCCTCCAATATCGACGGATCGCGATCGCCGTGGGGACCGACGCGCCGCTGTCGAACTGCAAGACAACGATCAGTTTGTTGCGGTACCGCGGGGAGCATTGTGTTGCGGTGATCGATCCCGCTCATCGCGGCAAGACGACGCAGGAGGTGTACGGTGTTGGCGGAGAGACGCCGATCGTTGCGTCGATCGCCGACGTCGCATCGCCCGACGCGATGTTCATTGGGATTTCTCCCGCCGGGGGAGCGATGCCACAGTCGCTGCGGACGACGATCGGTGAAGGAGTGGATCGCGGTCTGGATGTGATCTCGGGGCTGCATGAATTTTTGGTAGAGGACGACGAACTGTGGCAGGCGGCGCAGCAGAGCGGCAGTCGGTTGATCGATGTTCGTCGGAACCTGCATCGCAAGACCGCCGGCGGGATCGCGTTTCGCGACGGATGCCTGCGAATCCACGCCGTCGGGCACGACTGCAGCGTCGGCAAAATGGTGACGATGCTGGAACTGGAACGCGGGCTGAAGGAGCGTCAGCGGAATGCAAAGTTCATCGCAACCGGTCAGACCGGGATCATGGTCGTCGGCAACGGCGTACCGGTCGATTGTGTCGTCTCCGATTTTGTCAACGGCGCCGTCGAAAACCTGGTTCAACAGAACGAAGAACACGACATCCTATTGATCGAAGGACAGGGAAGCATCACACATCCCGCCTTCTCCGCGGTGACGCTGGGCTTGTTGCACGGATGCGCTCCGCAGGGGCTGATTCTCTGTTATGAAGCGGGCCGACCGCATGTCAAAGGGATGCCTCATGTTGCATTGAAATCGCTGCAACACTATCGCGAATTATACGAAGCGTTAGCCTCCGCACGTTCGCCGGCGCAGGTGATCGGCGTTGCGATGAACGGACGGAATTTGACGGCGGAGCAGGCGGAGATCGAGAAACGTGAGGTCCAGGAGCAGTTGGGATTGCCGGTCTGCGACGTCTACCGCGACGGTCCCGGGCCGCTGGTCGATGCTGTTTTGCAAATGCAAGAAAGGAGCGGATCGTGAAGCTGCAATGGCACCGGATCGAACTCCCTTTAAAAGATCCGTTTACGATCGCTCGCGGGACGATGCATCACCAACAGTGTTTGATCGTTACCCTCTCGCACGCGGATGTCACCGGCTATGGCGAGGTCACCTGCAATCGATATTACGGGCATACGTATGAGTCATTGGAGGCGTCGCTGCAGCGGATCGAGGGTCTACTGGCCGATTGCGACGCGGTCCATCCAAGCGATCTGTTCGAACGTTGCCAAGTTGTGATTCCCGACGACACGTTTGCGCTCTCAGCGGTCGATGCCGCCGCTTACGATCTCTACGGCAAACTGCATGGCGTTCGGACGACGGAGACGTTGGGGCTGTCAGAGCCCGGCGAAATTTGTTCCAGCTATACGTTGGGAATCGATTCGATCGACCAGATGGTGCGGAAGTATCGCGCCCAACCGGACTGGCCGATCTACAAGATCAAGCTCGGCACGCCACATGATCTGGATATCGTTCGCGCCTTGCGTCGGGAGACTGAAGCGGTGATTCGCGTCGATGCAAATTGCGCATGGACGCCCGAACAGACGATCACAAATTCCGAAGCGCTGGCGGAGTTGGGAGTCGAGTTTATCGAGCAACCGCTACCAGCCGAAGCGCCGCGAGCCGCACAGTTGGACGTTTTTGAGCACAGCCGGCTGCCGATCATTGCCGACGAAAGCTGTCGAACGGAAGAGGATGTTCAGAAGTGCCACGGTTTGTTTCATGGCATCAACATCAAGCTGTGCAAGTGTGGCGGACTGACACCGGGCAGTCGGATGTTGCGACAAGCCCGTCAGCTCGGGATGAAGACGATGGTCGGTTGCATGATCGAATCGACAGTCGGGATCTCGGCCGCCGCTCATCTGCTGCCGTTGTTGGACTATGCCGATCTCGACGGAGCGACACTGCTGGCCGAAGACGCCGCCGACGGCGTCCGGATCGAAAACGGACGCGTTATCTTCAGTTCCGTTCCCGGCAGTGGGATCGAGCTGCTCGCTCGATCTCCACGTTAGCTGAATCCGGTCGCTTCCGAATCGCCTATTGTCCGTTGACGAACGAGGCGAGGAAGCGGCGTTTGGACATTTCCAGCAGTTCGCCGAAGTTGAAGTTCACCGCAGCGTCGCCGGTTCCCAAAACGATTCCGTCGATCATGCCGCTGCCCGCGGTACCGTTATTGTCCGCACCGGTGCCGGCGGTAACGATGCCGTCGCGGTAGCCCGCCGGTTGCGTCTCGACGACACGGTAGGTGCCGGGATTTAGATTGTCGAACGCGTAGGCGCCGGTGGCGTCGGTGACCGTGGTTCGACTGACCACGCCTCCTAACAGATCGGTGCCGATCAATTGAACCGTGGTTCCTTCGAGCGGCGTTTCACCGGCGTCGAACACTCCGTCGTTGTCGGCATCAACGTAGGAGAAACCGCTGAGACTAGCCAGTTGGACCGTGGTTGTGGTCGACGAGCTATTGTTGTTCGTGATCGGATCGTTTTCGTTGCCCGTCACTGTCGCCTGGTTGGAGATCGTTCCGGTCGTGCCCGAAGCAACACTCACGCGAATCGATACCGTGGCGGTGCTGCCCGACGCGAGATTCCCGACGTTTGCAGTGATCACACCGTTGTTGTTTGTGACGGTTCCCTGCGATCCGGTTCCGCTGACGAAGGTCACGCCGGTCGGTAGGTTATCGGTCACGACGACGCCGGTCGCGTTGGACGGCCCGTTGTTGGTAACCGTCAACGTGTAATCGATCGTGTTGCCCGGCGATGTCGGGTCGCCGACGTCGGTCTTGGTGATCGACAGGTCGGTCTCCTGTGAGATGGTATTCACGACCGTCGATTGGTTGTTGGTGGGATCCGAATCGGTTTCGTTCGAAGTCACGTTGGCGGTGTTCGAAACCGTTCCCGTCGCCGATGCAGCCAACGTCGTCACGACCGTGATCGTCGCCGTCGCTCCACTAGCCAGATCTCCCAAGTTGGCGGTCAGTCCGTTTCCGTTGGATGTGACCGATCCCTGGCTGGTCGTCGCGCTGACGATCGATAGCGAAGCCGGCAGCGTGTCGGTGACCGTCACGCCAGTGCCGTCGATCGGCCCAGCGTTTGTGACTGTCAGGACGTAGGTCAGTTCGTCCCCCGCGACTGCGTTGGGAGTTGTGGTGCTGAGCGATTTGACGATCTGAATATCGAGCGTCGAGACAACGCCGAAGTCGAGCGACAAGTTGGTGTCGTTGTCGGCATCGCCATCGGTGCTTGGTTCGGAATTGGCCAGCAGGGTGATCGCGGCCGACACGATTCCATAGCCTGCCAACGCTTCCCCGTTGTCGTCGTCGTTGACGTCGTTGTTTGGATCGGCAACGCCGCTGCTGGAGACAAAGTTGTTCAACGTTCCGCCGGTGCCAAAGTTCGATTCGGCAAGCTGGACGATGTAATCGCCCGGCAGCAGATTGGTGAACGTATAAATGCCCGAAGCGTTGGTTGTCGTCGAGTCGGCCAAGAGATCGGTGCCGGGCGTAAACGCTCCGTTTCCGTCGGTGTCTTCGTAGAGGTTGACGGCAACGTTTCCGATCCCCGATTCGGTCGCTGAGTCGAAGAGACCGTTGTTGTTCAGATCATCCCAGACCAGATCGCCGAGCGTCAACGGTTCGTACAAGGCGAAGTCGACGGTCTTGTTGGTTTGGCCAACGGTTCCCACCACAGAGACTTGGCTGTCGAACGCCGCCGCGCCGCTGATCTCGGCGCGAATCGCACCGACGTTGCTGAAATCGGCTCCCGTGCCCGTCTGGTTGGTATCGAACGCGGTCATCGGGATCAGCAGTTCGTCCGAAGCGACGCCACCGGCGGTGACCGGAACTACTGTCGAGAACGTCGAGAAGTTTGCCGCGTCGGTGTAGACGGTGATCGTGATCGGAACGCCAGCGATATCGGCTCCCATCATCACCATCAATTGATCGGCGCTGCCGGCGTTGGTCAGGTCGACACCGCCAAGTCCCGTCGCATCGAGAGAGGAGGAACCATCGATGCCATCGTAATCGACGGTGTAGCCGCCGAAGGCACCGGAGGTTGAACTGTAGGTCAACACGCCCGCGTTGGTGTCGACGTCCAGGTTCACTCGGAATCCGGAGGTGTAGTTCAGCATCAGGTCGCGTTCGCGTCCCAGGATCGATTGGCTGCCGGCGGGAGCAGAGAAGAAGCCTTGGTCGCTGGTTGTTCCGGCATCGGCTTCCAAGCTTTGGCTGCCTTCGGAGAAATCGTCGACCTGGACACCCGCGTCGACGCCCGAAGCTTCCGAAGCGGTGATCGAAGTCATCGCCGACACGTCCGAACCCGGTTTGGCGATCAGGCCGGCGGGCAGAATCCGTTCGACGAAGTAGTCGCCTTCGATCAAACGGTCGAAGGCGTATTCGCCATTGGCATCGGTCGTTTGCGTGTCGACTAACACATCGTCGCCACCGGCCACGCCGGCGGTGGAATCGAAGGTGCCGTTGCCGCCATCGCGAAACAGGTACAACGTCACCGTCGATGGTGCGAGATCGTCGCCGGTTAGGCCGTTGTCGGTCAAATCGTTGTAGACGGTGCCGGTGATCCCGCCGAAGTCGGCGGCCAACAGTTGCCGCCCCTCGAGCGATTCGAGTCGCAGCCCACGGCGAGCCCGCTTCTTCTTCGAGGTGGTTTTTTTCGACTTGCCAAGCAGTAGATCACGCAATGGACGCATTCGATTTTGTCCCGATGGATTGCCAACAGAGATGTGGAACGTGTTTCGCAAGTCGTTCCATCGAATCGCTGTGCAGTGCACCCCTGCAACTCGATCGGCTTGCGTCAGTCCACGTTATCGACCGTCAAAGGCCGAACGGTTGGAATCATCGGGAGGGTCGTAAACGCTTGGCTGTTCGCGTGACACGACCTAGCTTGCCTGCTTTGAATTTGCAAGCGTTCGATCGATGTGGATTGCACCGATCGGTCGAAGCGCTGCTCGTTATTTCGTCGTCGAGCGGCTGGGCTGGCTCTCGGGCAGATGAGGTGCTGGCGGGGCGAGCTTGACCGGCTCGGGCGGCTCACTGATTCCCTCCTCCTCGTACGTCGCTCGCAAGATCGCCTCGATGTACATATGAATCAAATGATCGCTGAAGTGGTCGATGTTAAATTTCCGCAAGCCACGCAAAAATCCGTGCAAGCGATCTTGAGTTCGCCACCAGCCTTCGAGCTTGCGGATTCGGCCCTGGTAATCGAGATAGATCTCGTTGCCCCGGTGCCGATATCCCAGCCACGTCGGTGGCACGCGGGTGACGATGTCGTTGTTGTTGACCCAGCGGTAGTGCGTCAGTTTGACGTAGTTTACGTAGCGCCGGTCGCCGACACGTGGGCTGCCAAACGTATAAAGCTCTTCGGGATTGCTAGCGATGTAAGACAAGAAGCATCGCCCTGCGCAGATCGTCGCCATCGCGCCGCCGAGCGAATGGCCGCAGAACCACAGTGGCCGATCATTTTTTTTGAGCACTACTTCGAGCATCGGCCACAGATCGTCGACCTCTTTTTTGAAGCCGCGGTGGACGCGGCCCGCGGTCTCGGCCAAGACCGTCGCTGCGTTGGCATCGGCTTGGATGTCGTTCCATTCGTTGGGTTCGGTCCCCCGCGACGCGATTACGCAGTCGTAATCGTTGGCAAATTGGTAGGCTTGGGAGCCATCGTTGTTAAAAAACTTAACGGTGGTAAAGCCGATCGCCTCGGCCGCTTCCCTGGCTTCTCGCTCGTCGTTGTAGCTGATCATCGAGAGTTCGGCGAACAATAATGAACGCCTTAAGAAACTCAGCTCGCGAATGGGCCCACGAAGTTCCGAATGAACGATAAGGGGCTTTTCCCCTTGATCTTGAATGACTTTCGGCACGCTGTCTCTCTCCTGAACCGATGCTCGCAACTTGCGCTTGCTGGCAATCCACCCTTCGCCTAGGAGAATAGATTACCGCAACGGTGTCGGCCCGCAAATCCCAACCCGGACGAACTTCCGCTGGCAAAATTTCACAGTGGACGCAGCATGCCGGTTTGGTACAATGAATAGTCACCCCGCCACAAATCCCGCCTGAAAATGACTGCCTGCGGCGGTTAACAACCTTCCCCTCCAAACACCCTCTGCTACAGCTTGCGCATGTATAAGCTCCGATTTCTGTTTGGCCTATTGCTATCACAGTGCTTGGCTGCAACGGCGCTCCGCGGCGATGACCTATGGCCCGCCCAAGCGGTTCCGTTGCTGGAGAAGTACTGTTTCGATTGCCACAGCAACGACACGCAGGAGGCGGAAGTCAATCTGGAGGGCTTCGCGGCTGCGGAGAGTTTGATCGCTGCGGAGAGCATGTGGAAAGAGACGATCAAGCAGGTCGAATTCGGTTCGATGCCTCCGGGCGATATGGACCAGCCCACCGACGAAGAGCGAAAGACTTTGCTGGCGCTGATCGAGGGGGCGCTTTATGGCGACGATTGCGATCTCGATGCCAAACCGGGGAAGGTGACCGTTCGGCGGCTGAATCGAAACGAATACAACAACACGATCCGCGATCTGTTTGGCGTGACGATCCGTCCCGCCGACGCGTTCCCATCGGACGAGGTGGGAGCTGGCTTCGACAACAACGGCGACGTGCTGACCCTGCCGCCGATGCTGTTGGAGAAATATGTCGAAGCGGCGGAGACGGTTGCTGCCGTCGCCGTCACCGATCCGAAGACGCTGACCAAGATCGACGCCCGCTGGCAATCCGACAAGGTCCAGATCAAAGGCAACTACACGACAAATAACTTTGAAATCCATACGATCGATGGCGATGGCGAGATCTACGGCGAGTTCGAATCGCCCTACGACGGCGATTATGGATTGATCGTCGAAGCCGCTGCGGTTGAAAAAGATTCGACGGTCACGCTCGAAGCTTTCCTCGATGGCGAGACTTCGCTCGGCAAGACGACCTTCAAATTCCGCGATAGCACCGGTGGCGTCCATCGCCAAACGCTCAAAGTGAAGCTGACCAAGGGAAAGCACACGATCGACATTCGCGCCGTCAAGAGCGACGAGAAGAAGAGCGACGAAAAGAAGAGCGACGAAAAGAAGAGCGACGAGAAGAAGAGCGACGAGAAGAAGAGCGACGAGAAGAAGAGCGACGAGAAGAAGGACGACGAGAAGAAGGACGACGAGAAGAAGGACGACGAGAAGAAGGACGACGACACGCTGCCGAAGTTCCGGATGCGTGGGATGTACTTCGAAGGTCCTTACGGGATTCCTAAGGAGCGACTTTCGGGAACGCACTGGCAACTGCTTCGCCATCGCCCCCAACGAAACAAACGGTCGACACTCGATGCTGCCAAAGAGAATCTGAAAGACTATCTGCCGCTGGCGTTCCGTTCGCCCGTCGACGACGAAACCGTCGCTCGTTATGCGGCGCTTGTCGATGTCGCTGTCCAACGCGAAGAGACTTTTGAACGGGGCATGCAAGTCGCGATCACCGCGTCGCTCCTTTCGCCTCGCTTCCTGTTCCGCAGCGAATTGCCAAGCGAAGGTGCGAAGCCGGGCGAACTGGTCGCACTGGATCCGTATCAATTGGCCAGTCGGTTGTCCTACATGTTTTGGGCTTCGATGCCCGACAATCGGCTCCGCGATCTTGCCAAGCAGGGAAAATTGACCGACGAAGCGGTGCTGCGAAGCGAAGTCAAACGGATGCTCGCAGAGCCCAAGGGGGAAGCGTTGGTGGAGAACTTCGCCGACCAATGGCTCGGCTTGCGAAACCTCAGCGGTTTGGCTCCCGATCCAAAGCAGTTCCCCAAATTCGACGAAAAGCTGCGCGAGGCGATGATCCAGGAGACGCGTCTGACGTTTACGGATTGCATGCGAGGCGATGGCAGCGTGCTGAGCCTGTTGGATTCGCAAGACACCTTCCTGAACGAACGTTTGGCCGATCACTACGGTATCGAAGGCGTTGAGGGCGATGAATTCCGCCGCGTCTCGCTGAAGGGAACCGGTCGCAAGGGAATCCTGACTCAGGCCAGCATCCTGATGCTGACCAGTAACCCCACCCGCACCTCGCCGGTGAAGCGAGGCAAGTGGGTGATGGAGAACATCCTTGGTACGCCGCCGCCGGATCCACCCGCGGGCGTTCCCGAATTGGAGGCGACTAACGAGTCGAATCCCGACGCTCCGCTACGCGAGCAATTGGCGATCCATCGCGACAATGCGATGTGCGCCTCGTGCCACCGCGTGATGGATCAGATCGGCTTCAGCTTCGAACATTTTGATGTCACCGGGCAGTGGCGAGATCGCGATGGGAAACATCCGATCGACGCCTCCGGAACGCTCCCTAGCGGAGAATCGTTCGACGATGCACAGCAGATGATTGCGATGCTGCGAGAGACTCGCGGCACGATGTTTGTAACCGAACTCACCCGGCGATTGATGACCTACGCACTTGGCCGCGAATTGACGCGGCAGGACGAGTGTGTGGTGGAAGATATCGTCGCGGCGACCGAAGCGGATGGCTGGAAATTCCGGGACATCGCGACGGCGATCGTGTTGAGTAGACCTTTCCGATACCAAACGGCCCCTGTTCTCGAGGATGAAAACGATGATACATAATCAACAAATCAACCGACGAATCATGTTGCGTGGCCTGGGAGTCGCGATGGGGTTGCCGCTGCTCGAAGCGATGACGCCGATGGCTCGTTCGGTGATGGCTGCACCGTCGTCGAAAACGATGCCGACGCGAATGGCCTGCGTCTTCTTTCCCAACGGTGTAATCGTTCCGAAATGGCGCCCCGCCAAGGGACCGGAGTTGGTGCTCGGGGAATCGTTGCAGGCGCTGCAACCGCTGAAGCATAAGCTGACGATGGTTTCTGGCTTGGCATTGGACAACGGTCGCGCGAAGAAAGACGGTGCCGGGGATCATGCCCGTGCCGGTTCGACCTTCCTGACCGCCGCTCGCCCGGTGAAGACATCGACCGACATCAAGGTCGGCGTCTCGGTCGATCAATTGGCGGCACAACAGATCGGTCAAGAGACACGTTTGGCATCGATCGAACTGGGTGTTCTAGGCAGCCGCAACGCCGGTAGTTGCGACTCCGGTTACAGTTGTGCCTATTCGTCCAACGTCAGCTGGCGAAGCGAGAATCAACCGGCTGCCAAAGAGACCGTGCCGCGGTTGGCTTTCGAGCGACTGTTTGGAACCGGCGACAACGCAGCAACGCGAGAACGCGACTTCTATCGCAAGAGTATCTTGGACGTCGTTGCTCAGGATGCCCGCAAGCTGGACAAGAAGCTGGGGACGACCGACCGCCGCAAGATCGACGAATACTTCACCGGCGTTCGCGAGCTGGAGCGACGGATCGAAATGACCGAAGCGGAAGACCGCAAGGGCGTTCCCGATCTGGAACTACCGCACGGGCGACCGAAGCAATTTGTCGAACACGCCGACCTGATGTCCGATCTGATGGTCGTCGCGTTCCAGACCGATGCGACGCGCGTGGCGACGTTCATGTTGGATAATGCCGGCGGCAACCGTAGCTATCCCGACATCGGCGTGAACGATGGCCATCACCAGATCAGCCATCACAGCAACCACGAAGGGAAGGTTGCCAACCTGCAGAAGATCGACGCTCACTTGGCCGAACGGTTGGCTTACTTCCTGCAAAAACTCGACTCGGTTCAAGAGGCGGGCGGAACGCTGTTGGATCATTCGATGGTCCTGTACGGCAGCGGATTGAGCGATGGAAATCGTCACCGTCACGAAGACTTGCCGATCGTGATTGCCGGCGGTGCCCGCGGTCGCATCAAGACGAATCGCCATATCGAACTGGGCGAAGAGACACCGATGGCGAATCTGTTCATGTCGATGCTCGATATCGTCGGAGCTCCCGTCGAATCGATCGGCGACAGCACCGGACGTCTCGATCAATTGACGACGTCGTAACCCACCGAGGTTACTACCGACCGGACGTAGTGGCTTCGTAATCGATGAAGCCACCGCGTCGTGGGATCTCGCGGAGGAAGCGTGTCTCGATCACGCTCTCCGCTGTGGCGTCACACTTGGATCGCTGAGCCGTCACTAGCTCATTCTGCAAACTGCCAGCGCTGCGGTCCTGCTTCTGTATGCCAGCGAAGACGCGGCATCTGATGAGATTACATCGGGTCGCTTTGCGGCTCCGGATCATTGCTCGGTTGTTCCGCCTGGATAAAGTCGGAGAGCAATTGATCGACTTCTCTTCGCATCCGAGCTGCGACAGGCGATCCATCCAACGATCCCAGATCGGCTTGTGTCAATTCGACAAGCGGCTGGAAAAATCGCTGATGAAACAGCTCGACCGTCGTTTCGACAAAGCCCTCTTCGCTGCTGATCGGAACCAATATTTCCAAATGCCTCGAACGATCGTTGCGGAACATTTCGATCAATAGCTGTTGGTCCTGAAACGGGCGAACAATGATTTCGCAACCGCGAGGGTCTTCAAAAAAACGACTCGATGCCGCCAATGTCGCGACGACCTTTTGTTCCAAGTCGGAACCCTGGTGGCTCAGCCGAATTGGGATCTGGATATCTAACAATCGGAACGCTTGCGGGAAATCGCGCATCGCGGTGCTCCAGTGTCCGATCGCTTCGTCGGGTTGATCCAGCCGCCATGCGGCTTGTCCCGCGATCGCAGCGACGAAGCCACGGAATACCTTTTCGGCGCGCGGCGGTAATTCTTCGAGCGCAGCGGTTGCCAGTCGCAGCGCCTCGGCATCGTCGTGCTTCCGCAGCCGGATGCCCGCTCGGATCGCTTGCTGATAGGGCGATACCCAATCCGGTGTCTCTCCCTTTTCGGCGGCGGAGAGGGCGACTTCCAAAACGCCCAGCGGAATCAGATCCAACAGCATGAATTGGTGCCACGACAGGATCTGCGATTCGATCCCGATACCGCCCGCCCGGTGCGGACGGACCAGGTCGACGGTCAGCGAGTGGATCAGTTCGCTTGTGAACTTCTGCTTCGTCTGCCACAGCGCGGATTGCAAGCCGGCTAGTTGAGCGAGTGCGGCGGCCGACGGCACAGCGCCGATCGACAGCTGCTCCTGCAATTCCTCGCGCGCATATTTTTGAATCGTCCAGAGGACCAAGCCGTCCGAAATCCGTAGCTCGCGTTCGTTGATGGAGGTCGAACCGGCGCGATCGGGCGATTCGGTGGCGCGACGCGCGAACCGTAATGCCAAGTCCGCTTCGTTGTACGCGAGCAGGACCGACGCGATCGCCAAGTTGGTATTCGCCTCGTCGTTATGGAGCGTATAGGGCTCGCGTTGTCCGCGATCGATCTGGGCTTGCTTGAGGGCGTCGAGCGCTTCGGGAAAACGTCCCTGTTGAACCAGCAATGCCGCCAAAGGGACGTAAGGTGTCGTGCTGGCTGAGTCATCGGTCGCCGCGGCCGCCGCCAAAAACGCTTGCTCCGCTTCAGCAAAACTCGCGTTGGAGATGGCGGCCAAGCCGAGGTTGTATTGCAGCACGCGGCGTTCGGGGAACCGTTGGCACATCGCTCGCGCCGCCTCCAGGCTCGACTCACGTCGCTTCAGTTTGTCTTCGATGACCATCACGGAATTGTCGGCATCGAGGTCGAACGTCCCCAATCCGCGATACTTCGCGATCTCCGCGCGGGCCTCGTCGAAGCGTTCCAGCTTGATCAACGAAAAATCTTTCATCCAAGGGACCGGCGCATAGATTTGTTCGATTCGCTCCGCCGCCGCGATGACTTCTTCGGACCGGTCCAGCGAAAACAGGATGTGCCACTCGGTCGCGAGAATCCAGATGTACCACTCCTGCCCGATTGGATCGCGTGGGTTGCGTCGCCCCATCGCCTCGGCTTGAGCTCGCGCTCGGCGGATCGAATTGAGCGCGTAGGCGAAGTCGTTTTCGGCGTAGGCTTCCACGTGAGCCATCGCGTACAGACCGACAAGCGAATCGGGATTCTCTTGTAGAACCTGATCGGCCAACTTGCGAGCCAACGCGAAGTTCTCATCGTGGGCTGCGTCGAAGAGATCCTTTTCGATTTCTGGTGCCTCCGCCAGGATCGTCTCGTTTCGTGCCTTTTCGAAAACCGCAGTCCTTCGCTCCCAGTACTCGTCGAATGCCGGTTGGTCGTCCACCAACGGTTCGCTAGTCAGCGCAATGATCTCCGGGAATCCTTCTCCGACGTGTTCGAAGGGAGCGGGCGGATAGATGTCGATTTCGCTGTCGCAGCCGACAACGAAACACACGATCAAAAGAAGCACCCCGTCCAAAATCAGACGCGGCGCGAACGTCGTGATGGTCTTGTGGGTGCAGTTCATCGGATCGACTTGCGGCATAACGATTCGATCACCGGCAACATCACCTGTTCGACAACCAGGTCGCCGCTGGAGATGCCCGGTTGCAGTTCCAAGCGATGGCTGAAGATCGGAAACGCGAGCGATTTGATGTCGTCGGGGGAAACGAAGTCGCGGCCTTGCATCATCGCCCGCGCCTGGAGTGCCGGGATCGTGACGACCAGAGCGCGAGTCGAGATCCCTTGGGCGACGCGTGGTTCGTCGCGCAAGCGACCGGCGATCTCGACCAATGCTTCGGTGATCGAGCGATCGATTTTGACCTCCCGTTGGATCACCTGCCGCGCCTGGGCAATCGTTTCGGGGCGGATCTCTCGCATCGGCGGATCGAGCAATTCAGCCGCAACAAATGAATCAAAGCGACACTGCGGGTACTTCATCGCCAGCACTTCCAATTCGTGCTCCCGCGACAGGAACGTCATCCGAACCTTGAATAAGAAGCGATCGAGCTGGGCTTTGGGAAGCGGGTAGGTGCCGGCTTGGTCCAGTGGATTTTGCGTCGCGATCACCAGGAACGTCTCTTCCAACGGATGCGTCACGTTGTCGACCGTTACCTGTTTTTCAGCCATCGCTTCCAGCATCGACGACTGCACCTTGGGGCTGGTGCGGTTGATTTCATCGGCCAAGACGACGTTGGCAAAAACGGGGCCGGGGTGATAGGTCAGTTGATTTTGATTGGGATCGAAGACCGTCGTGCCGGTCACATCCGATGGCAGCAGGTCGGGGGTGAATTGAATCCGGCGGAACGCCGCGAAGCGTGGATCGGCATCGGAAGGACGATGGATGCAATTGCCAAGCGCTTTGGCCAACGTCGTCTTTCCCGATCCGGGATGGTCTTCCAGCAGCACGTGTCCATCGGCGAACAATGCGATCAGAATCAGATCGATCACATCGGAACGCCCCTGCACCTCCGCTTCGCAGGATGCCTTGAGCGATCGATAAACTTGGGAGGCATCCGAAAGGGTCGTAACCGTTTGCACTGTGCCTGGCTCGCGTTGGAACTAAATGACTGGTTGCTACTCGCCGACTGCTATTGCGATGCCTCGGAACCGTGGGGAAGGCAAGCGAGACAAGGCGGTGTAGTCATTGCAGGAATCTAAAAAATAGCTGAAGGAAGTAGTGAAAGCATCCCTGCAGTCGACCATTATTTCGGTATCTTAATCGAATCGTTCTAAAAATATTGGGTTCGCCGTGCGGTCGCTCCAACGCCATTTATCACCAAGTCCGCTGCGAGGATACGTATGTTCAATACGGTGAAACGCTCTCTTCGGGCGTGCTTCGACTGGATCCCGCTGACCGCGCGCGGTGCAGTCTCGATTGTCGTGGCCGGAGTCGCGCTGCGGTATCTGGCGCTTCAGGAGCATGATCGTTTGCTGTTAGCGGCTTGTGTGGGCGGGTTGTTTGTGATCGCGGTGATGGCGTTAGCTGTGTTGGCGACCGGACTGTGGTTGCGATTTCGTAATCTGCCGGTTCCCGATCGGATCGACGCGATGGAGTCGGTCCAGTGCGAGACCGGATTGACGCTGCCGTTGCTCGCGTCGATTCCTTGTGTCGTCGTTAATATGCGTTGGTTGAATTGCGACGGCGTGCAGGTCGATTTGTCGCGCGGTCGCGACGGTTGTCACGAAACCATCCGTGTCAGCCAGCGGATGCAGCGCAGCGAGATCGTCCGGCAGTTCGAAGTCGGCGACGTTTTTGGATTGAGCAGCGTGAAGTTTTGCAGAACCTTTGCGCAAGCCGTCCGCGTCGAACCGTTGCCTGCCGCCGGATGCAGCATCGCGCAGGTTCGTCGCGACCAACAGGGCGATGACTTGGTTCATCCCAATGGCAAACCGCATGGCGACCTGGTCGAAATGCGACATTATCGGCCGGGCGATCCCTTGAAATTGGTGCTTTGGAAACACTATGCGCGAACGCGTCAATTGTTGGTTCGGCAACCGGAGAATTCGATCGCCAGCATGTCGCAAACCATCGCGTGTTTTGTTGCGGGGCCTGGCGACCAAGCGTCGGCTGGCGTCGCCCGAACGATCGTGACCGAATTGAAGCAGGCGGGCGAAGAGATCTTGTTCCAAGCGGATGGATCGGCGGCGGCAACCGATAGTTCAGCCGAAGCGATCGAGCAGATCATTCTGTCGGCCGACGCGCGGCAGAGCGGTGGTGGGATCGTCGCGGGGATCGGATCGACGATCCAAGACCATGTGATCAAACATTGCGTCGCGTTTGTTCCGAGCCAACCGGGAACTTGGATCGATCGCGTCGTCGCCGGCCAGGCTGCGTCGCAGTTGCAGATCGATGCGATCATCGGCGTCGATGAACCGGCGCCGCCGCGACGCCATCGCTTCTTTCCCTCGTGGGCGTTTCATCGCGATCCGGGCGACATGATTCAATTGCAGCAAGTGCAGACCGTGGTCGACCGGTTGTCGGCCGCTGGGATCTCGACACGGATCATCCATCGACGCTCGGGGCAAGCGTGGTCGACCGCCGGATATCGAGGAGAGGTCGCATGAGTCACGCAAACGCTCCGCCGAACCAAGTTGCCTCTGGCGTCGAAGCACGGCAGCCTGAAACTCGCATGCAGGCGATCCTGTTGACCGCTGGGTATGGCTTGTCGGCGATGCTGCTCAGCTCCGCAGTCGCCAGTCCCGCCGCGGTGCTCGCCGCTGGGATCGGTGCCGTTGCGGGAGTCTGGCTGTACCGCTGGCACGTTGGCCAATCGTTACGCAATGTTGTGCCGGCGTCGATCGGCATGGCGTTGATCGCAGTCGGGTTGGTGGGGCCGGCACTGCTGGGCCGTTGGTGGTTGGTGCCGTCTCTGATTGGCATTCCGGCGACGTTGATCGCGATACAAGGGATGACGCTGGCGATGTTGGCGATGGGCGTCGTGCTGTTGGTTCGATCGATCAGCCGGAGTTGCCGCGCGTTTTCGATGCTCGACCCAGTGGTCATGATCGCGGCGATCTGTCTGCGGTTCGCCGCTCACCGGAACTATCACTGGGGGAACCCGCGGTTCCTCTCCGACTGGGCAGGGATCGAGGGTTACGAACTGCCGACGCTATTCGTCTTGCTTGGACTGGCCGCGCTGACGACCGGGCTGATCGCCAACATGCGACGGACGACGGGACGGCATGCCGCGACGTCGGTTCTGACGCTGATGGCACTGTTCGTTCTGCTGGTGTGGATCGGCGGTCGGTTCTTGCGAAACCCAACGCCCGATTTCATTGAGCCTCCGGGAGGCGTGCGCCCCGTCGCCGCATCCGATGGCAGTGGAGACGCGGCCGATTCCGGTGTCGCGGGAACAGAAGGTGGTGTCGCGGGAGCTGGCGGCTCGGGGGCGGCGGGCGGTCGAGGAGGTTCCGGTTCGGGTGACGCAGGCTCACAGGGAGGCGGTGCTTCGGGGGGCGGAGCCGCTTCGGCGCCGCGAGGAGCGGCCGATGACGATCCGTTTCCCTCGGCCTCGTCCCCGCAGCACACTCCGCAACCGATCGCCTTGGTCCTGCTGGAAGAAGACATTCAGCCCTACGAGAAGATCTGGTACTTTCGTCAGACGGCCGTCAGTCACTTCAACGGCAAGCGGTTGGTGGTGGCGTCCGACGATCGGTTCGACACCGACATTCCCAGCGGCTTTTCCAACGACGAGGTGCTAATCGGCGGGATCCCGCTGCCCGAGGATATGCATCGGATCGTGCCGATGGTCGTCAATCTGATCGCCGACCAACCGCGGCCGTTTGCTCTGCCGAGCATGATTTCGTTTGCTCCGCTGCCGAACCCCGACCCGCAGTACTTTCGTCAGTCCTATCGCGCGACCAGTTGTGTATTGACCGATCCGGTCGTCGACGAGGAGGTCTACGACTTATACGCCAGCTTGTTCTATCACGATCCCGGCGACGCCGACTGGGACGATGCCGTGTGGGCCCACTACACCAAAGCTCCCGACGATCCTCGCTACAAAGCGTTGGCCGATGAGATCGTTCTCAAGCAGACGACAACCGACTTGGAAGACGATCTGGAAAATTCCGCGATGATCAAGGCGTTGTCGATCCAGCGTTGGCTGGAGAAGAACACAACGTATTCGCACGACCCCAAATTCGAAGACCCTCACAACAATCCGGCTGAGCAGTTTCTGTTTGGTGCCCGCCATGGCTATTGCGTTCACATCGCCCACGCTAGCGTCTACCTGATGCGTTCGCTTGGCATTCCGGCGCGGATCGGTACTGGTTACATGGTCCCCACCGAACGTAGCGGCAAGTCGTCATCGATCTTGATTCAATCGACCGATGCGCATGCTTGGGCAGAGATTTATCTGGAGGCCGCGGGTTGGGTGATCATCGATGCGATGCCCGAGAAGATCGACGAGTCGACGCAGGTACCCCCAGAACCAGATAAAACGGTCAGCCAATTCCTGGCCGACAAGGCGAGGAAGAAGGACCAGCATAAGAAGCAGGTCCAAGAAGCGGTCCAGCCGCCGCGTGGCTTTCCGTTGCGGATGGTCCATCTGCCGTGGGCGTTGTTGGCTGCGATCGCGTTGTTGTACGCCGCCAAGGCTTGGATCCTGCTGTCGCCTCGCTTCGCCGCCGATCAGGAACTGATCCGCGTCACCCAGCGGGCAACGATCTTGCAGTTGGCTGAAACGGGAGTGCAGCGAGAGTATGGCGAAACGCAAATGGAGTTTGCCGCGCGGGTGACGTCAATCTATCCGGAGTTTGCCAAGCTGACCGAGTTTCATCTTCGACAACGCTACGGCCACGGCAGTCGACTAGCCCGGCAGACCTGTTTGGAAGTGCAGCGACGAACCAAGCGCCGCATCCGCCAGGTTAGCGGATTGCCGCGATGGATCATCGGTCGCCTGGATCCACGCTTCTGGACGCTGCTGCGCTAAACGCCGCGACGCTCCACGGTGCAGTCGCTTCGATTTGAGGAACCGATCGGTTTAGCGATGGAAGCCGACTCGTGGAGTCCCTTGGTCTTGCATCTGGTCGACGACGCGGATCATCTCCAGCGCCGCTTCGGCACACTCGGATCCCTTGTTCCCCATGTTGCCACCGGCGCGTTGGATCGCTTGGTCGACGGTGTTACAGGTCAGCAGGCCTAACAGGACCGGTTTGCCCGTCCCCAGGCCGATGTCCATCAATGCGTTGCAGACGCTGCGGTTGATGTGTTCGTCGTGTGTCGTTTCCCCTTTGATCACCGCGCCTAGAGTGATCACCGCCAGCGTTTCCTTGCGACGCGCGGCGTAAGAGGTCGGCAGCGGCAGTTCCCACGCTCCCGAGACCCAGATCACTTGGATGTCTTCTTCGGCGAGCCCGGCTGCCTGCAGCGTCTCGCGGGCTCCTTGCAGCAATTGACCGGTGATCGATTCGTTGTACCGCGATACCACGATGGCGACCTTGCCTTCGGGCAGAGGGCCTTGAGTTCCGTTAATCTCTGTCTTCATGATCAGTCGACTTCCTTGAGGCTGAGCAAAAACTCAGCGTTGTTTTGGGTCTTCTTGAGTTGTTTGATCAGCATGTCCATCGCTTCGGGCGGATTCAATTCCGCCATCACGCGCCGCAAGATGCTGATCCGACGATGCTCTTCGTCATCCATCAGCATCTCCTCGCGTCGCGTGCCGCTACGGCCCGGATCGATCGAGGGCCAGATCCGTCGATCGACCAGATTGCGATCCAGCACGATCTCCATGTTGCCGGTCCCTTTGAATTCTTCAAAGATCACGTCATCCATGCGGCTGCCGGTGTCGACAAGTGCGGTTGCTAGGATCGTCAGCGATCCACCCTCTTCCAGCTTGCGAGCCGATCCGAAGAAGGCTTTGGGTTTCTGCAACGCCCCGGCGTCCAAACCGCCCGAGAGCAGTTTGCCAGTACCGCCGCCCTCGGAGTTGTAAGCGCGGCCCAGGCGTGTGATCGAATCGAGGAAGATCACGACGTCGATGCCGTATTCAACCATTCGCTTGGCCTTCTCGATCACCATCTGAGCGACTTGGATGTGTCGCGCCGGTGGTTCGTCGAACGTGCTGCTGATGACTTCGCAGTGCGGGCCTTTGACCTCCCGCTCCATGTCGGTGACCTCTTCGGGCCGCTCGTCGACAAGCAGCACGATCACGTAGGCATCGGGATAGTTTTCCAGAACCGAGCGGGCCATCTTCTGCATCAAGACGGTCTTACCGGCTCGCGGTGGACTGACGATCAAGCCGCGTTGGCCGAAACCGATCGGTGCCAGCAGATCGATGACTCGAGTCGACATCTCGTGCGCGTCGGTCTCCATGATAATCCGCGCGTTGGGATGCAGCGGAGTCAGGTCTTCGAAGCGAACGTTCCGTTGGCGGTCCATCGGATCGCGGCGGTTGATCGCTTCGACGCGGAGCAGCGCAAAGTAGCGTTCGTTTTCTTTGGGAGGTCGGATCTGGCCGGCGACCGAGCTGCCGGTCTGCAAACCGAAGCGGCGGATTTGGCTGGGGGAGACGTAGATGTCGTCGGGGCAGGAGATGTAATGAGCGTCGGGGCTGCGCAAGAACCCAAACCCGTCGGGCAGGATCTCCAGCGTCCCTTCCCCGTACATCAAACCGTTATTGGCCATCCGGCGTTTGAGCACGCTGAAGCTGAGATCCAAGCGGCTGCACTTTTCGATGTCGGTCACCCCTTCGGCCTCGGCCAGGGCGACAAGTTCATCGCGCGACAACAACTGCAACTGCGCCAGGTTCATCGGCGCGTTGTCGCTGCGTTGTTGTGGCACGCCGACCGAACCGCCGGCGCGGGTCGCTTCGACGACGATCTCTTCGGGCAGCGACAGCGGGTCGCGCTCGGCGTCGAGTTCTCGGATGCGTTGATCGACCTCAGCGTCGGGGTGACGCGGTCGCGAACCACCACCAAAGCTCTGATTGCGGCCGCGTTGCAGAGGGCGAGACGAATTTTGGCGATTGGGTTTGCGAGGTTCCATGATTAGGATCAATCGAATAGGAGAGCTAACCTAGCTTGCGAGCAAGCGGGCGATCAGGAAGGAGATGGGTAATCGTTGTCGGCAGGATTGTTGAGTTGTGTGAGGATGCATCCTGCATCGACAAACGCTTTGGGATAAGAGCTTTGCAGTCACTATCTTACACGGCAAAGCAATAGCGCGGACAGTCAGCCATCGCTGCGGTGGATTTTGTTGTTATTTGGTTAGCTGCCTCCAGAGAGCAAGTATCTGCCGCCTGGTGTGAGGAGGCCCCTGGGAGTTGTCGAGGATCCGCGTTGCGTATCTTCGTTTTTCCGCAAGCGATAGCTGACGCGCTTCGCGTTGGCGAAGTTGTTCAGGCGTCCAAGATCGCTTAGCAATCCATTGGATCCGCTGTTCCCACGGAGAATCGACATACCAAATTTCGTCGCATTGGAAATGCCAATTCGCTTCGATCAACAGCGGTGCATCGATTACGACCACGGACTGCTGTTGAGCAGCTAGACGTTGCAATTTCCGGGCCGCCAACTGCCCAACGACCGGATGTAGCACGCTCTCAATATATTCTAACTGCCGTCTACTGGTAGGGTCATCCCCAAAAACTTTCGCTGCCAATGCGGGGCGTTGGACCGCGCCGGCGGTATTAAAAATAGAATCGCCAAAGTGCTCGCGAAGCTTATTCTTTACCCGACCCATCCGCAGCGCAGCGTGAGCCAAGCGGTCGGCGTTGATCCACGCTGCTCCCTGTTCCGCAAGAGCCCGTGCAACGGTGGATTTACCGCCCGCAGGCGGACCGATGATTCCTATCACAATCATGTTGTAAGACGTCTGGTCAGAGATGGTTCCGTGAGCCGCGCGTTCTCGTTTGTCAGAACGCCGCGCTGCCGTTGGCATTTATTTTTCTTTCAGGTCGAGATCGTGTAGGACACTTGTCTATGCGGTCCAGCCTGAGCTAGCAATTGTTGGCGGTGTGATCACTGCCCCCGCATCCATTACTGCTCTTGCTGTGGTTTTGCCAGCCTTGCTACGCTTGGCCCCAAGGATGTTTCTGCGAAGGTCACTTCAACATCAACCGACATGCGTACAACCAATCACACGATCGCCTTGCTTTGGGTCTGTTGTCTTACAACAGGTTTGGCTGGCTGTACGCAGAACCCTCGCTTAGCCAGCAACCCCGGCGCGGCATGGCCCGGCGGGCAGCCTGGAGTTGCGATGGCCGCCGATCCGAATTCGCTGCAAGCGGCGCAAGCCCAGTTGGCCGATCTCGAACGCCGCGTCCGGCACTTGGACGATAACAACCGCCAACTGCATACACAACTCGCCCAAGCCGAACAGCAGTCGCAGGTCTACAAAGATGAAGTCAATCTGATGCGGACTCAGTTGGCCGAAGTCACCGGGCGGATGCAGGAGGCGCACCTCGCCGCCGCCGACGCTCAACAGCAGTTCCAGGGACTGCAGGCTTCCAGCCGCTTTCGTGGCGGCGCGACGATCACGCCCAACACCAATCTCCGTCAAGCGGCCAGCCAATTGAGCCTGGGCGGGTTGCCTGTCTCGTTCGAAAACGAAGCGATCCGAATTCGTATTCCTTCGGACCAGTTGTTCCAGCGGAATTCAGCTCAGATCGTTGGAGGCGCCGCGGCGATGCTCGATCCCATCGCAGCCGCAATTCAGCAGAACTTTCCCCGCCAAAAGATTGGCATCGAAGGCTACACCGACGACCAGCAGTTGTACGGCGGAATGTATGGCAGCAACCATCAACTCTCCGCCGCCCAAGCATCAGCGGTCTTCGAGCATCTGACGCGACGCAACAATCTGCCACCGCAGCAATTGTTCACGCTCGCGCAAGGATCCAATTACCCCCGCGGCGACAATACAACCGCCGTCGGCCGCGCCGCCAACCGCCGCGTCGAAATCGTGATATATCCCGAGACGTTTTAATTCAGTCGACTTGGGGAAGGTTTGCGATCTCGGTCGGGCTTGGTTACCATTCCTGTTGGGAGCCGCGATTTTTCGATTCTGGATTCCCATCCTTCCGTTCCACGCACCAAGAGGAAATTCATGCGCTCTTCCAATCCTGTCATTTGCGTTCTGTTGGCCGTTGCCACACTCACCAGCTTTGCCAGTGCGGCTGACGACACGCTTGCGACCAAGAAGTGCAAGTGCCCCGTTGCCGGGACCGAATTCACCGTCGGCGATGCCGCCGCATCGACCCAGTACAAGGATGCGAAGGTCTACTTCTGTTGCCCTGGCTGCATGAAGCGATTCGTCGCCGATCAGAAGAAATACGCAGCCAAAGCGAACTTGCAGTTGTTCGTCACCGGCCAGGCCAAGCAGGTCCATTGCCCGATCGCCGGCCGCGATGCGAACCCCGATCAATCGGTCACCGTCGACAACCACAAAGTTGCGTTCTGCTGTGGCGGCTGCAAAGGCAAAGCAGCGGCAGCCGAAGGGGACGCTCAGCTGGAAATGCTGTTTGGTGAAAAAGCGTTCAAGACCGGCTTCGAAGTCGTCAAGAAGTAACGCCAGCTGACGTTGCCATTGGCGTCGATCGTTCCGCGACGACGCCCAGATTTGCAGACACGCGGTCCCAAAACGGGCCGCTTTTTTGTTTGCCCAGCGAAGCTGGCAAACCCAGTCGGTGCTTGTCACCGACCAAGCCCTGTTCATGGGGAATTGAATCCGATTCGCAAGGGTTCCGCCGGTGACTGCGGGTCTGAAGGAAGCGATAGGAGGACGATGGAACGTAGCGAAAGCGAACCCGATTCGGCTGCCGGCGGGGGCGAGCGTGCAAAAAGTCGCGATGCCCGATACATGAACAGCCGCCGGAAGTGTTTGGGGACGTCATCATCGTCAGGGAGCCAGTGCAGTAACTGGGGAGACCTGACATTATCCGTGGCCGCGTTAGCTCCCCCAAAGGCGAAGCGTGAGAAGCCGGTAAGGTCGCTTCAAGTGGAAACACAAGAAGCGATCGATGTGGTGTCAGGAGTCAGATGAACCCGTAGTAGTGAATAAGTCGCGGCCCGTGAAAGCTGGTAACAGTCTGGAGGACAAAACCGTGGCGACGACGTGCAAAGCATCGGCGGTAACCGAAGCGAGTCACGCCGGACAGAGATGACTCAAAAGGTCATCACTGGATGCGAAGGGGTGAAGTTTTACTTGTGATTGGAGAGAACACCGAAAACGAACAACCGGCAGCCGACACGATCCGGAGAGATCGAAGACTCCGGGGACCGGTCCACAGTGGCGATGCGGGGAACTGCTAAGCTGCTCGATTCGTCCGTCGGCGTGGAAGTAACTCAGCAAACTCGACGCCTCGCGATTGTCCTCTACTGGAATAGCACACGAGGCGCCCGCTGAGTGAACCGCCACCCTGCCAACCGATTCGACAGAAAGCGATCGACCCAACGAAAGACCACCGACCGACAGTCATGAAGCGAACCTACTACAGCCTCTACGACCGACTGCTTGATCGCCGAGCTTTGGCTCGCGCGTTCGAGAAAGTCCGACGTGCCAAGGGTGCACCTGGCATCGACGGGCAAGCGATCGATGCGTTTGAAGCTGATTTGCTGGGGGAGCTGACGCGGTTGGTGAGCGAGCTGCGGAGCAAGACTTACCGGCCCAGTGCGGTCCGCCGAGTTTCGATTCCGAAACCGGAAGGCGGCCAGCGGCATCTTGGCATCCCAACAGTTCGCGACCGAGTCGTCCAGCAAGCGTTGCTGGACATCCTGCAGCCGATCTTTGATCCTGACTTTCATCCATCAAGCTACGGTTACCGACCGGGCCGCAGTTGCCAACAGGCAGTCGCCAAAGCAACGATGTTCATCCGGCGATATGGTCTCGACCAAGTCGTCGATATGGATCTCTCGAAATGCTTTGACCGGTTGGATCACGGCTTGATTCTCTCGTCGATCCGTCGTCGGGTGACCGATGGCAGCATTTTGAATCTGATCAAAATGTTTTTGACCAGCGGAGTGATGAACGAAGGTGTCTGGGAGGCGACGGAGCTTGGCAGCCCGCAAGGCGGTGTTGTCAGTCCCCTGATCGCCAATATTTACCTGGATGCTTTCGACCAGGAGATGATGCGTCGTGGTTACCGAATCGTTCGGTACGCCGACGACATTCTGATCCTGTGTCGGAGCAAGCGCTCGGCGGCTCATGCGATGAGCGTTGCAGTGGAGATTCTGGAAGGTGATTTGAAGTTGACCGTCAATCGCGATAAGACGCACCTGACTTCAGCCTGTGAGGGTGTGAAGTTCTTGGGCGTCGTGATCGGCAGCATGCACACCCGCATTGCTGCCGAGAAAGTCGCGGCCTTCAAGGCGAAGGTCAAAGTGATCACTCGCAAGAACAGCCCGGTGAACTTGGAGAAGGTCATTGCTGACCTGAATCCGGTGCTTCGCGGCTGGGGCAGCTACTTCCGGATGGCGAACTGCAAAGGTCTGTATCGCGAGTTGGCTAGATGGATTCGGCGACGATTACGGGCCAAGCAACTCGCGTTGTGGAAGAAACCGACGCGTCTGATTCGCCGCTTGCGGCAGGTCGGCGTACGTGGTGACCTCCAGAAGATGCGAATGACCGCGTGGCGTACGTCGCGTAGTTCTTACGCCAGCATGGCCATCAGCAATGGCTTCCTGGCGGAACTTGGCCTGTTTGACTTGACCGAATTGGAGACCGGAGTCCTTCCTGGCTTAACCTAGTGCTTTGTCAGCCTTAGGAATTGGGGTTTCCTGAATCGGAAGAATCCGGGAGTTTGTAGGTCGATTGCCCCACGAGTCACGGAGGATTCGATGATTAAGAAGTATATCGTTCGGCTTTCGGATACAGAACGGGAAGAACTGAAGGCGATTGTAAAGAAGCTGAAAGGCTCCTCGCAGAAGGTACGGCGGGCGCTGATCCTTCTCAAAGCTGACACGGAAGGACCTGGCTGGACCGACGCCAAAATCGCGGAAGCTTTGGCGTGTCGGATTCAGACCGTGGAGAATCTTCGCAAACGTTTGGTGACCGAAGGGTTCGATACGGCGCTGCACGGGAAACCGCGTTTGAGCGCCCCGCGAGAGAAGACGCTTGACGGAAAGCAAGAAGCGAAAGTGATCGCCTTGCGGTTGGGGAAACCTCCCAAAGGGTTCGCGAGTTGGTCGCTGCGTCTGTTGGCAGACCACGTGGTAGAACTGGGGATCGTGGACTCGATCAGCTACGAAACCGTTCGCCAAACGCTTAAAAAAACGGCATGACCAATCGCAAGATCCAGTATTGGGTGATTCCACCCGACGCCGACTCCGAATTTGTAGCGTGCATGGAAGAAGTCCTAGACACCTACGAAGAACCGTATGATTCGGACTATCCCGTGGTGTGCATGGACGAACAGCCGGTCCAGCTTCACAAAGAGACGCGAACGCCGATCCCGGCGACCCGCAATCATGCTCGACGCGTCGATTACGAGTATGAACGGTGCGGAACCGCCAGCGTGTTCATGTTCACCGAGCCGCTGGCCGGATGGAGAGAAGTCACCGTGCGTCCAAAGCGAACCAAGGTCGATTGGGCCATCGAAATGGAGGCACTGCTGACGACACGCTACAAAAAGGCGAAGAAGATCATCCTGGTATGTGACAATCTCAATACCCACACCAAAGGCGCCTTCTACGAGGCCTTTAAGCCAGAAAAAGCCCGTGCCTTGGTTCGTCGCATCGAGTTCCGTTACACACCCAAGCATGGAAGTTGGCTCAACGCGGCTGAGAACGAACTCAGTTCAATGACGCGGCAGTGTATCAACGGTCGTCGATTCGCGACGATTGCGCCGCTGAGAAAGGAAACACAGGCGTGGTCCTCACACTCAAACAGAAGACAGCGTGGCGTTGACTGGCAATTCCAAGTCAAAGATGCGAGAACAAAACTAAAATCCCTCTACCCCAAAATCAAAGCCTGACAAAGCACTAGGCAAATAAAACAGGAGCCGTATACGGACCCGTACGTACGGTTCTGTGAGAGGGCTGAGTCAGCGGTCGCTCCGCTGGCTCACCCTACTCGATTTTTATGGCCGGACCGCCAGGATCGCTCCGCAATACGAACCGATTCGGCTGGCCAGCAGCGTCAGCTTTTTTCCCTCTCGCCGCCCCAGCTTCTTGATGATCGTTGGCGGCTTCCAATCGAGCCCGCGGATTTTCACTTCGCTCACGCAACCGTCGATCGCAGCGACGGCTTGGCGGAGCTTTTTCATATCGGCCACGCCGTGCCAAAGGACTTCGAACGGTTGAGCCAACGCGTCGACATCGTTTTGTTGTGCGGTGAAAAAGCCAGCCGGTCCACCGAGCGCCCGCAAGCCTTTGGCCGCCGCATACGATTCGCTCAATCCCGCCGCGCGAACCGCCGGATCGAGGTCGAAGGCAAACGCTTCGCAGGTGTCGGTTTCATCGCCCTGCTGCAGTTGGTCGACAGCGAAACTGGTCGCCGAATCGTCTCCGGTGACAACGGTCGCTCGGATCGTTCCACGGGGACTCGCCTCGCCGAGCCACAGCACTTGCTGGCGACAGCTGCCGCGATGGCTGATCCATTCGCGCTCTCCCAGCTCGTGGCACTCCTCGGGCAACTGGGTCGCTGGAGCCAGTTTGATCGACGCGCCGGCGACTTGTTTTGCGACCGGCAACCAATCGCTCAGCGGCGGCTGCAGGTAATCGCAATGCGTCGCGCGGCTGGTCCCGGCAGTGTTGGATTCACTGCGGCGATCGGGATCGAGGTTCAACCAGGCCGCGGCTGGTGGATGGTGAGCAAAGACGTCGTCGCAGATCACCGTCGACCGAAACTCCCAGCCAGCGACGTCGCTGGCCGCTTGCTGCTCGCGATGCACGCCCAGATTGTGTCTTGCCATTTCAGCGATCTTGGGATCGCGGTCGATCGCTGTCAGCGGGCCGCGGTCGCTCAATTGCATCGCTTCGCCGCCGACGCCACAGCACCAGTCGAAGATCTCCAGCCCGGCGGGAACGCGCCGCGACTTGTAGCTGGCGATCGCCCGATCGGTCGCTTGTTGGATCCCGCGATCGGTGACCAGCCACGGCCCAGCGCCCCATTTGTCGATCGCCTTGCCTCGCGCTGCTGCTGCGGAGAGAACTGCTGCGGCGCGGTCGGGGCCGATCTTTCTTCGCAGCGCTGCGGTCCGGGCGACGGTCGCTTGCCCGGCTGCCTCGGCGCGGTCGATCGCTTCGAGCGCCTCGGGGGAAGAAAGCCACGGGATGACCTGCGGATTGGGATCCGCGGACGCGGGGAGGTCGTGGCTGGAGGGCATATATTTCTGTTGGGATCCGCGTCGCGGGGTGGTTGGTAAACGGGGCCGATTGAGTAAACCGTGCCGGCATTCAAAAAAAGGGTGAAGGTTTTTCGGTGGAGTTCCGATCTAGGTCACTGATGCCATGAGAGGGATCTCAATTTGGACAGGCTATGGATTTTAGCCGAGCTGGCAATCGAACTGTCCGCGCTACGCATTAGGATCCCCACAATCATGACACCCGACTTCTTTCATGCATGCCTTGGCATTGTTTTCACCGGTATTTGGGTCCTCATCGGCCAGATTCTCGTCGGTGACGCCTGATCGCTGCGTCCGGCCCCAAGAGCGACAGACGGCAGCGATATCGTGGCAACGATCGAGACTAGGGCTTGGCGTCGGCCGGTGGCTTGACCACTGGCGGCAGCTCTTCATCCTCTTCGACAAACGCCATCGACAGCGAATTGACGCAGTGTCGTGTGTTCTTCTTGGTAAAGCCTTCGCCTAAGAAGACGTGTCCCAAGTGGCCGTCGCAGTTCTTGCAGAGGATCTCGGTGCGGCGTCCGTCGGCATCGACGCTGCGACGGACAGCCCCTTCGATTTCATCGTCGAAGCTGGGCCAGCCACAGTGACTCTCGAACTTGCTGTCGCTCTTGTACAACGCTGCGTTGCAGCGACGGCAGATGTAGGTCCCTTTCTTCTTGTTGTTTAACAGCGCCCCGGTCCCTGGACGCTCGGTCCCCTTGCGAACGATCACATATTCTTCTTCGGGGGTCAGTTTGTTAAAGCTCATCAACGTGGCTCCTTTGAATTGGTTGGCTTTGGGATCGCTGATTCGGATGCGACGATATTCCATCTGACCGCGGTCTCCCTCGAGCCCGATCGGCCCCGAGTCGGGAACCTTCATTTCGGCTTCGAGGACTTCGCCATTACAGGTGCAGTGGGCCACGTTGCCGCGAACCGTTACGACAAGATCGTTCCATTGTTGTGGCTTGTAGTTTTTCAGGTTCTTGTAAGGGCCAGCCAGCGGATAATCGCGGCATTGCAATTGTGGCCCCCGAATGAAGACGCCCGAATCGGCGTTGGGCGTCGCTCGGAATTGCAGCTTCAACGTGAAGTCGTTGCCGAACTCTTGGGTGGTCCACAGCTGTTGTCCCTTGCGGCCTTCGGCGGGTGTCGTCACGACCAAGCGTCCGTTGATCGCAACGTAACGTCCGTCCGTGCTGGCGGGGCCTTCGAAGCTAGCCAACGGCTTGAGTGTTTTCCGTTGGCGATATCCCCAGCCCGAAAGGTCGTTGCCGTTGAACAAGCTGACAAAACCGGGTTCGACCTTGAAGTCGTCCGCTTCGGTTTCTAGGAAGCCGAGCGTTGCGAAGATCGGCCGGATCGCGTCGGCCCATTTCTGGTAGCCCTTGGAGTTGGGATGCAGCAGATCGGGGAATTCCGATTTGGGAGCGTCCCCATTTTCGTCGGCGAACAATGTCCATGTGTCGACGACTGTGATTTGTTTGTCCCCTTTGACGGCCGCCTTGTAGAGGTCGTTTACCTTGCGGATCTTGTCGGCTGGCCGCGACTTGGTAGCCGAGCTCGGGAAGGTTTCGCACAGCACGATCGGCATCTTCGGATTGTGCTGCTTCAACGCCGCGATGATCAGTTCCAGATTGCTGGCGATCACCTCGGGGGCCGCTTGATCTTCGAGATCGTTGGTTCCGATCAGGATCACCACCGCCGCCGGATTGAGCGACAGCACATCTTCCTCCAGACGGATCAGAACGCCGCGAGTCGTGTCGCCGCTGATGCCGCGGTTGGCAACTTTCATTCCGGCGAAATATTCGTTCAGCTTTGAGCCCCAGCCCTGAGTGATCGAATCGCCCAAGAAGACGACAGCGCCTTGATCTTGTTGAACCTGAGTCGCCCACAGGCTGCGGCGGGATTCCCACAGCTTCTTAAACCAGTCTGCGCGTCGCAGCGGTCCGTCGCCGGGCAGTCCCTCATCGGTCGCCGGGATCGCAAATTCAGCTGTCGCCGCCGGCTGGGCGCTGCAGTTCGAACCCGCGACCGAAAGCAATGCAAATACAAACAGGCAGTTCACGGGGAACATGCAACGGATCAAAGCTCTCATGGGATTCGGGATCTCCATTTATATTGACAGGTGGGGCATAGGGGGATGTTGCCGTACTTCGGACGCTCGGTTGGGGGAGGCCCAGGAGCGGGCGGTGCCGAGGAAGCGTCGGAGTGTCCTATTCGAAGCCACTCACGGTCTCACTAGATTAGCACAAACCGGCGGCCATTCCCACACAACGCTTTCTGCTGAAACCGGTCGGGTGGGGGGGCGATTTGCTGCGATGGCCTAGTTTCGGATCCTTGCCATCGGACCTACAATACCGCTCGCGGCTCGATGCCATTTGTGGCTCGGATTGACACCATTGTGTCGTCTCACGAGGGTATTTATGTCATCCCTGGCTACACAAGGTGTCGTCGCAACGGGCCCCGCAGCAGGCGGTGCTTTGACAATTCATGGGCATCCCAATCTGGAGACCGACCGAATATGACACAGCTCGTAACCCACGAAGCGCCAAATTTCACCGCGCAGGCCGTGATGGCCGACGGATCGTTCAAATCGATCAGCCTGACCGATTATCGCGGCAAATATGTCGTGCTTTTCTTCTACCCATTGGACTTCACCTTTGTCTGCCCGACTGAAATCATCGCGATGAGCGAAGCGGCCAAAGAGTTCGAAGCTCTCAACGTGCAACTGTTGGGCGTTTCGGTCGACAGCCACTTCTCGCACTTGGCGTGGCGTAACACCCCCCGCGCTCAAGGCGGTTTGGGCGACATCCAATACCCATTGGTTGCCGACCTGAACAAGCAGATCGCTCGCGATTACGACGTCCTGTTGGACGGCGGCATCGCTTTGCGTGGTCTGTTCTTGATCGACAAGGACGGCGTTGTCCGTCACCAAGTCGTCAACGATCTGCCACTGGGACGTAGCGTCGACGAAGCGTTGCGGATGTGCAAAGCACTGCAATACTTCGAAGCTAACGGCGAAGTTTGCCCAGCGAACTGGACCGAAGGCGCTCGCACCATCAAGCCAGATGTCGACGCGAGCAAAGAGTTCTTCGGAGCGGAATACTCGGCGTAACGCCAGCGGAACGAAAGCCTTTCGTTCAGCCAATCCAATAAAAAACCGCGGGTCGAATCCGACTCGCGGTTTTTTTGTTGGGTGTTGAGGCGTCCGGCGCGGTTCAGTTGAACAGCGACGTCAGCAATCGGCCGACCGCTTCGTTGGAAACATCCGAACGGAGCGAGGTTGAGGGGCGTTGGTTGGGCTTGCGCGATTCGTTCTCTGTGCGTTCAGATCGTTCGCGGTCCAGATTATATCGCGGTTTGCCCGCGTCGCCTCGGTTGCGGTCTCGGTCGTTCGATGGACCTCGTGCATCGCCTCGATCGCGATTGTTGGAGGGACCACGCGAATCAAATCGGTCGCGGTGGTTGGGCTTCCCTTGGCTACGTGGCACTTCCACGCGGATCTCCACCCGTTTTTGAGGGTAGGGGACCGTTGTTGGCGGCAGGATCACACGTCCGACACGGTGGGGATGGTGGTGGTGACCGTGATGGTTGTCGGAGAAGGCGTGCGACAGTCGCGAATACAGGCGGTCGGCGTCGTGCCAGACTGCGGCAGCACCGGGCAACGCTCGGCAGCTGTGCCCCAGCAGACTGCGAACGCGGTAGTGCAGCGAACGCACGTCGTCGAACAGGCCGCGGGTTCTCGAGCGATACGGATCGTGAACGAGGGCTTCGTAGAAGTCGTGCGAAACGTCGTCCAATCGGCTGACATAGCGGCTCAAGTAAGGCGAACTGTGGCGATCATGCGTGATGTAATCGGCCAGAACATGAACGGAACGGTGATAGTCGCGGGCGACCGCTTCCAGCCGGTGGTCGGCCCGTGCGGTGGTGGCGGCGGTGGACAGCAGGGCGATAGCGAGGGTTGCAGTTAGGTAACGCATCTTCGTGTTCCTTGGGGAGGGAGGAGCCGTTCTAGCTCCCAGGGTCGTCGATCGGTTGGCTGTCGCCGCAATCGTTGCGGTGCCTGTACTTGGCGACAGCGGGTCGCCATCAAAGCGACCTGGTTTATTGCTATCGCATGCAGTGTGCCAAACCGCGGGAAGAGATCGCTCGGGGGTTGCTAAGTCGCTGTGCAACAATAGGTTGCGATCGATGACAGGCAGGGAAACGAAGAGCTGGCCAGGACGCCAGAGTGTCGTCGATTTGATATCGCTGTCGTCAGAGTGACGTCATTCGGGGCGATCGACGGCGGGCGATTCGGCTTGCCAGCCGTAGCGTTTGGCGAGCAGGTGAGTGACGACGCTGGAGATCTCACGGATTTTCAGCGGTTTGGGGATCACCGAGACATCTTCCAGCTTGCTGGCTGCGTCGCAGATCGCTTCGTCCAGAGCAGCCGACATCAGAATGCAGGGGAGGGAGAGCCCCGAGGCACGCATTCGCGTGAGGGCTTCGAGACCACTCAAGCGGGGCATGTGGACGTCGAAGAGCGCTAGATGGACCTGGTGCCGGCTGATAATCTCCAGTGCCTCTTCGCCATCTTCGGCTAGATACATCTCAAAGTCGAACCGATCCAACACGCTTCGCAGCGTCTCTCGAAACGCGCGATCGTCGTCGGTGATCAATAGGTTGGGCTTCGTCAGCTTCATCAGAGGCCTCTAGGGCATATTGCCACATGCAGCGGAAATGATTCTGCCAATTTGTCACGTGGCGCGATGGCATCCAAGGTGTCGAGCAAATTCGAGGCCAAGGAGGACGAAGCGCTCGCAACTCGAGTCGTCTTGGTTATTATGACTGATAAATTGCTACCGTGCCTTTGGTAACTTACACAGTTTGCCAATTCGTCGCAGCCACAATCTTGTGGTTTCCTGCAAACCGAGAATATGCGAAAATGGGTCTTTCGATCCAGGTCGGAATCGCTCAACTATGCTTGCGGCCCGCCGTAGCAACCTTAAACTAACGCAAAAGTTACGCATCACCGCGACTTTTCGGTTAGACCCACCGAGACTTTACCTCACCATCAGCACCCTCAGACGAGGGGTAGGTATGTTCTGTGTCAACGCAAACTGAACCTTCATTTTTTCTGAAGCACGAATTTGCCATTCGCCGCATCCATTCTTTGTTGGGTGTCGTGCCGATCGGGCTCTACATGTGCGTTCACCTGACAACCAATGCTAGCCTGATGGCGGGGCCTGGGGCCTTCCAGCGGATGGTGAATCAGATCCACAGTCTGGGGCCGGCGCTGCCTGTCGTCGAATGGGGCTTCATCTTTTTGCCGCTGCTGTTCCACGCCATCATTGGCATTTGGATTGGAATGACCGGCGAATCGAACACCGATCGCTACAAATACACGGCGAATCGCCGCTACCGGTTCCAACGCATCACCGGCTACATCGCGTTTGTCTACATCACGATGCATGTCTTCCATCTGCATGGTTGGTTCCACTTCGGTCCTTGGTTGGACTACATCGCCACGCCGCTCGGGATGGCTCAGTTCAAGCCTTACAACGCGGCATCCAGCTTGGCTCACGCGATGGACGGCGTTTTCTGGCCCGCGTTTTACCTGGTCGGTGTCCTGTCGTGCGTCTATCACTTTGCTAACGGTCTGTGGACCGCCGGGATCACCTGGGGATTGTGGGTTTCGCCTGCAGCTCAGAAACGTGCATCGATGTTGTGTGGCGGGATCGGCCTGTTGGTCGGCATCATCTCGATCACCGCTTGGGTTGGCGCGTTGACTGTCGATCCCAAGGAAGCTCGGATCGTCGAGGATCGGATGTACGAAGCGGGCTTGGAATCGGGCGCCGTCTTCGACGACCCGCACAAACGCTCGGCTCCCGAAGCGGTTGAGTCCGAGGAATCGGAAGCGGAAGTCGACGCCGACGCGAGCACGGCTGACGAAGCCGCCGCCAGTGACGAAAAGACTGCCGAACCCGAGACCTCCGCGGCAGAGTAGTCTCACCGCGTCGCATCCTACCTAACGAATCATCAAACACACACCGATTTATATCATTTGGAGTCATCAATGTCCCAGCAACGGGTCGTAGTTATCGGCGGTGGCCTGGCCGGTCTGTCTGCCACGATGAAGCTGGCAGAGCTGGGCATTCCGGTCGATCTGATCAGTCTGACGCCGGTCAAGCGTTCGCACAGCGTGTGTGCCCAGGGTGGCATCAACGCTTGTAACGACCAGACGCGTCAGTTGGGCGACAGCGAATGGAAGCACTTCGACGATACCGTCTACGGTGGTGACTTCCTGCAGCACCAACCGCCCGTCAAAGAGATGACGTTGTGGGCGCCAAAGGTGATCGAGTTGATGGATCGCTTGGGCGTTCCGTTCAACCGCACCGGCGAAGGCTTTATCGACCGCCGCCGCTTCGGCGGAACGCTGTACAAGCGGACTGCCTTCTCGGGCGCAACCACCGGCCAACAGTTGTTGTATGCGTTGGACGAACAGGTGCGTCGCCGCGAGAGCGAAGGACTGGTTCGCAAGTTTGAATTCTGGGACTTCTTGGGACCGATCCAAGACAGCAATGGCGAATGCCGCGGCGTCGTCGCTCAAGACATGGTCTCGATGGAAATTCGCGGCTTCCCTGCGTCGGCAGTTGTCGTCGCCAGTGGTGGTTGCGGTTTGCTGTACGGTCGCAGCACGATGAGCGTCTTCTGCAACGGCAGTGCCGCCAGTCGCTGTTTCCAAGCCGGTGCCAAGTACGGCAACGCGGAGTTCATTCAGGTTCACCCGACCGCGATTCCAGGCGCCGACAAGTTGCGACTGATGAGCGAATCGGCGCGTGGCGAAGGTGGACGCGTGTGGGTTCCGAAGAAGCCGCAAGATCCTCGCTCGCCTCGCCAGATCCCCGAAAACGAACGCTACTACTTCTTGGAAGAGCGTTATCCCGAATACGGCAACTTGGTGCCACGCGATATCGCGACCCGCGAGATCTTCGACGTCTGCGTCAACGACGGATTGAGCGTCGAAGCGGGACGGATGTGCGTCTACTTGGATCTGACCCATATCGAGCGATCCGAACTGGACCGCAAGCTGGGCGGCATCTTGGAGATCTACGAGAAGTTCCAAGGCGTCGATCCTCGCGACGAACCGATGAAGATCTTCCCCGCGGTTCACTACAGCATGGGCGGCCTGTGGGCTGATTATGTCCGTTCGGCCGATGGCGGCATGGAAGCGGGCAACCCTCGCAACCAGATGACGACCATCAACGGTTTGTACGCGATGGGCGAATGCGATTACCATTACCACGGTGCGAACCGTTTGGGTGCCAACTCGCTGCTCAGCTGCATCTTCACGGGCCTCTTCAGCGGTCCTGGCATCGCCAACTTCATCCAAGGTCGCAGCGAAGCAACGACCAGCGATGTAGAAGCTGCGGTCCGCAAGCAACAGGAACGTCACGATGCTCTGTTGAACCAGAGTGCCGGCGGCGAGAACCCTTACTTGATCCATCAAGAACTGGGCGACGTGCTGACTCGCGCGGCGACCGTGGTTCGCAAAAACGAACAGCTCGAAGAAGCGATCAAGACGGTCGACGATCTGCATCAACGCGTGCAGAAGGTTTCGCTGTCCGATACCGGCACCTGGACCAACCAAAACGTGATCTTTGCCAAAGCGGTTCAGGACATGTTCCCGTTGGCCAAGGCGTTGTTGAAGGGTGCGTTGCAGCGGGATGAGTGCCGCGGTGCTCACTTCAAGCCAGCCTTCTCGATGCCCGAATTGACAAGCGACAACGATGCCGATCGTCGCCGCGAAGCCGAAGCGTGGTGCGATCGCTTCGAAGAGAACAACAAGAAATTCTTGAAGAGTTCCGTTGCCACTTGGGAAGGGAACGATGTGTCGATCGCATACGAAGATGTCGACACGTCGCTGATTCCTCCGCGTCCACGGCTGTATGGCCTCAAGGGTGCTGAAGTGATCAGCGAGGTCTGGAACGAACGGGCTGCCAAGGCGAAAGCCGCCGCCGCGACAGCCTCTCAAGACGCAGCCAACTAACAACAATCAAATCGATCCACGCCTACCGGTTTCATACCAATGATTGCACCTGAAAAATCTATGCCCGATACGATCGATGTCCGGATCTTGCGCCAAGAGGGACCCGGTAAAAAGCCTTACTGGGAACGTCATCGTATCCAGTACGAGCGCGAGATGAACGTGATCAGCGTGCTGCAGAAGGTCGCCGCGCAAGCGAAGACCGTCGAAGGCAAGGACGTTGCTCCCGTCGCCTGGGATTGCGGCTGCTTGGAAGAGGTGTGCGGATCGTGCACGATGGTCATCAACGGCCGTGTGCGTCAGAGTTGCTCGGCGTTGGTCGACAAGTTGTTGGCTGACCAACCGTCGCACATCGAACTGGCTCCGATGACCAAGTTCCCCGTGCTTCGCGATCTGTTGGTCGATCGATCGCGTCTGTTCCGTGGGCTGAAGAAGATCAAAGCCTGGGTGCCTGTCGATGGCTATTACGACATGGGACCGGGCGAACGGCAGAGTCGCGAACAGCAAGAGCAGGCTTATCCGTTGAGCCAATGCATGAGCTGTGGTTGCTGTCTGGACGCTTGCCCTCAGTACAAGAAGATCGAAGTCGATCGGATCACTGGCGAGTCGGAAGAGGATTACCAAGCCCGCTGCAACGCCGAATATGACAACGCGTTTATCGGTGCCAATGCGATCAGCCAAGTGATGCTGTTCAACGATCATCCTGTCGGCAAGATGATGGCTGACGAACGGATGGAAGCGCTGACCGAGCCAGGTGGAATCCAGGTCTGCGGTAACGCTCAGAACTGTGTCGCGGTCTGCCCGAAAGAGATTCCGTTGACGACCTCGATTGCTCGCGCCGGTCGCGCCGCGACGGTTCACGCGATCAAGCAGTTCTTCGACCGGTAATTTCTGAATCGGTAAACCTCGATGCAACGACAGCTGTTTGGCAAAACCGGCTTGCGAATTCCGCCGGTCGTATTCGGTTCGACCAGCTTGGGGAATCTGTTTGCCGAGGTTCCCGACGAAGCGAAGCAGCAGGTGGTTGCGGAGTGGTTTCGCCGCGTCGAAGCCCCTGTCTTTATCGACTCCGCCGGCAAGTACGGCGCTGGGATGTCGTTGGAGATCATCGGTCGCGAGCTGTCGCGGCTGAACATCGATCCCGCCGACGTGGTGATCAGCAACAAGCTTGCTTGGACTCGCCAGCCATTGGTTGGCGATGAGCCTACGTTTGAACCGGGTGCTTGGTTTGGGCTGACGCACGACGCGCGTCAGGAGATCAGTTACGAGGGGATCCTTCGCTGTTATCACCAAGGGAACGAACTGCTTGGCGATTACCAAGCCGGTCTGGTTTCGGTCCACGATCCCGATGAGTACCTGGCTGCGGCAACCGATCCCGCCGATCACAAGCAGCGTTGGCACGACATCGAAGAGGCTTATCGAGCGCTGGGCGAGCTGCGCAGCGAAGGGAAGGTCTTGGGCGTTGGCGTGGGAGCCAAGGATTGGACTTCGATCCGCGACGTCTGCGATCGCGTCGATCTCGACTGGGTGATGTTGGCCAATTCGCTGACGATCATGAAACATCCGCCGGAGCTGCTGGCGTTTATCGAACAGTTGGATGAAGCCGGAGTCGGGATCTTAAACGCCGCGGTCTTTAACGCCGGCTTCGCGCTCGGCGGCAAGTTCTACGACTACCGCGTCGTCACCGGCGAATCGGCCGAGGATCGCGAGCTACTCGATTGGCGGCAGCGATTCCAGACTGCGTGCCAGCGGTTCGACGTCGCGCCGGCGGCTGCCTGCCTGGAGTTTGCTCGCAGCGTGCCAGGAATCCAAGCTGTCGCGATCAGCAGTTCCAGTCCGCACAACATTGCACGAACCGTTGCGGCGGTCGACGGCGCGGCGCCACCAAGCTTCTGGTCGCATCTGAAAGAGATGCACGTGATCGATCCGTCGTTCCCGTTCTTGGGATAGCGGCCGCACGAGCGGCGATCGACTTCGTTGCTCTTGCGAACTATTGGGCTTTGTCGCCGCACCACGCTTGCCATTGCTGTTCAATCCACGCCGGATCGGGCTTTCCATCGGTGACCAGGAATCGAAAGCTCGCTTCGTAGGGCTGGTCTTTGGCGATCTGAAACTCCCCCGTCACGCAAGGTGCAAAGCAGAAGTAGGGCATGCTGGGATGGAGCCGCGCCGGCTGCGGGGCTCGGAAGTTATCGGCGTGTCCAAGCATCGTGATGCAGACCAAATCGTCCCCTTCGGTTCCCGAAAGCGTCACCCATCGCGTCGGATGATGGTTCCCGGCGATCCGGTCGTGGCCGTGCTCGTCGACGATCTCGCTGATCGGTTCGCTTGGTTTATTGTTGTCGGCGTCGCTTGCTTTTGCCGCAGCTTTCTTTCCCGACGGCAGGCTCCAGCGAGCGGGGCCGCGCGTCGCAACGCCGCCGTAATGATACTTTTCGACTGTCAACGGCTTGTCGGTTAGTGCTTCCTGAGTCGTTTGTAGATCGAAGCAGCGGTAGGATCCGTCGGTCGGTTGGACCGTGATTCGCCAGCGCTCACGCAGTATATCGACCTTCGGTTCGGCGACCGTATGGTGAATCAGATCGACCTCGAACCCTGCCGATTCGTTTTCGGTAAACGTCTTGACGACGCGTTCATGCGACACGCGTCCGACGCCTCCGGCAAGATTCCAGAAGTCGATCTCGCGTCCGTCGTAGTTGGTCCTCACCCACGCGCTGAAGACTCCCTGTTGGTGCGGATGGTCCGCTGGAAACGCTGCCGTGACGACGTTTCCGGCCGGCGAAGCGACAGGATGCAGGAATCCGCTGCGGTGATAGATCGGATCGATTCCGTCGGGGACCGGCGGCGATTGCTTGTTATAGACCAACACCGACTTGCCGTCGCTGGCGATCTCGATCGCCGCGTTGGTCTCCTTCACTTGCAGGTCGGCGGCGGCGATTGGGGATGCCAGTAAACACCAGGCCGCAAGCAGGCTTGAAAGTAGCGATCGTGTCGTCAATGTCATCGGTTCGTCCTTTATGCGGTGCCCAGGGAAGGTTCGGTTGTGGACGGTGCGGCGGCCTCGCGGTTGGCGGCGCCGCGGTTTAGCGACGGAGCATTTTCAGGGCGAACTGGCTGCCCATCTTCTGATGGATGGCGAGTTGGATGTAGAGCATCGCCATCGGTTCCAAGTAGCGTGCCGATTGCAGGTCGCCCGCATCGATCGCCTCAAAACCAAGCTCGTCGATCAGCGTTCCTGCGGTCGCTTTGGCTGTGATGTCGTCGCCACAGTAGAACATCGTGGCGCGTTGGCCATCGAAATCGGGGTTTTCCATCGTCGCCAAGCTGGCGGTGTTGAAGGCTTTGACAACGTGTGCTCCGGCGGCCCAGTGCGCGATCTTTTCGGCTGCCGATTCGGTGTGGCCGAGCGTGATCCCGTCGAAGGTTTCGTTTAGCGGGTTGGTGCAATCGATCAAGGTTTTGCCGGTCAAATCGCCTGCGTTGGTCAGCGTTTCGCGGGCGGCGGTCCATGGGGCGGCGAACAGGATCGTATCGCATTGCCGCGCCGCTTCGGCGATCGTTTCGGCAGCATGGGCGTGCGGATTCTCTTCGATCAACTGTTGCACACGCTCACTTTGTGGCAGTCGCGAGCCAAAGACGATGTTGTGACCGAGTCCGGCCAGACGGCGGCCCAGGGTTGCACCGACGTTGCCCGTACCTAAAACTGCGATATCCAATGCTTCAAACCTTTGACTATAACGGGGATGTGAATGACTGGTTGCATTGTATTGTCAACCCGCATGGCTTGATATCCTGCTACACGCCCCTGAAGAGAACGAGAATGACCGAGAAACCGGACGATTCGGGAAGCAACAAAGAGACACGGTTGCGCAGCCCCGACTTGATCGAAGTGATGCGGAAGACGATCGATCGGCTGGTCCGCGACCGGACCGCTCGCGGCGATCTGAAGATCCTCAGCCGCACGTTGATCGAATTGCGATATGCGTTCAGTGTCTTCCGGCCTTATCGGCGACATCGCAAAGTGACCGTCTTCGGGTCGGCTCGGACCGCGCCGTCGCATCCAACGTTTAAAGCGGCCGAGGAGTTTGGTCGGCGGATGGCGGCCGAGGACTGGATGGTCGTCACCGGTGCGGGTAGCGGGATCATGGAGGCGGGGCACCGCGGCGCGGGGCGCGAGCATTCGATGGGGCTGAACATCATGTTGCCCTTCGAACAGGGAGCCAACCCGGTGATCGAAGGCGATCGCAAGCTGGTCACGATGAAGTACTTTTTCACTCGCAAGTTGATGTTTGTGAAAGAGTGTCACGCGGTGGTCAGCCTGCCCGGCGGCTTTGGAACGCTCGACGAAACCGCCGAAGTACTGACACTGCTGCAAACGGGCAAGCACCCGATGATTCCCGTCGTGCTGTTGGACGCCCCCGGTGGAACGTATTGGAAGGAGTTTGGCAAGTTCGTCGATTCGCAACTGCTCGACGGCGGGATGATCTCGCCCGAGGATCTGCGGTTGTACAAAATTACCGAATCGGTCGACGAAGCGGTCGCCGAACTCGATCGCTTCTATCGTGTCTATCACAGCATGCGGTATGTCAACGGCAAGCTGGTGTTGCGGTTGCAGCGACCGTTGGGAGCGGCGAAGTTGGCAGCGGTCAACGATCGGTTCTCCGATATCGTCGTCAAAGGCGGTTTCGAGCAGATGGCTGCGCTGCCGGAGGAGCACTCCGAAGCGGAGATCGCCGAATTGCCACGGCTAGTCTTTTTGTTCAATCGCCGCGCGATGGGGCGATTGCGAATGCTGATCGACTTTATCAACGAAGACGAGTGATCTCGCGGTCGAGGTGAGCTCGCAGGGCATTTTCTCGGGGCGTTCGCGACGCCCGTCGGGACAGGTTGAAGCGGATGTGGGGATGACCGCATCGGCGGTGGTCCGGTCGTGTCGCTTGTGACGGCGGCGCGATCGAGTTCGTGAACTTTATCGGCTGCGTCGACTTCTGCGGTCACGAAAGCTTCTCCGGTCTGCCGATGCTAGCAGTGTGACCCATGAAGGGAATCAAAACTGTTAAGTCTTCATGCGACCGGATCGATCCAATGCACTGCTGTTTGCGGTGCGATCGCTTCAGAGCCGCGTGAGGGATAGCTTCCGGCAAGGACTCGCTGGTGCCCAATGTCAAGCCGCCGTCAATGATGACAGAGCGGCGTCACCTGAGCCTGGATCGACGACGTGACCTTGCAAATACCTGACTACCTTCGAATTCACGCAGACGACAACACCTCCCCACGGAAGTTTGCTGCAAGCGACGAGATGTCCGCTTTTTGGCAGGCTTATGTTGATGCGACGGGTTGGCGAATCAAACCTTCCACTGGCACCACGGCGCACCGGCTGATGTTGTTGCCCGCCTGCACCGAGGCGATGATGGATGTTGATTCTGCCGACGCGCAGCCGGCGGTTTCAAAAAGTGCAGCGGAAACGCTTGCACAGGCCGCGTCGCGAATCGCCGACCGTTTGCGTGAATTCGAAGGTTTGCTAAGGAACCAGGAAGCGACCCACGCCGTTGAAGATGCCAACGCCGGTTGCCTCCCCGCGGCCGGACATATCGCCGATCGTTTGGAAGCTGTTTTGAAAGAGGCGAGTGCCGCCACCGGTTGTGACGCCGCGGGACTCTATTTGCTGGATGCCGATACCAGTCATTTGAAATTGCGTTCCTGCTTTGGGCTGCCCAAGTCGCGGTTGGCTCAACCGCCGCGGGCGCTGCGTGGCGCATTGGGCGATCTCGAGGCGTTGGTCTCGCCGGTTGTTACGATCGAAGATATTCCGCGGATGCCGCACTGGGAGAGTCCCGAGGAGCGTGGCGCTGCGATCGTGGTTGCGATTCGCGGCGGCGATCTGCCGTTGGGAACCCTGTGGCTGTGGGACGATCAGCCCCGCGACATCACGTCGGCGCAACAGGCGTCGGCAACTCTCGCCGCCGGGCGAATTGCGGCGGAGTTGGAACGCGAGGTGATCGGCACCAAGGCGGCTGAACAGGCAGAGGTCCGCGACGAATTGCGTGCCGCCGCGGCTTGGCAATCGCGTCAGTTGCCGCCAGCGGTTCCGTTGGACAAAGATTGGGATGTGGCCGGTTGGAACGAAGCGGCTGAAGCGGTCGGGGGCGATTGGTTTGCCTGGGACATCCTGCCCGACGGCAAGATCGCGATCGCCATCGCTTCGGTTGGAGCCAGCGGGATCGAGTCGGCGTTGACGGCTGCAACCGCGCGTTCGGCTTGGCAATCGCACACCGGGTACCGGCACAAGACGAATCAAGTGCTCAGCCGAGTCAACGACACGCTGTGGCAGACATCGACCGGCGACCAATCGACAAGCCTGCTGTACGTTACCGTCGATCCCGAGACGGGGGAGGGGCAGTTCTCTTCCGCGGGGACTTGTCAGGGACTGATCGTCAATCGCTACGGATATCGAATGCTCGCGTCGCCGACTGAACCGTTGGGCCGCGACCCCGACGTCCGCCCGCTGGTGCACACGATGCGACTGCTGCCCGGCGAGGCGTTGGTCTTGGTCAGCCAAGGGGCGATCGCCAGCAATGGAGCTCCCGAATCGGGGCGGCTGACGCAACAAACGTTAACCGATTCGATCCGCCACGAATTGGTCAACGGTCCCGAACCGGCGCTGTCGTGCCTGCGGCGACTGTTCGCCCAAGCCGGTCCCGCCGCCGCCGATCGATCGATCGCGATCCTGCAGCGCCAGTAGGTGGCAGCCGGCTGTTGGGATCAGCCTGTCCCCTTTTCGCTACGAGTCAGGGCCGAAGGCTCGGCCGTTTGCCTAGCCCAGGCCATCGGCCTGGGTGAACGTTGCACGAATTCGCCACGGTTGGGCTGAAGGCCCCGAGCGCGACGGCCCCATCCCGTGCCGTTGGCCCTTCACCCGATGGAAATGTAGTGGAGTGTGGTCGGCCGCTACCCAGCCCTGCTGGCTGGGCTATGCAAATTGCCGGACCTACGGCCCGCATTGGGCGTTCTCGAAGTGTGCCTGTCCCCTTTTGGTTTACCCAGCCCTGCGGACTGGGCGATGTAAATTGCCGGACCTGCGGCCCGCGTCGGGCGGTCTCGGAATGTGCCTGTCCCCATTTCGCTTTTTTGGCTACCCGGTTCCGTCCGAGTCAGGGCCGAAGGCTCGGCCGTTTGCCTAGCCCAGGCCATCGGCCTGGGTGAACGTTGCACGAATTCGCCACGGTTGGGCTGAAGGCCCCGCATGCGACGGCCCCATCACGGGCCGTTGGCCCTTCACCCGATGGAAATGTAGTGGAGTGTGGTCGACCGCTACCCAGCCCTGCTGGCTGGGCTATGCAAATTGCTGGGCCTGCGGCACGCGTTGGGCGTTCACGGAATGTGCCTGTCCCCTTTTTGATTCCGTCCGAGTCAGGGCCGAAGGCTCGACCGTTTGCCTAACCCAGGCCATCGGCCTGGGGGAACGTTGCACGCATTCGCCATGCGATAGACCACGACTGACGGACACTCCAAGGGGCGTCAAAGGGCTAAGGATTGCTCGTGGTCGACTTCGAACTGGTTGGGAGTTCGGTAGCCAAGGGTTTGATGAATTCGCGTGGAGTTGTAAAACGCTTCGATGTATTCAAATACGCTGCTTCGGGCATCGTTGATATCGGCAAACGATTCAAATTTGGTCCACTCATGTTTCAGGGACCAAAAGAATCGTTCCATCACGGCGTTGTCATAACAACATCCAGTGCGGCTCATCGAGCAGGTGATGCCGAGAGTCTTCAGCGTACGTTGATACTCGCTGCTGGTGTACTGGCATCCACGATCGCTGTGGTGCAGCAGGTTCGCTGTGTCGGGCCGTCGATTTGCGATCGCTTGCCTCAACGCATCTTCAACCAGAGGCGTTGCGAGGCTTTCGGAAATCGACCATCCAACCACTTTGCGGCTAAACAGATCGAGCACAACAGCAAGATAGATCCAGCCGTTGGCCGATGGCAAATAGGTGATATCGGTTACCCATTTGCGGTTTGGTCCTTCCGCCTCGAAGACCTGGTCGAGTAGATTCGGTGCGGGGACTTTGGTTGGATCGGCGACCGTGGTCGTTGGAGTGAAACGCTTGTGGACCTTGCTTTTTAGGCCCATTTCACGCATCGCCTTGGCAACCGTATTGCGACTTGCCGACTCGAGCTGCGCGTCGGCCTGCATCAGTTCAGCGACCTTGTAGCTTCCGTAGATCTGCTTCGAACTGGCGTGCACCCGCTGAACATCCGCGCGAATCTTATTCGTTCTTTGCTTGCGTGCACTTGGCTCGCGCACGCACCAGGCGTAATAGCCGCTCCTGCTGACACGCATCACTCGGCACATGGTCTGAATTGGAAACGAGTCGCGATGTTGTTTGATCCAGGCGTACTTCATTTCGACTCCTTCGCAAAATACGCCGTGGCTTTTTTTAATATGTCTCGTTCCATTTCGGCCTGCAGCAGCGCCTTCTTCAGGCGACGGTTCTCGGCAATCAGCGCATCGTTGCTTGAGCCGACTGAAGCGGGGATCGCACTGGCGTCAAATTTCTTGATCCAATCGCGGATGCTCCTCGGAGCCACTGCAACTGCATCGGCGGCCTGTTTGATCGTGTAGCCCTTCTTCGTAACGAGCTCCACGGCACTGCGTTTAAACTCGTCCGAATGCACACGTCGCGGCTGTCTAGGGTTCTCTGGCATTATTTTCTCCTGGGAAGATTCTGAGTAATCCTTGGAGTGTCCGCCAGTCGTGGTCTATCGCACCACGGTTGGGCTGAAGGCCCCGAACGTGACGGCCCTCTCCCGGGCCGTTGGCCCTTCACCCGATGGAAACGTGGAGTGTGGTCGGCCGCTACCCAGCCCTGCAGGCTGGGCTATGCAAATTGTCGGACCTGCGGCCCGCGTCGGGCGGTCTCGAAATGTGACTGTCCCCTTTTGGTTTTGCCACGGTTGGGCTGAAGGCCCCGCATGCGACGGCCCCATCACGGGCCGTTGGCCCTTCACCCGATGGAAATTTGAAGGTGTGGTTGGCCGCTACCCAGCCCTGCAGGCTCGGCTATGTAAATTGTCGGACCTACGGCCCGCGTCGGGCGTTCTCGGAATGTGCCTGTCCCCTTTTTGGTTTAAATTGTCGGACCTGCGGCCAGTGTCGGGCGGTCTGGGAATGTGCCTGTCCCCTTTTGGTTTACCTGTCCCCTTTTGATTCTGCCTGTCCCGGTTCTGTCCGAGTCAGGGCTGAAGGCTCGACTATTTGCCTAGCCCAGCCATCGGCCTGGGTGAACGTTGCACGCATTCGCCCCGGTTGGGCTGAAGGCCCCGCACGCGACGGCCCCATCCCGTGCCGTTGGCCCTTCACCCGATGGAAACGTGGAGTGTGGTCGGCCGCTACCCAGCCCTGCAGGCTGGGCTATGCAAATTGTCGGACCTGCGGCCCGCGTCGGGCGGTCTCGAAATGTGCCTGTCCCCTTTTGGTTTTGCCACGGTTGGGCTGAAGGCCCCGCATGCGACGGCCCCATCACGGGCCGTTGGCCCTTCACCCGATGGAAATTTGAAGGTGTGGTTGGCCGCTACCCAGCCCTGCAGGCTCGGCTATGTAAATTGTCGGACCTACGGCCCGCGTCGGGCGTTCTCGGAATGTGCCTGTCCCCTTTTGGTTTACCTGTCCCCTTTTGATTCTGCCTGTCCCGGTTCTGTCCGAGTCAGGGCTGAAGGCTCGACTATTTGCCTAGCCCAGCCATCGGCCTGGGTGAACGTTGCACGACTTCGCCCCGGTTGGGCTGAAGGCCCCGCATGCGACGGCCCCATCCCGGGCCGTTGGCCCTTCACCCGATGGAAATGTAGTGGAGTGTGGTTGGCCGCTACCCAGCCCTGCGGACTGGGCTATGCAAATTGCTGGACCTACGGCCCGCGTCGGGCGGTCTCGGAATGTGCCTGTCCCCTTTTGGTTTTGGAGTGTGGTCGGCCGCTACCCAGCCCTGCTGGCTGGGCTATGCAAATTGCTGGGCCTGCGGCCCGCATTGGGCGTTCCCGGAATGTGCCTGTCCCCTTTTGGTTCCCCCCATCACGGGCCGTTGGCCCTTCGCCCGATGGAAATTTGAAGGTGTGGTTGGCCGCTACCCAGCCCTGCTGGCTGGGCTATGTAAATTGTCGGACCTACGGCCCGGATTGGGCGTTCTCGGACTGTGTCTGTCCTCTTTCGTCGGCGAGTTAGACGTTCCAGGACTGTGCCTGTCCTCTTCCGGCTTCTCTTCTGATTAGCTCTTCCGGCCATCTGCGGCCTGCCGGAACGTGGCGGCTTGTCTCGTCGTTCGCCGCTGGTTTGGGGATTCGACTGTATTCCGACGCCGCAGATCTTGTGGTACAAAGACTCCGACTTCCAAAAGTTCTATTTAGCGGGCAGTCCCAGATGCATTCTTGTTAATTGCTCCAATTTTCCGCTGTCTCGCGGTTTATTGTGGTCGATATATAATTCTTTGTGGAAAATCGTGCGTTTAACCCATTGAGCAATTTGGGGGCCAGACGCTATATTTCGTGGTTCTTAGCCAGCTCGATGGTTCGCTGTGGGCGAACGTCTGCATTGATAGCACGGCAACTGTGACAGGAGAATGCCGTTATGCCCCGTATTTTGGGCGTTGATGTCCCTAACGACAAACAAATTCAGTATTCGCTGACTTACCTTTACGGCGTCGGTTTGCATACCGCACGTGAAGCGTGTGAGCGATTGCAAATCGATCCGAAACGCAAAGCGTTCGACTTGTCCGAAGAAGAAGTCAGTAAACTGGCTGCCTTTTTGGAAAGCGAATACACCGTCGAAGGCCCTTTGCGACGTCAGTTGAGCTCCAATATCAGCCGTCTGCGCGAAGTTAAGTCTTATCGCGGCATCCGGCACCGCTTGGGGTTGCCTGTTCGCGGACAGCGGACCAAGACCAATGCCCGAACACGCAAGGGCCCCAAGAAGACTGTCGCCGGTAAGAAGGGCGTTAAGGACTTGCGGTAATCCGATGTTTCGCAGTGGCAGGAGCCTCGCTCCTGCTCTGGCCTGTGTTGAGCAGGCGACCCGCCAGCTCCCGCCAAGACGCTCCGAATTCCAAGTTGTCCTTTTCACCACATGGGGTATGCCCTTCGCTAGTGCAATAAAGTGCCAGGGAAGCCCAGCAAACCAGACTGAGAAGATTAAAAAACGTGTCAAAAGTTAAAACCAAAAAAAAGCAACGCCGCAACGTGGTTTCGGGCGTTGCCCACATCCACGCGACCTTCAATAACACCACGGTCACCATCACAGATCCCAAGGGTGAGACCTTGTGCTGGGCCAGCGCTGGCACGTGCGGGTTCAAGGGCAGTCGCAAGAGCACTCCTTTCGCCGGTCAAATGGCAGCTCAACAATGTGCTGAGAAGGCGCAGAAGTTCGGCGTTCGCGAAGTTGAAGTTCGCGTCAAAGGCCCGGGCAGTGGCCGCGAAAACGCGATCACTTCGCTGCAGTCCGCCGGCCTGAAGGTCAAGTTGATCGAAGACGTCACGCCGATCCCGCACAATGGCTGCCGACCTCGCAAGAAGCGACGCGTCTAGCGTCTGCTGGTCCGCTAGGTCACCGTATTGCAAGCACTGGGCCCCCGGCCCCGTGAAGCCTCCCACTAATATTAGTTTTCCGTAACAAGGAACATCAGCCATGCACATTCGTTGGCGTGGAATGGAATTGCCCAGCACGGTCGAAGTCGATCGTGAATCATTGTCTCCCACCTACGGCAAATTTGTGGCCGAACCGTTCGAGCGTGGATTTGGCAACAGCGTCGGCAACAGCCTGCGTCGCGTGTTGCTGTCGAGCCTCGAAGGTAGCGCCGTCACTCAGATCAAAGTGCATGGGGCACAGCACGAGTTCAGCTCGATCGCCGGCGTGATGGAAGACGTCACCGAGATCGTTCTGAACGTCAAAAGCTTGATCGTTCGCAACCACAGCGAATCGACTCGCGTGATCACCGTGCAACGCAATACCGCTGGCGATGTCACCGGTAACGACGTTCAAACCGACCAAGATGTCGAAATCATCAACAACAACCACGTCTTGGCGACTTTGACCGAAGACGTGCCGTTCATGATGGAAATGGTTGTTGAGAACGGCCGCGGTTATGTCCCGTCGACCGAACACAGCACCGGCGAACACGAGATCGGCATCATTCCGATCGACGCGGTTTTCAGCCCCGTGACTCGCGTTCGTTACGAAGTCGAAGAGACTCGCGTTGGTCAAAAGACTAACTACGATCGCTTGATCATGGAAATCTGGACCGACGGAACCGTTGGCCCCGAATTGGCGCTGACCGAATCGGCCAAGATCATGCGAAAGCACCTGAACCCATTCGTTCAATACACCGAACTGGGACCAGGAATCCACACCGTCGCTCGTGGCGGAGCGAACTCGGCGGAAGCTCAATTGGAAGCCAAGCTGAACATGCCGATCAGCGACCTGCGTCTTTCGGTCCGTGCAGGCAACTGCTTGGAATCCGAACAGATCCGCACAGTTCGCGATTTGGTCGTTCGCACCGAAGATCAACTGATCGAAGTCCGCAACTTTGGCGATACTACATTGAACGAAGTTCGCGACAAGCTCAATGCGTTGGGATTGCATCTGGGGATGCGGGTTCCAACTGGCGGGTTGATGTAATCGTTGCTGATATCAGCATCGCGTTGTAATCCAGCACTAACACATTTTGTTTATCGACGGGCCTAACGCCTGTCTCATCCAAGCAGTTCAATCATGCGACATCGACGAAAAGGGCGTGTTCTCGGCCGCAGTCCGAGCCACCGCAAGGCAATGTACAAGAACCTGGCTAGCAGCTTGTTCCTCACCGAACGAGATGCAGAGTTTGATGATAACGCGCCAAAGGTTAAAGGCCGCGTTGTCACTACTTTGGAAAAGGCCAAGGAAATTCGCCCGCTAGTGGAACGCTGCATCACGATCGCAAAACGATCGCTGGCAGCGGAGGAAGAGTCGCAGAAGTACGCGACCGACGCCGAACGCGGATCCGAAGCTTGGAAGACTTGGCGTAAGAGTGAAAACTGGCGGAAGTGGAGCGACGCTCGTGCTCCAGCCATCGCCGCTCGACGTCGCGTTTTGCAATTGCTCGGCGACAAGCAAGCGATGCGGATCGTATTCGACGAAATGGCTGACCGCTTCCGCGATCGTCCAGGCGGATACACGCGCATCATGCGTCTGGCGACTCCGCGTCTAGGCGATGCCGGTACTCGTGCGATCTTGGAATTTGTTGGTGTCAACGATCGCGTGAGCCAAAAGGCGGAACGCCCATCGTTCGATGACGACAGCGATTCGGCAGCTGACGATGAAGTCGCAACCGAAGAAGAGACCGCAGCGAAAGAGTAGTCGATCGCAAGTCCCTTCCCCATCACGCGGATCAAAAGGTCGGCGTTGTGGAAAGTAAAACAACGAAGAGAACAGGCTTTTACGGCTTGTTCTTTTTTTGTGCGCCGATCGAAGCCGGAAGATCGCGGCGGTCGTGTTTCTGAAGATGGGAGAGCAATATGGACGTTCGATCGTATAACCGCACTGCGTGGAACCGGAAAGTCGAACAGGCCGATCGTTGGACGCAGCCCGCCGGTTCGGAAGTCATCGACGCCGCGCGAGGCGGTGATTTTCGCATCGTTTTGACGCCGACAAAGCCTGTTCCGATGGCGTGGTTCCCGCCGCTTCATGCCACGCAGACGCTGTGTCTTGCTTCGGCCGGCGGTCAACAGGCTCCGGTGCTCGGCGCTGCAGGAGCCCGGGTAACTGTGTTTGATAATTCACCGCGGCAACTCGACCAAGATCGTTTGGTTGCCGAGCGCGATGGGCTCGATATGAGCTTTGAAGAAGGCGATATGGCTGACCTCTCTCGCTTCTCCGATGAATCGTTCGATTTGATCTTTCACCCCTGTTCGAACGGCTTCATTCCAAATGTGATTCCCGTGTGGCGTGAATGCTTCCGCGTGTTGCGGTCCGGTGGAGTGTTGCTGGCTGGATTTACCAACGCGGTCAGATACATCTTCGATGATGAACGCAGATTGAATGGCAATTTGGAGGTCCGGTATTCGCTCCCGTATTCCGATCTGGACCATCGCAATGAACCGCACATCCGCAAGGAGATCGAGCTAGGGAATCCGCTCGAATTTGGGCATACCCTTGAGGATCAGATCGGTGGTCAGCTGAATGCCGGCTTCATGTTAACGGGCTTCTACGAAGATCGTTTTGGTGAAAGCGACGACGACCCGCTATCGAGCTTCCTCGATACCTTCATTGCCACCCGAGCTGTTAAGCCTTGAATGTCGGATCGCAGTGGATGGAGTGGCTTCGAAAACTCGACTGGCTGTCCTGTGAGTTCGCGACGGCGACAAACAACAGATACTTATTTCAAACTGGCGGTGTTGGTGAACGCTATAATCCATCCTGCACCGCTGGACCACCAGATTAGGTAGTTGTTTTGGAATGATTGATCCAGGAGTTAGAACGATGTCCGACAATCCGTATGCCAGTCCCGTCGCCACGCCCGCAGCAATTCCGACTGCCGACGACGGAGCGAGTATCGATGGGGTACCGTTTGCCTCGCAAAATAGACGGCTCGTGAACTTCTTGGTAGACAACGTGATGGTACAGATTGTAGCGGGGGGCGTCGCGGGTGTGATCGGTGAGGCTTTTGTGGAGACCAGCAGTGGGCAGATCACACAAGACGAAGTCGCGACACTGCAGTTGATGGGGATGGTAGTTGGGTTGGGCGTCGTTGTGTTTTATTTCGTTCTTCTGGAGGCGACGTTGGGGGTGACGATCGGCAAACTGCTGACCGGCACACGGGTTGTCGACGCGGGCGGCGGGAAAGCGAGCTTCGGAAAAATCGTCGGCCGCACCTTCGCCCGTTTGATTCCGTTTGAGCCCTTATCGTTTCTGTTCGGTGACAAAACCACCGGCTGGCATGATTCACTATCGGGAACGCGTGTCGTTCACACCCGCGCAGCTCGCCGCTAACGTAGATTGGCCACCAGCTTAGGATTGAACGCGCGAGCCACGATAGGTGAGCTCGGCGCGTTGCGCCTGGACTTGACGAATCACGGCCAGCGTCTTCTCTTGGCTTGACATGACATACAGGATGTCGCCCGGGAGTATCGGTTCGTTCGTATCGGGGTTGCGGCGGATCCGACCATCGGTTGATAGGATCGCCACGATCAGGGGCCTGCCATCGTGAAGATTCAGATCAGCGATCTTGCCGCCGGCGACCGCCGAAGCCCCCTCGGCGCGGACCTCGCGAATCGCAAGCCGTAGCGCCTTCAGGTCGTTGTTCCAGCGATTCCTTTGGCTCGCGTCGGAGATCAGTGAATCGGCGGTCGGGCATGAGAGCATGTTAGCGATCCGTGCGGCGCCAATCGCTTCGGGCATCACCACATGATTGGCCCCGCTGCGGACAAGCTTCCGCTGAGTCGATTCCGATTCGCCACGGGCAATGATCTGCAATTCTTGCGTCAGCTCTCGAGCCGTCAACGTGATGAAGACATTGGCGGCATCCTCGGGCAAGACCGTGGCCAGGTACGCGGCACGATGGATGCCAGCCTTGATCAACGTCTCCTCTTCGCCTGCGTTGCCGGTCACTACGAGATAGCCCAATTCCTCGGCTTGCACGATACGGTCGGGCTTTTCATCGATGCAGACGAACGGTTGGTCCAGCGATCTGAGCTCCTCGGCCAAATTGCGTCCGACTCGGCCGAATCCGCAGATGATCACATGGTTGGATGTTTGTTCGATCCCTTGGCTCATCCGCCTCGCTCCCAACGCTCGATAGAATTCGCCCTCGGCAACCATTTGTACAAATCCGCCGACCACATAGATCCCCGACGAACAGCCGGCGATGATGATAAAAGCCGTAAAGACTTTCATCCCGGTGCTGTCGATCGGGTGGACTTCGCCGTAACCGACACCAAAAATTGTGATCACGACCATGTAGATCGAATCGACGACCGACCATCCCGCCGCGATGAAGCCAAGTACCGCCGCGACGCAAGTGATCGACAGGAACGTCAACCCGACCAGCATCTTCCGCATCGAAGTGCTGTCGCCCATTACCAGCGTTTCCGCGGGCGAAGCTTCGGTCGACGACTGCTCATGTCGCCTGGTATTCGAAATAACTGCGCGATTTGATGACGTCGGCGACGGGTGGGGGAACCATCGATTCCCAACTCATGTCTCCCTGCTTGATCTTGCACAGCACGTCGCGCGAGAAGATGTTCAGGCAGTCGGAATTGAAGTTATCCAAGTCGTTGATCCCGCCGCGGTCTTTCAGGTAGCCGTACAGTTTCTGCAGTTCGGGTTTGATCTCCAGATTCTCACACGTCGTCATCTCGCCTGTCGTCTGGTCGCGCAGCGGATAGCAATAGATTTTCAGGTCGTTCTTGAACAATCGGCCAAACGATTCGAGGATTCCGCCTTCGAGTCCGGCGTAATATTTCTCGTCGAATAGATCCAACAGGCTGGCGGCTCCCATCGTGATCGCGATGCTCTCTTTGGTGTATCGCGACAGGTACGACGCCAGGCGATAGTACTGAAAGTAGTCGGAGATCAGCACGGTCATGCCGCAGGCGGACATCACGTCGGCGCGAGCCAGGAAGTCGCGGAGATCGATCTCCCCTTCGGCTTTTAAGTTCCGCATGGTGATCTCCATCACCTGAGCAACTTCTTTTCCTTGGACGCTTGGCAGTTGCGTGAACTTTTCGTGGGCGCAGTGCAGCATGTCCAAGTTGACATTGCAGACGGGACGGAAGCTGCCGCGTTCGACCAGGATCGGTTTGCGGTGAAAGAATTCCGATGGCTGCAAAACATCGCCGTTGGCGGCGAACATCGCGGCGCCGGTGAGTCCCAGTTCGACTAGTTTGAGACTCATCAACCGATTGTCGACGTGGCGAAAAGCGATCCCCGAAAACTCGATCATGTCGATCTCGATCCGCGACGTCGAAAGTCCGTCCAGCAGCGAATCGACTAAAAGTTCGGGTTCATGATTGAGAGCGAACGCGCCGTGAACAAGATTCACGCCGACGATGCCCAACGCTTCTTGTTGCAGCGCCGCTTCGTTGTCCAACATCCGCACGTGGATGATGATCTGGCTGTCGTCGTCGCGCGGGTGCGCCTGGAATTTGACTCCGATCCAACCGTGGCAGTCGTTGGTCCCTTGGAAGTTTCGCGCCGAAACGGTGTCGGCGAATGCAAAAAATGCAGTCGTGTCGCCGCGAACATCTTTCAAGCGGTCGAGGTTCAGTTTGTGTTCGTAATCGAGCATCGCCTGCAAACGTTCGCGGCAGACGTATCGGCTGGCTCGACCGTAAATCGCGTCGCTGACTTTCATGTCATATGCCGACATGCTCTTGGCGATCGTCCCCGCACCGCCACCGACACGAAAGAACCACCGAACCACTTCTTGGCCGGCACCAATCTCTGCAAACGTGCCGTAGCGTCGTGGATCGAGATTAACCTGCAGCGCCTTTTGGTGCGTGTCGATTGGTTCGGATGTGGGAATTCGTGGTGACAAATGCATTTTGAAAAAGCCCGCCGTGTTCAAACGCGAATGAAGTGAAAATAGTTAATCACGCCTTAGGAGCACGAAGTGTACCAATCACGCAATTCATGGAGGGTAAGAAATGAATTTTCCGCTGTGGGCAGGCCTGCAAAGTGGCCACCGATACGGACCCGCCCCGCTCCGGTCCTTCGATCGGTTCGCCTCGACTTGCAATTCGATGGATCAACACCTTGTCTTACAAATCGATCGCAAGTCGGATACGGCGCCGGAGCAAGCGCGCAGAGTCAACTGGTCGTGGCCATCGGTCGATCGTCGTGCACCACGCATCGTGCCTAGAATGGGGGCACCAAGGCAATGAAAGCAAGCAGCGTTGCGGCTGCCGATCTCAATGGCGAGGCGCTGTCGGCCTTCAATTTAGGCTCGATCCCAGACGCTGAATTCGCTGGGGATGCTGTCGCGCGAACCGGCGGGGATCCGTTCGACAAAGCGGCATCGCCAATCTTGGAGATCGATCTCGACCGCGGTGTCTCCGACGACCTGGCTCCAGACGCGCGTCAGGTACAGATGATCGCAGGCCGGCATCATCGCCGTGTAGATTTGAGCACCGCCGACGACGTAGGCCGAGCGATCGCCAACCGCCACAAGCATCGCGTCGGGATCGGTGAAAGCCTCGACGCCGGGATGCGCCCACGATTGGTCGCGGGTCAAGACAAACGTCGTTCGCCCGGGCAGCGGGCGTCCGATCGAATCAAACGTCTTCCGCCCCATGATCAGAATGCTGCCCATCGTCAATCGCTTGAAACGCCGCAGATCGTGACTCAGTTGCCACGGCATATCGTTATCCAGACCGATCGTTCCGGTGGGAGTGGCAGCAACAACAGCAGTCAATGACACGCGATCGGTCTCGAGCAGAAGGGGAAAGCGGTGGTCAAAAAAAAGGCCACCGCGAGGGTGGCCGTTTCATTATCAGCACCTTGCGTGAGCGGCGAAGCCCACGCAGGGTGTTTCTTCTTTCAGGCAGGGTTCTGCCGAAGCGTTAGCTGCAGCCCATGCTGGCACCACAGTTGTGGCACAGGTAACAGTTACCGTTGCGAACGGTGATGCTGCCGCAGTTATCGCAGGCCGGTGCATCGCTTTGGAAGCGAGCGAATTGATCGCTGCGCGAACCAGGCTTGTCGATGTCGTTCGCTCCGTCAGCCGAGATCTGCATCGAAACGCCAGCTCGTTCCAGAGCGTCGATGTTCACGGTGGGCAGATTGCCAACGGTGAATCTCGCTGCGGTGTCGTGGGTTTCGGTTGTTGGGCCGTTGCCGCCGAGCTTCATCTCTTCGCCGTCGCCGGATTCTTTCGAAGCAGCTTCGCTTGCGGGCGACTTCGTTTCGGTCGAAGTTCCGCTGTCGCTCTTCTCCGCCGCACCCGGTACTGTCGCTTCGCGGTATCCCGCCAGGAAGGTAATTCCCATCCAACGGAAGATGTAATCGACGATACTCTTGGCGATTCGAATGTCAGGGTTGCTGGTATGCCCCATCGGTTCGAAGCGGGTGTGAGTGAACTTGTTGACCAAGACCTCGATCGGAACGCCGTATTGCAGCGCGATCGAAGTCGAGGTGCCGAAGCTGTCCATCAGACCGCCGATCGTCGATCCCTCTTTCGCCATCGTGATGAAGACTTCGCCAGGGCGACCGTCGGGATACAGGCCGACGTTGATGTAGCCTTCGTGCCCCGCGATGTTGAACTTGTGGGTCAAGCTGTGGCGGGTATCTTCCAAGCGTTCGCGGCGTGGTCGATAGACAACCTTCTCGACAACCTTGACTTCCGCATCCGCCGCGGTCTTCTCACCGCTCTTGGTGTTCAGCGGTTGGCTCTGCTTCGAACCATCGCGATAGATCGCGATCGCTTTAAGGCCCAGTTCCCAACCCCAGAAATAAGCGTCGGCGATATCTTGAGGAGTCGAATCGGTCGGCATGTTGACCGTCTTGCTGATCGCACCCGACAGGAACGGTTGAGCGGCGGCCATCATCGTCACGTGAGCTTGCCAAGCGATGCTGCGCGTTCCACCGGCGGGCGTAAACGCACAATCGAAGACGGGCAGATGCTCGTCGGCAAGATGTGGTGCACCTTCGATCGTATCGTGTTCGTCGATGTAGGCGACGATTTCTTTGGCTTGCGTCGTGTCGTAACCGAGCGATTCCAGAGCACCTTCGACGCCGCGGTTGACGATCTTCAGCATTCCGCCGCCAGCCAGTTGCTTGTATTTGACAAGCGCGATATCGGGCTCGACGCCCGTGGTATCGCAGTCCATCAAGAAGCTGATCGTTCCGGTTGGTGCCAGCACGGTCGCTTGAGCGTTGCGGAATCCGTAGCGGTTGCCAAGTTCGATGACCTTGTCCCACAGGTTGCGAGCTGCATCCTTAAGGTATTCAGGGCCCTCGTCGTTGATGTCTTCGACGGCATCGCGGTGCATGCCCATCACCTTCAGCATCGGTTCGCGATTGTTGGCGAAGCCTTCAAACGGTCCGACAACACCCGCCATCTCGGCGCTTGTCAGGTTAGCCGATCCGTGCATCAGCGCGGTCAGGCTGCCGCACAATCCGCGAGCTCCGTCGGAATCGTAAGGCAGGCCGCTGGTCATCACCAACGAACCGAGGTTCGAATACCCCAGACCCAACGGGCGATAGTTGTGGCTGTTCAGCGCGATGTCGGCGGTTGGATAGCTGGCGTGATCGACAAGGATTTCTTGAGCGATGAAGAAGACGCGGCAGGCGGCGTGGAAACGATCGACGTCGAAGCTGCCGTCGGCGCGGCGGAACTTCATCAGATTGATCGACGCCAGGTTGCAAGCCGTGTCGTCCAGGAACATGTATTCCGAGCAAGGGTTGCTGGCGTTGATCCGGCCGCTGTTAGGGCAGGTGTGCCAGGTGTTGATCGTCGAGTCGTATTGAACGCCGGGATCGCCGCAGTGCCATGCGCATTCGGCCATCTTGTTCAACAGTTCGCGAGCGTCGTATTCCGGCGGCGTGCCGGTCGCTTTTTCGCTGATCCATTGCGTTTGCCAACGCTTGCCGTCGCGGACCGCTTTCATGTAATCATCGGTCACGCGGACCGACAGGTTCGCGTTTTGGAACATCACCGACGAATAGGCTTCGCCGTTGAAGTTGCTGTCGTAACCTTGTTGGATCAGCGCGTGAGCCTTTCGCTCTTCGCTCCACTTGCACTCGATGAATTCCAAGATATCGGGATGCCATACCTTTAAGGACTGCATCTTCGCAGCGCGACGGGTCTTGCCGCCGCTCTTAACAACCGCCGCGATCTGATCGTAGACACGCATGAACGACAGCGGGCCCGATGGGTTGCCGCCGCCCGACAGGTTCTCTCGCTCGCTGCGGATGCTCGATAGGTCGGTGCCGGTGCCGCTGCCAAACTTGAACAACATCGCCTCGCTTGTCGCAAGACGCATGATGTCTTCCATGTTGTCTTCAACCTTCTGGATGAAGCAAGCCGAGCCCTGAGGAAATTCGTAGGGGTTCTCGGGTTGGTCGACGCGGCCTTGTGTCTTGTCGTAGTGCCAGTTGCACTTCGCGCCGGTCACGCCGTACTGGTCGTATAGACCGACATTAAACCAAACTGGGCTGTTGAAAGCACCGTGTTGGTGCAGGCACAACCAAGTCAGATCGCGATAGAAATTTTCACCATCTTCGGCGGTGTCGAAGTAACCGTCGGCCAATCCCCAGTCGGAGATCGTGCGGGTGACGCGGTGGATCAATTGGCGAACGCTGGTTTCGCGTTCGGCCTTCTTGGGGTCGCCATAGAAGTACTTGCTGACGACGACGTTGGTCGCCAGTTGGCTCCACTTCGCGGGGACTTCGCAGGCGTGTTGCTCGAACAAAGCGGTGCCCGTTTCGTCTTTGATCGCCGCGCTACGGAGCACCCACTCGCTGGTGTCGAACGGGCTGTCGACATCGGTTGGGCAGAACTCCGAATCAATTTTCAGTCCAACGACGCTACTGCGTCCAGCGGAGGAAAACTTGGCGCGGGCGTGATCGATACCATGTTGCAGGTCATTTTGGGGACATGTCGGCGCAATTGCCATAAGTCAGAAACTCCCTTGTTTTCATCCGTGTGACTCACTCCAAGCACCTTGCGATGCACGCTTCCCAGCGTCTGGCGTGAGTCCGTTATGTAGAAATAGTCGTAAAGCTGTCGATCAATCTTCGTGCCTGCCAGAGCGTGCTCGCTGCGTGTATGATCTCATATCCACGTCAGTCGTAAGAATCGCTAGCAATCGCAGGACACTACCTGTAGTGGCTTTCGGTTGTGATTGGCACTACATGTTGATCTCCACTTATCCTACCGTTCGGCTGTTCGCTGTCAACGAACACCACAAAGTACGGAAAATGCAGGAAACTGCTTTGCTAGCGGCGATAGCAAAGCCAAGATCAGTCGCCCGGTTTGTCGCCGTTGAGCAACGTAAATTCAGGCTGCTTTAAGATTTAGAGAATTACAACGAAACCGATATTAGACACCTGAAAAAACTGCTTAGATTTCGTGAAATATTGAAATTCCTGCGACCGCAACTGACGCCTAGTCAAACTTTGACGTTAGCGAAGCCTTGTTGCGGCAATCGTTGACCGGTTGCAGTTTTGCGAAAGCGAGCGGAACGGCGCGCGTCGGAAGGCTTGGGACGCAAAGAGTTCGTCATTTGGCAGCGACCGAGTCAAACGCTGCATGCCCGAATCGAGCGGTGGTCGAGTGCCGCGTCGGGGGCTGAAGATTTCTCCGCGGCGCGCAAGCCACAGCCGCCGCGTCGCGATGGAAAGAGACCCGTTTTCTGAGGGGGGCGTCGGCGCCGTTTGGGACCAGCGTTTAGCGAGACTCTGTGAGCGCCAGTAGGTCGCGGCCGCCATCGGTAATGGGGCCTAGTGGCAACGGTAAGCCTGGGGCAGCGGCGGGGAAACGGGTCGCCGCCGCGTCGCGCAGCGCATCGAGCTTCTGCTGACAGCGAGGGCAATCCAACGCGTGTTGGTGCATCTGCCCCGCCAACGTCGCATCGACTTGGTTCTCGGCATAGGCGTGGATGTGGCGAGCGAATTCAGCGCACGACAGGCCGCCGTGCGGCTGGTGGGCCGGTTGGTCGCGGCGGGTGAAACTGAGTCCGACGACAAACAACAACGCCACCGCAGCGACTGGCACTGCGATCCGCTTGGTCGCTGCGATCCGCCGGCCGCGGCGTTGTCGATCGGCCAAACGTTGCAAGGTCCCCGGCTCGCAAGGCTGCCAGTCGTCCGAAGAGGTTTGCGGTCGGTTCACGGAAGGTTTTCCTTCGAAATGAAATTTCTATCTCACACCGTCGCGGCTTCACCTACGGCAGCGATGAATATTATTAATGCAGCGTCGTCGCAGGGGCGACGGTTTGCAGGAATGCCGACATCTCGGTCGGTTCGACAAAACCATCGCGGCGTCCGAGCACTTGGCCGTCGGCCGACAGAACGATGACTGTCGGGAAGGCCGTCACGTTCAACTGCTGTGCGATCGCATGATTGCGTTGTCCGTTGACTTTCAATTTGACAAAGCGTTCCTTTACCAGATCGCCTACCGACGGGTCCATCCAGGTTGCTTGGTCCAATTTCTTGCAGAAGAAACAGCTCTCCGACGTGACGTAGACCAACAACGGTTTACGCGACGCGCTCCATTTCTGCTGTGCTTGGCGGACCGAATTGATCCAGCGGATTTCGCCACTCGCTTCGCTTTGGGCTAGCATCAGGCTGCATCCAATCACGGCTCCAATCAACACACTGCCAATTTGCGGTTTACGCATTTCCACCACTCCTCGATTCTTTCGATGTGTTTGATGCGACAACTTGGTTCCCTTCGATCGCGATCTGTGCGACTCGATAACCAAATCATCGTTTGTTCACGGATTCAGTTCGGTGAACTACGACACACTGTGGGTGGAAATTGCCGAATAGCAAGCTTTTGCCCGCCAAGTTAGCGGAAAGTCGTCCAGTCCTTTTGGTGTAAACGCTGCTGTGGCACGAAGCGAGCTTTGTAATTCAGGTGCGAATTGCTGGCGACGTACATCCCCAAATAGACCCAGCGGCGGTCGGATTGCATCGCCAGTTCGAAGTTCTTCAGGATCGAATAAGTCCCTGGGCTGTAGCGGCTGAACTGCGGATCGAAGAAGCAGTAGACCAGCGACAGGCTGTCGCGGCCGAAGTCGGTCGTTGCGATCGCGACCAATTGATCGTCTTTCCAGAAGCTGATCTCTTTGGTGTCGCAGACGGTTTCGACAAGGAAACCCGAATACTCTTGCGCGTCGAGTTCCCGCTCGGACAGCCCCAATTGGCGGGCGTTGCGATGTTGATTGAACAGCTCCACTCGCGCCGCGTCGACTGTCGGCGGGGCGATGCGAACCTGCAGATCGCGGTTGCCGCGGTTCAAGATCCGCCGAAACGATTGCGACCAGCGGAAGTCTTGCATGTCGACCCGCGTCGATTCGCAAGCCTGACATCGTTCGCATTTCGTGCGATACAAAAACGGCCCGCTGCGGCGATACCCTTCGGCCAGACAGCGGTCGTGCATCTCGGGCGTCATCGTTCCCATCGGCCACTGCAGCGGCATCCGCGCCTCGCGGCCGGGGATATAAGGGCATGGCTGAGGTTCGTCGTGAACGACGATCAATGGATTGCTCGATTCGCTTTGAGCTCGTGCGGGCTGGAACATCGCGGACGCCATGCGGGCATTAAAAAGAGACCAGTTCCAGTGTACTGGATTCTGCGTTTGGGCTCACGCGGATTGTTGGTTTTGCACGCGGCAAATCGCGGTCTGAGTCGGGGGATTATCGGTAATCCGGCGCGTCAGCGAGACGCCGAGAGAATCCCTCGCTGCCGCGTCGGGTTGCCAATGCCTCTGACACGCCGGTTTGAAACCGTGATTTGCCCTCCGCTATTGCGGACGCCCGCCGCGATCAAGTCCCCTCCAGCTCTTCCCACCGCGCGTAGGTATCGGCCAGCTTCTGTTCCAGGTCTTTCAGCTTCCGTTGCTCCTCGGCGATCCGCTCTCCCGGCCCCTGATAAAAGCTGGGGTCGGCGATCGTCTGATGGATCTCGGCGATTTGACCTTCCAAGGTCTCGATCTTTGCTGGCAAGCCGTCGAGTTCGCGCTGTTGCTTGTAGCTCAGCCGCTTCTTCGCCGGTTCGGGATCGGCTTTCGCCTTCCCCTTCGATTTCGATTTGCTGCCGCCAGCCGAACTGCTCTCGGTCGTCGCCGTTGGCAGCGGCCCGCGTTGAGCCAGCCAATCGTCGTATCCGCCGACGTATTCCTTCACGCCATCGGGTTCGTAGACGATCGTGCTGGTGACGACATTGTTCAAGAACGCCCGGTCGTGGCTGACCAACAGCAGCGTGCCGTCGTATCCGACCAACTTGTCTTCGAGCATCTCCAGCGTCTCCGCATCGAGATCGTTTGTCGGTTCATCCAACACGATCACGTTGGCCGGGTTGGCGAACAGCCGCGCCAACAGGACGCGATTGCGTTCGCCGCCGGACAGGAATTTCACCTGCGTGCGGGCCCGTTCGGGGCTGAACAAAAAGTCCTGCAGGTAGCCGATGATATGTTTCTCGCGACCGTTGATCACGATCTGCGTGTGCCCCAGACCAACGTTCTCCTGAATCGTTTCCTCTTCGTCCAATTGATCCCGCAGTTGGTCGAAGTAGGCGATCTGTAGATTGGTTCCCGTCCGAACTGTTCCCGATTGAGGTTCCAGTTGTCCCAGCAGGATCTTCAGCATCGTCGTCTTGCCGACGCCGTTGGGGCCGATGATTCCGATCTTGTCGCCACGCATGATGCTTGTCGAGAAGTTCTTCAAGATCGGGCGATCGGGATATTCGAAGCTGACATCTTTGACTTCGGTCACCAGGTTGCCGCTCCGCTCGGCGGCTTGCACCTGCATCTGCACGGTGCCGGTCGCGCCGCGGCGCTGCGATCGCGTTTCACGCAGCTTTTCCAACGCTCGCACGCGTCCTTCGTTGCGGGTCCGCCGAGCCTTGATTCCCTGGCGAATCCAGACTTCCTCTTGAGCCAGTTTTTTGTCGAACAGCGCGTCCTGTTTCTCTTGCGCCGCCAAGGCCTCTTCTTTACGCCGCAGGAACGTGTCGTAATCGCACGACCAATCGAACAACTGGCCGCGATCGATCTCCAGGATCCGCGTCGCCACTTTCCGCAAAAACATCCGATCGTGCGTTACGAAGATCAGCGTCCCGGGCCATTTGGCGAGAAAGCCTTCCAACCAACCGATCGCTTCGATGTCCAAGTGGTTTGTCGGTTCGTCCAACAGCAGCAACTGAGGCTTCGAAACGATCGCTTGAGCCAACAGGACGCGGCGCTTCATTCCCGACGACAGCGTTTCGAACAACGCCTCGCCATCCAGCTCCATCCGCGACAGGGTCTGTTCGACCAGGTGCTCCGCCTCCCAGGCGTTCTCCTGCAGATGGAACTCTTCGCCGAGTCCCTTCGCGGTTACTTCGGCGACGGTTTCGCTGGTTCCCGAGGGGACATCTTGCTGCAGGTACGCGACCCGCGTGCCCGGCGAAAGGATGATCGATCCGTGGTCGGGGAGGACTCCGCCGCGGAGCATCTTCAGCAGCGTCGACTTCCCCGCGCCATTGCGTCCCAGCAGACCGATCCGCCCGCCGGCTTCGATCTGGCAATTGACGTCGTCCAGCAGACTGGGGCCGCGAAATCCGATGGTGATGTTTTGCAGTGAAATAAGAGCCATGAAGAACCTAGTGAATAACGGACGTTTGCGTCGACGTGACGCCCTCAAGATTAGCCGATGGAACGTTTTTCGCCGACCCGCCCTCCTGCCCCCTGTGCCGCGGCGGCAGATCGGCCGCTGAACTTGAACGAATTTGTCAACTTTCCCAGGGTTGGCTTGACCGTGATGGCGATTCTCTGGTAATCGACAATCTATTGCTGAGTAAATCTCTGCGCCAACAGCTAGCAAACGCCCGCCGATGAAACCGATTTCCACCTCCCTGCGACTCTCAACGACCTGCGTGCCGATGGCATGTTGCGTGGCGTTGCTGCTGTTTCTCGGTGGATGTCGCAGCGCGGCTCACAACGATGTTTACGTCGATAAGCTTGCGGCCGAGGTGCGGTTCCTCGAGGACCAGCTGTACCAGATCGATTACGAAAACAAAGTCCTGCGAGAAAAGTTGCAGCGTGCGAAGCGAGCCGAAGCGCGTTCGAAGCCGACGCCGCCGAAGAGCTTGATCCGTCGGCCCAAGCCATCGGATCGGTCGACCAGCGATGCCGTTGGTTCGAGCCGGCCGAGCGACCGCGACGACGCGGCGACGAAGAAGCGTGACGACGACGTCCAGGATACGCTTGGTCCGATCAAGACGCCGCGCGTCGACTTGGGGCAGCCCAACGTGACGCCGCCGGATCGCAATCGCCCCGGCAACGACGACGTTCCCGATATCCAATTGCCCGATATTATTCCAGGCGATCTCAGGCCGCCTTCGGATTCGATGCTGATTCCACCGGAGATCGATCCGGGGCAGATCTTGCCTCCGGGCGATGCCAGCAACCCCGCGCCGCCGCGTCCCGGTCAGGTGATCCTGCCCGCGTCGGTGACCGAAGAATTGGAACCGGAATCGCAGGTCGAATTGGCTGTGGCGGAGAGTCCTGTCGACGAGACGCCTCGAGAGCTTGCCGCGTTGGTGATCGATCCGATCTATTCGCGCGGCCACGACTTCAGCGCCGATGGCGAACAGACGGGAGTCTACTTGGTCGTCAAAGGCTTGGATGCCGAGGGGCGCGAGCTGAAAGTCGACGCTCCGATACAGGTGGCGATCATGGATCCCAAACGCAGCGGTTCTCAGGCTCGGCTCGGCCGCTGGGACTTCGATTTGGAAAAGGTCCGCGAGGCCTGGCGAACGACAGCTGCCACCGATGGCGTGCACCTGCCGATCAAATGGGATGTGAAGTATCCCTTGGGCGATACCGTCGATGTCTATTGCCGCGTCCAAACGGAAGCTGGCGATCTGATCACCGCCGAATGGACGATCGATCTCACACGGCATCGCTCCCGCGCCGAACTCTGGACGCCGCGCGGCGACGAAGCGTCGCCGCAAGAAGAGGATCGCTAGTGGTTTGTCAAACTTTGATTTGAGGACTGATGGTAGTGAACGAGGTCACGAGTCCCCATAATTTCTGGCGCGGAAGGACTCGTGACCTCGTCCACTACCATGAATTTTAGTTTTGACGCTGCATTGGGGCGTTTTTCTATCGCCAAGGCCAGAGCCAATTAAACTGCCGATTCGCCGTAGAAGCAGAGGTAGACCGTCGGTTCGGGGACGATCAACTGGAACTTCACGTTGGCACCGACGCGGAAATCGGTTCCCGCCGGAAACGACTTGAAGCTTTCGGCGCCGGGCAGTTTGACTTGCAATTCGCCCGAAACGACTTTCATCCACTCGTTTTCCGAAGTGCCGAACTCGTATTCTCCCGCCGCCATTACGCCCGCGGTCGCCCGGCCTTCGCTGTTTTCAAAAGCGATCGACGTGACGTTGCCGTCGAAATATTCATTTACCTTCATCGCAAGCTTCTCATCTATATAATAGGTAGCGTGTCACAAAAAACGGTTCGGGACTGCCGCTGGCAGCCGCCGGGCGTTGGAAGGTTTGGGCAGCCCAACACCAGACCCTCGCCGAATTGCACGTTTTAGCAAAACCGTGGCGGTTCAGCAGTGGGGCGATCGGCGGCAGCCAGCGTTCGGGTGCGTCGTTGTAGATGGAAGCGTTTGCACCCTGAATTGCCTCCATGGGTGCTACAAACTGGCATTGGCAAGTATACTTCGGCCAGACGTATCGTTCTTTTCGCAGTGTTAAGCAGTGTTTCGATTTGCGGTATCACACCGGTACGCGCTTGCGACCGGTTCCCTTGGACATCGCCGTGCTACCGCGTGCCGGCGAACTCGCCAAAGCACAAACACTCAATTGCCCTGGTCCTTTTCGTTCATTCGCAGTGATGGAAAACTCCATGAGAGTCGGCCTGTTTGTTCCCTGCTACATCGACCAAATGTATCCCGATGTTGCGGTCGCGACCCTGGAACTGCTCGAAGGGGCGGGTTTGAAGGTCGAGTTCCCCGCCGCCCAAACCTGCTGTGGCCAACCGATGGCCAACACCGGATGCAACGATGCGGCGCGGCCGCTGGCGGCGAGGTTCTTGGATCTGTTCGATCCCTTCGATTACATCGTCTGTCCCTCGGGCAGCTGCACGTCGATGGTTCGCAATCACTTCAGCGACCTCGTCGGCAACGATCCGCGGCTGGCATCGATCCAGTCGCGAACCTTTGAGTTGTGCGAATTTTTGCACGATGTCCATCCGGTCGATTTCAGCGGCAACCGGTTTCCATTCCGCGTCGGTTTGCACCAATCGTGCCACGGTCTGCGCGAACTGCGACTCGGCGGCGACAGCGAACAGATGATCGAACGCCCCGACAAAGTCCGTTCGCTGTTGGCTCAGGTTCAGGGATTGAGCTTCGTCGAATTGCAACGCGTCGACGAATGTTGTGGCTTCGGCGGAACGTTTGCGGTTAATGAACGAGCCGTCTCGGTGGCGATGGGCGAAGACCGCGTGCAGGATCATCTGGAGGCGGGAGCCGAGGTGATGGTCGCATCGGATATGTCCTGCCTGATGCATCTGTGGGGCCTGATCAGTCGTCAAGGTTCTCCGCTGGCTGTGATGCACGTCGCGCAAGTCCTCGCCGGGCGATCCCCTTCGGTCTCGGTTAAAAACTCGATCAAACCGAAAGCTGGCAACGTGTTGTAACACGCTCTGCGACGAGCGATCCGCGTTACCGACGACAGCATCCCGATCCAACTTCCATTTTTGAAAACCCTGGAATCCACCATGGCTACGGTTTCCGAGCATCCTGAAAAAGCAGCGGCTTATATCGCCGATCGCTCTCGTTCGCGCTGGCACGACGGGGCGCTGTGGTTTGTCCGCAGCAAGCGCGATCGGATGGCTCATTCGCTGCCCGAGTGGGAGCGGCTGCGGAGTACGGCTTCGCAGATCAAAGCTCACACGATCGCCAATCTCCCCGAGATCTTGCAGCAGTTCGAAGCGAACGCCAAGGCGCGCGGCGTGCATGTCCACTGGGCCGCCGACGCGCAAGAGCACAACGAGATCGTGCTGGAGATCATTCGCAAACAGAACGCGACCCGCGTCGTCAAAAGCAAGTCGATGCTGACCGAAGAGTGCCATTTGAATCCGCACTTGGAGGTCAACGGGATCGAGGTGATCGATACCGATCTGGGCGAACGGATCGTGCAGATGCGCGGCGAACGCCCCAGCCACATCGTCCTGCCGGCGATCCATATTAAGAAGGAAGAGGTCGGCGAGACGTTCGCTAAATATTTGGGGACCGAACCGGGGGCGAGCGATCCGCAGTACCTGACCGAAGCGGCTCGCCAGCATCTGCGCAGCAAGTTCTTGGAAGCCGAAGTTGGCATCACCGGCGTCAATTTTGCGATCGCCGAAACCGGCGGCTTTGTCGTCTGCACCAACGAAGGGAACGCCGATCTGGGCGCTTCGCTGCCGCGCGTCCACATCGCCTGCATGGGAATCGAAAAACTGATCCCACGGCTGGTCGATCTCAGCGTCTTCGTGCGGCTGTTGGCCCGTTCGGCGACCGGGCAACCGATCACCACCTACACCTCTCACTTCCACGGTCCGCGGCCTGGCTGCGAACTGCATATCGTGCTGGTCGACAACGGCCGCAGCCGGATCCGCGACAGCGATGAATTCCGATCGGCGCTCGGATGTATCCGCTGCGGCGCGTGCATGAACACCTGCCCCGTTTTTCGTCGCAGCGGCGGGCACAGCTACGACGCGGTCGTGCCGGGCCCGATCGGTTCGGTTCTGTCGCCGGCCGCCGATACGAAACAGCATCGCAGTCTGCCGTATGCGTGCAGTTTGTGTGGGTCCTGCACCGATGTTTGTCCCGTCAAAATTCCGCTGCACCATCAACTGCTCACCTGGCGTCAACAGATCGCATCCCAGGGACTGTTGCCGGTCAGCAAGACCGCGGCGATGCGAGCTGGCAGCATGTTGTTCCAGCATCCGCGAATCTACGCTTTGGCCGGAGCGCTTGGCCGCCGCGCGTTGCGTTGGTTGCCGAAGAGTTGGATCTACAATCGCGCCAACCCGTGGGGACTGGATCGCGATCTCCCCGAGCCGCCGGTGGAGAGTTTCCGTTCGTGGTGGCAGACCAATCGCCAAGGGACTTCGGTCGACGAGGGGATGAAATCAAAGGAAGCGAAAAATGGGAAGTAAAGCACGCGACAGCCGACAAGCGATCCTCGACCGATTGCGCAGCCGCGAGGTGACGCCAGTCGAATTGCCCGCGATCTTTGGCGACGATTCGATCAGCCAAGTTGCGATCGGCTTCGACGATCCGCCGACGCAGTTCGCTGGAACTGTTGAAGCGGTCGGAGGATTGTGTCTGCAGGTTGGTTCGATGCAGGAGGCGCTGAACAAGCTGGAACAGGACGAGGTCTACCGCGACGCGGCACGCCGTTGTTCGCTGGTCGGCGACGAGATCCCCGGCAACGTCAACTTGCAAGAGATCGAAGACCCGCACGATTTGAGCAGTCTCGATTTCCTGATCGCTCGAGCCGAGTTTGGCGTCGCCGAAAACGGGGCGATGTGGATCACCGACCGCGACATCCGGCATCGCGCTTCGCTGTTCATCACTCAGCACTTGGCGCTGGTCGTATCGCGGCATTCGATCATCAGCAACATGCACCAAGCGTACGAACGGATCGGCCAACCCGAGACACCCTTTGGCGTCTTCATCGCCGGCCCATCGAAGACCGCCGACATCGAACAGTCGCTGGTCCTAGGCGCCCACGGCTGCCGAACACTCACCGTCTTCTTAGTCGACGAGCCAGCCTAACCCGCGCTGGAGTCAAGGCTTCAGCCGACCGAGCGCATCTCTCGACGCTGCATACCAACGCGCGGGGCGTTGCCCACGCGGTTAAACGAAACCCAACGATCACGCCATCGTTTAACCGCGTGCCCAACGGGCCGCGCTGGAGTCAAGGCTTCAGCCGACCGAGCGCACCCAACCGCCCGGTTCGCGGCGGCGTTTGAAGCCATCGAGTTCACAGAGTCACGGTTTCGTCGGGCCTTCTTCAGCAACACGATTTGAGTACAGCACAACGGTTTGGGATGCGGCAAGGCGGCGGTCTCAACAAGCCCTGCCGTCAGCTCAAGCCATGCACTGTCCGGGAAGGAACCAAAGTTGACACCGCTCCCCGATGTGATAAAACGATCCCGGTCACAACGGTGGTGGTCGGCAAGTTGCGAGTGAAGCGTGTTCTGCTGGTGAGGCGATCAGTCGCTGACGTATAAACGATCTGTAAGCACGCCACCTGTTATCGCACGATCGTTTTGCTGAGAAACATGCTCATGTCACTCCTCAATAATTTTGCGAGGTAATATGCAACCAATCACCTTCGCTAAAGCTATTGCCGCGACTGATCACTTTTCCAAACGACACCTCTTGCTGGGCAACGGCTTTAGTATTGCCTGTCGCCCAGACATCTTTGTCTATGGCAAGCTGTTCACACAGGCGGACTTTGCGCTAGTTTCGCAATCGGCACGTGATGCGTTTGACTCGCTTTCAACTTCTGACTTCGAAAAAGTTATTCGTGCACTCAACGATACAGCAGCAGTCGCAGATGTATACGGGATCGGGCCTGATGCTGCTGTTCAAATGCGTGAGGATGCGAATGCGCTTAAGGAACTACTAGTCCAAACCATTGCGAAGAGTCACCCAGAACGGCCATCCGATCTTTCAGCATCAGAATACCAAGCATGCCAGCAGTTCTTAAGCCATTTCACGACCATATACACTTTCAACTACGACCTGCTGCTTTATTGGGCGCAAATGCATCATGAAAATCCAGACAGCGTAAATTCTGACGACGGATTTCGGACGTCACAGGACGACATCGACTTTGACACGGAATCAGGCTACGTGATTTGGGAACCCGGACAGTCACATGGCCAGAACACCTGGTTCCTGCATGGTGCATTGCACGTTTTTGATTCTGGATTAGAAATTCAAAAATACACTTGGCGTCGTACAGGCGTACGTTTGATCGAGCAAACTCGCAAGGCACTCCACAACGATTTCTTTCCACTCTTTGTCGCAGAAGGTACTTCTGATGAAAAACTTCTGCGGATTAGGCATAGTGATTACCTCGCTAAGGCATACCGTAGTTTTCAGTCCATTCAAAAATGCTTGTTCATATACGGGCATTCTCTAGCTGCGAACGATGAACATTACCTCAAGCTGATTGAGCGTGGTAAACTTGAGCAAGTTTACGTAGGAATCTACGGTGATCCTGACTCTGCTACAAACAAACAGATCGTACGTAGAGCGAATCTGCTCCGGGATAACCGTCAGGGCAAGAGAACTCTGAAGGTCGATTTTTTTGATGCCGCGAGTGCCAATGTTTGGGGCCCCTAGTCCACGACATAACAATGGATTGAACACGGAGCTGCGGGCCGCGCGCTGGAGTCGAGGCTTCAACCGACCGAGCGCACCCAACCGCCCGGTTCGCCGCGGCGTTTGAAGCCACAGAGGCCACCGAGTTCACAGAGTCGCGGGCTCGTTGACATCGTCATCGGACGAGCCCGATGGACGAAGCTCGACAGATCTATCTGCCACCGGTGTGAGTCACCCGTGTAGGACAGCCAGGTTCATTGGCGAGGAGATGGCATCATTCTGCCCCAATCATTCTGCCAACCAAGCAGGCCTGGGGCTTGCGCCGCCAGGCTATATGCGACCGCCGCTCCGCGGCTGGTGGGAGAGCCCCGAATGCGAGGACATTGGAAAGTTCTGTTGTCGAAGTCGGCTATTCCTGGTCGGGCCAAAATCGAGACAGTCTTCATTTTCGAGGGAAGTCGCTACCCACCGCCCCGCACAGAAAGCCATCGGGTTGTGCCAACCCGATAACATGCTCTGTCCCCAATGCTCTTCTGCTCTGTCCCCAATGCTCTTCTTTATTGACAGCGAGATTGTTGCTGACGCCCGCTGATGGATATGCCGTATCCGTGGTGCATAGCTGTCGTTGCCGAAGCTTGCGACGCGCTGCCTTGAACGCTATTCTGGGCTAGGGAGGACCTTGCAGATGACAGTACGAACACTGATTGACGGACTTTCTGGGGAGGAGCGTCGAGAGGCATTCGAAGTGCTGTGGCAGGCTTTGCTCGGCGAAGATTTACTAGAAGTACCAGCCTGGCACGGCGAGGTTCTGTCGCAGCGACTAACGAATCCGTCGACGGGGCCTTCACTGCCGCTCGACGACGCCATCGAAGAAGTCAGGCGGAGGCTCGATGGACGTCCACCTTCGACCTGAAGCGGTTGATGACATCTATCGCGCGGCGCAGTTTCTCAACAACAAAAGTGACGGTTGGGGCGATCATTTTGTCGCTCGGATTCAGGAAGATCTTGTTGGTTTGAGAACTACCGCCGGAAGCCACGGAACGCGTTTTGGGTTAGGCTGTGCGTTCAGCCGTAAGTTTCCCTTCGCGATATATTACCGGGCAGAGGGTGGCACCGCTGTCGTCTATGCGATCCTTAGTTGCCGGCAGAGCACTGGCGTTCAACGATCAATCATTCGCGGCCGCTCAGGGCCAGGAAACGACTAGCTGTTGCGGAAACCGACGTAGCGGCGGTTGGGCTTCAAACCGAGACAGTCTTCAGCCGACCTAGCGCATCTCTCGAAGTTGCATCCCGACACGCGGGGCGTTGGCTACGCGGTTAAACAAAACCCGACGATCGCGTCATCGTTTAACCGCGTGCCCATCGGGCCGCGCTGGAGTGAAGGCTTCAGCCGACCGAGCGCACCCAACCGCCCGGTTCGCCGCGGCGTTTGAAGCCACAGAGGCCACCGAGTTCACAGAGTCGCGGGCTCGTTGACATCGTCATCGGACGAGCCCGATGGACGAAGCTCGACAGATCTATCTGCCAACGGTGTGAGTCACCCGTGTTGGGCAGGGATGGCATCATTCTGCCCCGATCATTCTGCCAATCAAGCAGGCCTGGGGCCTTGCGCCGCCAGGCTATATGCGATCGCCGCTCCGCAGCTGGTAGGAGTGTGATTGGTGGTGGGCGTGATTGGATGGTTTGTGTCGTGTGTTTTGCGGGGGCCTGGGGCTTGCGCCGCCAGGCTTTATGCGATCGCCGCTCTGCGGCTGGTGGGAGTGTGATTTTGTGGTGGGCGTGATTGGATGGTTTGTGTCGTGTGTTTTGCGGGGGCCTGGGGCTTGCGCGCCAGGCTTTATGCGATCGCCGCTCTGCGGCTGGTGGGAGCGTTGGGGAGGCAATTCTTGAAATCTGCGTCGTGAAGGCGAGATGTTTCCCCTCAAATTGCGTATCATTGGATGCGTGACTGTGACCGCCGGTTCGCTCGGCGGTAGACCAGGGATAGGTTTCCTCAAACGGAAGGGTTGCTCGTCGTGCTTCGCTCGCTCGTTGCTACTGTATTGGTCGTTGCTTCAATCGCCTCTCCACTCTCCGCTGCCGATTCGTTGGCTGGGCATCTAGGGACGCAGCTGTCTCAGATCGATGCCGACGATTTTCGTGGCCGGCGTTGGCAACTCGAAGACTTTGACCAGCCGCAACTGTTAGTCGTCGCGTTCCTGGGGACGCAGTGTCCGCTGGCAAAACTGTATGCGACGCGGTTGGTCGAGCTCGAAAAAGAATACGCTTCCCGCGGTGTCGGCTTTGTCGCGGTGATGAGCAACACGCAGGATTCGATCGCTGAGATCGCCGCCTTTGCTCGCGATCACAAGTTGACGTTTCCCGTGCTCAAAGACGCCGGGAATCGGATCGCCGATCGACTGGCTGCCGAGCGGACGCCGGAAGTCTTCCTGTTGGACCGCGAGCGAAAGGTCATCTATTGGGGACGCGTCGACGACCAATACGGGATCGGTTACGCCCGCGATTTCCCTCGCAGCTTCGATCTCAAAAATGCGATCGACGATCGACTGGCCGATCGGCCGATCAAGACGCCGGTGACGCGATCGATTGGATGTATCATCGGCCGTCAAAAGAAAGCCGACAGCGATTCGAAGGTCACTTTTGGCAATCAGGTTTCGCGGATCCTGCAGAAGCACTGCGTCGAGTGCCATCGCGAGGGAGAGATCGCGCCGTTTGCGTTGACCGATTACGATGAGGTCTCCGGCTGGGCCGACATGATCGCTGAAACCGTTCGCGGCGGACGGATGCCTCCATGGCACGCCGATCCCGCGCACGGTTCGTTTGCAAACGATCGCTCGATGTCCGACGAGGACAAACAGACGCTGTACGATTGGGCCGACGCGGGGGCTCCGGCGGGCGATCTGGCGAATCTTCCCGAGCCGATTCAATACACTCCCGGCTGGCTGCTGCCCAAAGAGCCCGACATGGTCGTGAACGTCAGCCCCGAGCCTTTCGAGGTTCCAGCCGATGGGGCTGTGAAGTATCAATATTTCCGAGTCGATCCAGGTTTCACCGAAGACAAATGGCTGCGTTATGCCGAACTACAGCCCGGCAATCGCGAAGTGGTCCATCACATCTTGGCTTTCGCTCGCGACAAAGACGGGACGAAGCGGCTCAATGCAGAGCGAGGCTACTTGGTCGGATATGTTCCCGGCACACGGATCGAACCGATTCCCAAGGGCTGGGCTAAAAAGATTCCCGCCGGCAGCGAGCTGATATTCCAGGTCCACTACACGCCGATCGGGTCGCCGCAGATCGATCACAGCCGACTGGGGATGATCTTTGCCGACGATGCAGAGGTGACTCACGAGATCGTCACCACCAGCGCGGTGCAGCCTCGTTTGAACATTCCGCCCGGCGACGATAACTACACCGTCACGGCGGTCCAACGCGATCTGCCCGACAGCCAACTGCTGGGCTTCAGTCCCCACATGCATCTGCGCGGCAAGGCGTTCCGTTACGAATTGATCGACCCCAGCGGGGATCGCAGCACGTTGTTGGACATTCCCGCGTACGACTTCAATTGGCAGACGTTTTATCTGTTCGACAATCCGATGTCGATCGACGCGGGATCGCAGATGTTGTGCACCGCCGCGTTTGATAACAGTTCCAAGAACCTGAATAATCCCGATCCGACAGCAACAGTTCGCTGGGGCGATCAGACTTGGGACGAGATGATGATCGGGTACTTCCATTACGCGGTGCCGCGTGGCGAAGTGAAGCTGGACGCGGCGACGATGCGCCAGCGGGCGGCCGATGAGGTGCGTCGAAACACCCGCTTGCGAGTCTTCGAGCGGATCGATATCGATGGCGATGGCAAGATCACTCGCAAGCAAACGCCCGCTCAATTGCATGCAACCTTCGATCGCTTGGATCGCAATAGTGATAGCATTCTGACGCGTGCCGAGGTCGAAACGGGCGACTGAGCACGCTAGCATTCGCCCTCCTATTTTGACTGACTGGCGCCAATTCGGGTTCGGCACCGGATTGGCAACGTCGCCGCTGCGATTGGGGCTCAACGAGTGCAGCGGTCGGGCCGATTATCTATAGAAGTAAAGGCGTATCGGCGTTTCCGATTTTCGCGGAATTCGCTATTCTTCGCCCAATATTTAGATTCTCAAGGCCTCAAGTGTGATTGCCGGATGCCGACACGGCTGACCCGATATATCCTCTGGGAAATCACGAAGGTGTTCCTGGTTGCGATTGTTTCGCTAACGGTGCTGATCTTATTGATCGTCGTCGCCCGCGAATTATTGCGCCAAGGGCTCGGGCCGGCTGCCTTGTTGCAGCTGTTGCCGTTGTTCCTGCCGCTGAGTCTGCAGTTTGCGTTGCCGACGACGGCGCTGTTTGCGGTGAGTGCCGTCTATGGCCGGATCGCGGCCGACGGAGAGATCGCGACGATCAAAGCCGCCGGGATTTCGCCACTAACGATCATGAAGCCCGCTTTTATTTTCGGGCTGATCCTCAGTCCGATCGCGGTGGGGCTGAACGATCTGGCTGTCTCCTGGGGCAAGCCGGGCGTCAAACATGTGCTGCTGCATTCACTCGAAGAGATCGTTTATCGACGACTCCAAGCCCAGCGTTCCTACAGTTCGGACAAGGGGTTCTCGATCCACGTCCAAGACGTCAAGGACCACCGACTGTTGTGGCCGACGGTCACGCTGCACAATTCGGGCAGCGAGTTGCCGATCACCGTCACAGCCAGCGAAGGAAGCTTGCATTTAAATGCCGAGCGGGAGACGTTGATGCTGCGGTTGGTCGACAGCCGAATCGAGGGGGGCGGAGCTTTCCGCAGCCACTTCCCCGGCGAGATCGTGCCGGAGATTCCACTGAACAAAGCCTTCGCCAAAGGTGATCCAAGCAGTTCGCGACCGGCGGATCTGCCGTTGTATCTGATTGGTCCCGAGGCGATCCGCAGCGAGAAAGCGATGTCGATCGACCGGCAACGGTTGGCGGCTCAGACAGGTTTCGCGTTAGCCAACGGGCGATGGAGCGATATCGTCGGATCGCCGGGGGCACAGCTGCGTGGAGCGATCGGTGGCGGCGCCCATCGGTTGACTCGATTGCACGTCGAACCCTGGCGACGCTGGTCGTTCGGATTCTCTTGTTTCTTCTTCGTGCTGGTCGGTGCACCGTTGGCGATCATGGCCAAGACCGCCGATTATTGGACCAGCTTTGGAATGGTCTTCCTGCCGATCCTGCTGTTCTATTTTCCGATCTTCATCGTCGGCCAGGACTATGCCAAAAACGGAGAATTGCCACCCTACAGTGTGTGGATGGCAAACTCCGTCGTGGCGATTGTCGCTGTCTTTATGATCAAACGCGTTTGGCGTTATTGATCTTCAAGCAGCTTACAGTGGCAAGATGCTGATCTCTTTGAATTCGACCGGATCGTTGTGTCCAGCGAATCCGAAGTGACCTTTGCTGAGTTCGCGACCTGGGTGTGGCGTATCGGCCATGAATTCGGTCACCTTGCTGACGTCGGTCTCCAAGATCTTGTTGCCGTTGAGTTCGACAGTGATCGTCGGTCCTTTGACTGTCACTTCTTGGAAGTTCCATTGGCCGACGTCGCGAAGGAAGCCGCGAGCTGCCGCTGCCATGCCGTAAGCCGAACCGTGATATTGCCGCGCGTCGAGCTTGGCATACTTTTCAGCTGTGTTGTCCAGAACCTGCAGTTCGGTCATTCCCGAATAAGCTGGGTTGCCTTCGCCGGGGTAACGAATCGCCAAGCCGTTGTTGCCGCCTGGAGGCAGACGGAACATCACGCGGACCTTGAAGTCGCCGTAGGTCTTGTCGGTGAACAGGGTTCCGCCATGCTTTGGCTTGCAGCGGATCATGCCGTCGACGACTTCGTAGTTGTCGACTGCACCCTTCCAACCGTTCAGCGTTTTGCCATCGAATACCGATTCGAAGCCTTCGTTTCCATGAGACGCCAGGATCTGATTCGCTTCGTCGGCACCGATCTCGCGGATCGCAACGTCGCGCCACAGGATCTCTCCGCCGTGGGTTTGCAGTTGGATTGGGCCGCTGCGGAATAGCGGTTGGCTGCGGTCCCAGTAGTTTTCCATCAATGCGTTGTCGACGACCAATTGATCGTTCAGGTAGACGGTCGTGCGTTGACCGACTTGGATCACGCGAACCGAGTTCCATTCGCCGAACGGCTTGTCGGCTTTGACCAGTGGGTCTTTGCCGGGAGCGCCGGCGGAGTTGTTCCAGAGGGCGCCGGAGCCGAGGTTGGCACCCAGTTTGAATTTGCTTTCGTCGGTCGTGTCCCAGATCTGAACCTGCGGTGTGCCGCGCAGATAGATCCCGCTGTCCGCTTTGGCAACGGTGCGGTATTCCAGCTTCAGTTCGTAATCGGTGTATTCTTTGTCGGTCGTCAGGTACGGGCCGTGGCCGTCGTTGATCAGCACGCCGTCTTTGTTCGACCAGTGGGCTTCGGTCTCTTGCTTCCATTGAGCAAGCTTTTCCGCGTCGACGTCAGCATATTTGCGGGGGTCCAAATGGGGACGCCCGTGCCAGCCTTCGAGTCCCGATTCGGGGACCAAAGAGGTGAACTTCGATGTGGTATCTTGTGCGTTGGCGAAGGTGCAAACCAACGCCAAAAGGGGAACGATAAAAGCAGAACGCTGCATGTGCGAGGCACTCCAGATTGAAATAGAGGTGGGTTAGATTGACGGGGATCGCCATTGTAACCTGAGCATCCCAGGTAAGCTACGGTTTCTGGCGCCCCACATTCCCGAAACCCCCGCCGTTGGGTTCAATGAGAAGATGCAGCGTCCGATTACCTACCGCCAAGCCTTGATTTTTGTTGCGATCATTCCCATCGCGGCTCAATTGGTCGGTAGCGCGTTCAATATTTTTTACAACGTCGCCCACGTCCGCCCTCTAATCTCCGACGCTCAGCAGGCGGTGCTGCTGCGTTCGATCATGTGGGTCAATTGCCTTGTCTATCCGGCGGCGACGATTGCTTGGGGGAGCGTCGTCTGGCGTTTTCAATCGATACTGAGTCAGCGGGAGCGTGCCCTACCGATCCCCCCCGACCGACTTGAATCGATTCAACGCCTGGCGATCAATCTTCCCTGGTGGATGATTTTGATCGGCAGCCTGGCTTGGCTGTCTTGTATTCCGATGATCGTCATCCCGCTGAACCTCGCCGACAGCGGGCTCGACTCTCGAGTCCCGATCCTGTTGACGGTTTCGATCATCGTGTCGGCGATGATCGCGTTGACGCACGCCTTCTTTGCGTTGGAACTTGCTCTTCATAAGTGTCTGTTTCCGCTGTTGTTTGAAAAGAACCAGCCGTCGTCGATCCGGGGCGCGTATCCATTGACTCTCCGCGGTCGCGGGATCGCTTGGAGTCTGTCGGCGGTCTTCTGTCCGATCGTTTCGATCCTGCTGTTGTTCTACGTACCGCAGCCCGAGGCGCAGCGGGGGCTGGCGTTTCCGATCGCCGTCGGATGTATCGCGATGCTGTTCGGGCTCGTATCGGCGTGGCTGGTCGGTCGCTTGTACGGAACGCCGATCCGCGAGCTGAAGAAAGCCGCTCAAGCGGTTGGCCGCGGCCAGCTGGATACCGACATCCGGCTGTTGCGAGCCGATGAGTTTGGGCCGTTGATCGAAGAGTTCAACCACATGACACGGGGCCTACGAGAGAAGGAATCGCTGCGGCGGATGTTTGGTCTGCACGTCGGTCGCCAAGCGGCCGAACAGATCCTAGCCAGCGTGCCGGGGCTGGGCGGTGTGGAGCGAGAGGTCACGGTGATGTTTGTCGATATCCGCGGCTTCACCTCCAGCAGCGAAGGACGCGAGCCAACCGAAGTCGTTGCGGTGCTGAACGAGTTCCTGACGGCGATGGTCGAGGTCGTCGAGACGCAACATCACGGGATGGTCAACAAATATCTGGGCGATGGTTTTATGGCTCTGTTTGGCGTCGGCGACGATCGACCGCAACACGCCGACGATGCTGTCGATGCCGGGGTGAGCATGATCGATCGATTGGCGGAACTGAACGCGACGTTTGATTCGCGGCAGATGCCGCCGCTGCGGATCGGTATCGGGATCCATACGGGAACCGCGCTGGTCGGAAGTATCGGATCGAACCAACGGCTGGAATTCACGGCGATCGGGGATGCGGTGAACATCGCTTCGCGAATCGAATCTCTGACCAAAACCGTCGGCGCCACGATGCTGTTGACCGCGGCAACGCACAGGCGACTGAAGCGCACTCACGATCTGCAGCCTCACGCTCCGCAACCGGTCAAGGGAATCCGAGATCCGATCGTCACCTATGGTCTCCGCGAATCAGCCGCCACGCATTAGCGGCTTGTCGGTTTACTCACAACGAGCTTCCTTGCATTAGCCGTTTGGGCGTTAGCCCCGGTTTCGTGGCAGCGGAACCGGGGCTAACGTTTAAACCGACGAGCCGTTAGCGTCCGGTTCTCCCGACAACGGGCTGCTGACGCGTGGCGGCTGATAGCTCAAATGAAACCGTGATTTGGCCCCGGGGCGGCGCGGCGACGACTGGTTGGACAGCGTGGGATTGTGACCTAAGCTTTAGCGTCCAGCGATTTGTCTCGAGTGCGGCGACGTCTGTTTTTCGAGCCACGATGGGGCCGGATGATCGCTGCGATCGCAAATCACGACACAACACCAACTTCCTATTTAACTTGGGCAGGATCGATACGGATGCGAATTCTAGTGACCGGCGGTGCAGGCTATATCGGCAGCCACACCTGCGTGGAATTATTGCAGGCGGGGCACGAACTGGTCGTCGTCGACGACTTGAGCAACAGCAAACGCGAGTCGCTGCGCCGCGTCCAACAACTGGCTGGCAAGACGCTGGATTTCCACGAACTGAGCCTGTTGGATCGCGATGCGTTAACCCGCGTCTTGGCCGCTGCCGATTTTGATGCCGTGATCCACTTTGCAGCCTTTAAGGCGGTTGGTGAATCGGTCGCCAAACCGTTGGAGTATTACCAGAACAACGTCACCGGCACGATCAACCTGATGGATGCGATGCGCTCCTGCGGTTGCAAGAACCTCGTCTACAGTTCGTCCTGCACCGTTTATGGCGAACCGCAGCAACGCCCTGTGACCGAGGACCATCCGGTCGCTCAAGCGGAGAGCCCGTACGGTTGGACCAAGCTGATGACCGAGCAGATCATGCGCGACGTCTATGTCAGCGACCCCAGTTGGAACTTCGCTCTGCTGCGTTACTTCAATCCCGTCGGAGCCCATCCCAGCGGCGACATCGGCGAAGATCCCAATGGCATTCCTAACAATCTGATGCCATTCATCACGCAAGTTGCGTTGGGCAAACACGAGAAATTAAATGTCTTCGGCGGCGATTACGACACGCCCGATGGAACCTGCATCCGCGATTACATCCATGTCGTCGACCTCGCCCTGGCGCACGTCAAAGCTGTCGAGAAGGTCGGCACCGACGAGGGGATCTTCACGTACAATCTGGGAACGGGAACCGGGTCGAGCGTGTTGCAGGTGATCGCTGCGTTCCGCGAAGCAACCGGGATCGATCTGCCTTACGAAATCGTCGACCGTCGCGCCGGCGACGTGATCGTCGCGTATGCCGATCCGTCGCGTGCCGAGCGAGAACTGGGCTGGAAGGCGACGCGGAATCTATTGGACATGTGTCGCGATGGATGGAACTGGCAACACAAAAATCCCGAAGGGATGGTCGAAGCGGTCTAATGCTTCGGCCGGCCGCGCTGGTCGGCGAGACCAGCGGCGGCAAGCGATCGGGCGACGCCTATTCGTTGGTCCAATAATCGACGACCAACACTTTGTCCAAATGGGGCTTCAGCACGTCGACAAAGGCGAGGTGATCGGCGTGGGGAAGGTAGGCCGCGCGATCGGCTTCGCTTTTGAAGGTCACTAGAAAGCAATGGGTGAACCCGTCGGCGAGCCCTTCGGGGCTGTTCTCGGTGCCGTGTTCATAGGCGTAGATCTGCGGGATCTTGCTCTTCAGTTTGCCGAACTCGTCGACGACCTTCTGAACGTCCGCCTCGGATGAACTCTCTTTGAACTTAAACAGCACCACGTGCCGCAACAGCTGTGTCTTGGCTGCTGGTTTTTCGTCGGCGATCGCCACCGATCGGTCTCCCAGTTGTCCGCTCATGATCGCACCGCCCAGCAGAGCGCTGGCCAGGGATGCTGCGACGAACCATTTGTGTGAAGCAAGAGTTTGAAATCTCATGATGTGGAACCTGTCGGGGTGAAAGGTGAGTGATTTTTGAAGGTCGAATTATAACACCACCGCCCCGGCAACGATGCCTTGGCGGTGGGATGCTGGCAATCTGGATCAGTCGTTCTGCGGCTGGTCCCACAATCGGTAGGGATCGTCGAACTTCTGTTGCTGCGATAACAGCAGGGCTTCCATTTCTTTCCGCTTCTCCGCAAATCGCGGGTCGTCGGCCAGGTTCACTTGGTCCGCGGTGGGGGCAGTCCCCGTCAACTGGCTGACCGACGATGCGTGATGCTGCGTCAGAAATTCATGCGGATTGGCGGCCAAGTTGAACAGTTGCGTCTCGCGGACCTTGCCATCGAGGACATCGTATTTGATCAGTTTCCAATCCCCTTGTTTGACGCATCGCATCCCCGGCTTGGTGCCACCGCAGTAGACGCCATAGAGAACGTCGCGGATCTTCTGTTGTTCGCCTTTCAGGATTGGGGCAAAACTGGTTCCTTCGTTGGTATTCGGCGGTTGGACGCCCGTCAGATCGCACAGCGTCGCCAAGACGTCCAACAGATAGACGTTCCCCTCGGCGCGGCTGGCCGCTTTGATCCCGGGACCTTTGACGATCAACGGCACCCGCCAGGTGTGTTGATACAGATTTTGTTTGCCCTGCAAGCCGTGTCGGCCAATCGCCATGCCATGGTCGGCGGTGTAGACGATGTAGGTGTTGTCCAGTTCGCCCATCGCGTCCAACTTTTCCAACACGCGGCCGATCTGGATGTCGATGTTCTCGCTGCAGGCGAATTCGCGTCCGATCTCGTTGCGGATCGTCGTCGGGTCGCGGCGTTTCCAGACGCCACTGACGCTGACCTCATCGCGAAGGTTCGGGTGGCCGTGATGGAACGGATGTTCGGGAAGATAGTTGACCGGCAGTTGCGGTGCATCTTCGCTGGCTGGCGGTAGCGTTTCGGGATCGGCGTGGTTGACCGCTCCATATTTTGACAACAGTTCGGGAGTACCGTCACGCGTGTCGTGAGGGTGCGAAAAACCAAAGTAGATCAGAAACGGATCGGTCTGTTTTTCCGATTCGCGATCGTTCAGATAGTCCAACACTTGTTCGGCATGCCACGCGCTGCCGGATTCCGCCGTCCCGCCACGTTTCGTCGCGTCGTGCCGCCGCGTGAACTGGCGGTTGGCCGCTTCGTAACTGTTCCCCCGTTTGCAGGTTCGCATCGTCGCGTACCCGGCGCGGTTAAAGACCGCCGCCATCGTTTGCTCCGCCAGATCGGCGGGGGCGTGATCGAATCCGACCGGCTTGTTGTTTCCCGCTTTCGCTTTTTGCTTCTTGTTCGGTTTGGGGCCGGGTAGATGCCACAGCGTTCGCCCCGACATCACCATGTGCCGCGACGGGGTGCAGACTGCGCCCGACCACGATCCCATGTGATACGCTCCGTCGATCGTCATCCCCTCGGCGGCTAAGCGATCCAGGACGGGAGTCTCCAGGGCTGAATCGGGATTGTACGACTTCAAGTCGAACGGAGACTGATCGTCGGCGATGATGAATAAGATATTCGGACGGTCGGCGGCTTGCAGCATCGCCGAGGAGGCGAGGATCATCAGCAGGCAGCAGCTGATTATCGCAGAGCGGCCGACGCGCGGTCGGCTCGTCGAAAGTGGAGCGTACGTCATGTTGGGATTCCGTTGGAATTTGAGGGCAAACGGATTTGAAGTTGCGTTTTTGGGAATCGATCCGACAATGATCGGTTCCGCAAGAACGGGGCCTCCCTATCATACCGAGATGTGATCGCTCGAATCGAGCAGTTTGTCAGCGAATCAGGGCAAAACTGAGCGCAGCGTCGCATCACGCACCAGAAAAGTTGATTGAATTGAGCAATTCCGACCCGCAGTCCCGGCTGACGCAAAACGATCACGATGCCGCGATCGATCACAACCGCCGCGCGTACGATCAGATGGCGTTGGCGGGCGAGCCGTTATGTCGCCCGGCGACCAAAGCGGAATTGAGCGATCCGCTGGGGACTGTCGATCGAATCGGCTGGCTGGGCAAAAGCATCGCCGGTTGGCGAGTGTTGTGCTTGGCGGCCGGCGGCGGTCGGCAGAGTGCGTTGTATGCCAAGGCGGGAGCCGACGTGACGGTGGTCGATATCAGCGGCGAGATGCTGGAACTCGATCGCCGAGCGGCGCAGGAGCATCAGTTGCCGATCCGCACGATCCAGGCGAACATGCAGCATCTGCCGATGTTGGATTCGGCCAGTTTCGATCTGATCATCCATCCCGTCAGCACATGTTACGTCCCCGACGTGGCTCCTGTTTTTCAAGAGATCGCGCGGTTGCTGCTCCCCGGCGGTCTGTACATCAGCCAACACAAACAACCGACAAGTTTGCAGTCGACGCTGTCCCCATCGGCTAGCGGACATTATGCGGTACAGCACACCTATTACCGGCAGCAAGCGATCCCCGCGGCGACGGAGAAGACGCACGCCGCCAAGCGGTTGCGGGAGGATCGCGCGATCGAATACCTGCATCGCTGGGAACAGATCGTTGGCGGAATCTGCCGCGCCGGGATGGTGATCGAAGATCTTGTCGAACCGATGCACACCAAGCCCGATGCCGAACCGGGGGCGTTCGCGCACCGAGCCAGCTATATCGCTCCCTATGTGCGGATCAAGGCGCGGCGCAAGCAAACCGCCGAGCCCCGCAGCGGTTTGCTACTGCCCAGTTGATTCGTTGCAAGGATCGGCGCGGACAGTGGGAACCTTGGTTGATACAATGCACTGCGTCGAGGTGGTTTCCATTGGGGCGAATCGGACGCTAGCGTGTGCCGGTTGATCTCCGCGATGGAAACGCGAAACGGATTGGAGCCGTGCCCCGATCCTTTACTCCTTCCTTCCCGAAATCCCACCGGAACCGCTTTATGCAATCTCGATCGCGAGCCTTGTTGCTGACGTTGGTTTACCTGAGTTTGGCTGTCGGTTGCGGAGCTGCGGTTGCGGCTCGAGCGGACGTGATCGATCCATCGATCGATCGTTCGCCCGTCGACTTGGCCCTCTCGCCCGATGGAAAGTGGCTGGTCACCGCCAACGAAACCTCCGGCAGCGTGTCGTTGATCGACGCCGCCGCGGGACGTGTGGTCGACGAGCTTCGGATTGGAAGCCATCCAGCACACATCGACTTCACGCCCGATGGGACTACGGTTTTGGCGACCAATCAGTGGTCGGGGGAACTGAGTCTGCTGGCGATTCGCGATGGCAAACTTGCCGCCATCGGATCGGTTCACGTCGGCGGGCATCCGCAAGGTTTTGCGATCGCCCCGGACAACCGAACTGTTTACGTGGGACTGACCGCAGCGGCTCAGGTCGCGCAAGTCGATCTTCGCAGCCTGTCGGTCGTCCGCCGAATCGACGTTGGGAATTGGCCGCGTTATCTAACGCTCTCGCCCGATGGAACACGACTGGCTGTCGGTTCCAGCGGCGATGCCGAGATCGAAGTCATCGACACCGCAACGGCTGAACCGCTGTATGAGGAGCCGTTGGCTAACGGCGTGAACATTGGACACATGACGCCATCAGCCGACGGGCAATACGCCTACTTCACTTGGATGATCTATCGCACCAATCCAATCACTCGCGACAACATTCAACGGGGTTGGATTTTGGCCAGCCGAATCGGCCGCGTCCGTCTGGATGGAGCTTCGTATCGCGAGGCGATCTCGTTGGATGTGCCCGAGATGGCGGTGGCCGATCCGCATGGCTTGGCGATCAGCGGCGACGGCCAGCGTTTGGTTGCGTCCTCGTCGGGGACACACGAATTGCTCGTCTATCGCTTGCCCGATCTTCCTTTTGTCTCGACCGGTGGGCCCGGCGATCTGATCGATCGACGGTTGCAGCGCGATCGGGATCGATTCAGTCGGATCGACGTTGGCGGTCGGCCGATGGGACTGGAGATCGCATCGGACAATCAAACGGTTTATGTCGCCAACTATCTGAAGAACTCTCTGCAGTCGGTCGACTTGAATACGAAACAAGTTGTCCGCGAGATCGATCTCGGTGGGCCGTCGACTCCATCGCCCGCGCGGCAGGGGATGGCGATCTTCTACGACGCACAGCATAGCCTGGATCAATGGTACAGCTGTCACTCGTGCCATCAAAACGGCGGGATCAATTCGCGACCGATGGATACCTGGAACGATGGCACCGAGATGACGTTGAAGACTGTCCTGCCGTTGTATGAACTGACGCAGACCGGCCCTTGGACGTGGCACGGTTGGCAGGAGGATCTGGACGATGCGATGAAGAAGTCGTTTACGGTGACGATGCAGGGGAAGCAGCCGACGCAGACGCAAACCGATGCGTTGATCGAGTTTCTGAGCACGATGCCGAGCCCGCCGAATCCGTTTATCGGGCCCGATGGTACGCTTTCGGCCGCGGCGCAGCGGGGCAAGGAACTGTTTCATAGCAGCCGTGCCGCGTGTGCCGATTGCCACAGCGGACCGCAGTTTACCGACGGCGAGATCCACGATGTGGGAACCGGTTCCAAGTCGGATCATTACGACGGCTACAACACGCCGACGCTGCGTGGCACCTATCGCAAGGTGCGTTGGATGCACAGCGGCCGAGCGAAATCGCTGGAGCGTGTGCTGACCGACTTGCACAGTCCTGAGAAGGTTTCGGGGCTGCCGAAGTTGAGCGACGATGAAGTCGACGATTTGATCGCCTATCTGCGTTCGCTGTAGGTCTGTCTGGGAAACGATGATGAACGAACCGCCTGCCGACCCGGCCGCTCGCCAAGCGGCGATCGAATTGACAGCGACCGCCTATCACGAGGCGGGGCATGCGGTGATGGCGATCTCGTTGGGCCGGCCGATTCAAAAGGTGACGATCGCTCCGGGGCCGCTGCAAACCGGCGGCTATCGGTTGGGCGTTTGCGAGCTGCGGAAGGGACGCGGCCGGGCGTCGCAAGATGTGATCGAAGACGAGGCGTTGATCCTGCTGGCCGGGATGGTCGCCGAAGCTCGCTTCACGGGACGGTATTGCCCGCGCGGTGCCGCCCAGGATCTGCGAACTGTGGAGCGTGTTCTAGAAGGCCGCGCGAAGACCCAGCGGCAATTTGAACGCTTGCAGCGGCGACTGTTGGACAAGACCGAACATCTGTTAAGCGATGAAGCTCATGCGGTGGCGATCGAACGGATCGCGAAGGAGTTGATCGAAAAGACAACGATCAGCGGCCGAGCCGTCCGGCACCTGTTCGAGCAAGCCCAACAACAGTTCGATTAACGTGCCGCCCCATCGTTTAACCGCGTGCCCAACGGGCCGCGCGCTGGAGTGAAGGCTTCAGCCGACCGAACGCACCTTCTGTACGTTACGCACCGACGCGCGGGGCGTTGCCCACGCGGTTAAACGAAAACGACGGGCCGCGCTGGAGTTGAGGCTTTCAGCCGACCGAGCGCACCCTCACATCCCCAGCGACAGCAGCAATCCGCCGACAAAACAGATCAGCAGCACGATGATCACAAACGATTTGAAATCGCGGCGGGGTGGGGCTTCGTCGGGGAACTCGCGCTGCAAAAACTCGTCGTAGTCGAAATCATCGTCCGCCATGTCGTCGGCGTAGCCTTCGGTTTCGTCCTGCCATCCCGAAGCATCCGATGCGCCGCAGTGCCGGCAAAACGTTGCCGTTTCCAGAATCATCGCACCACAATGTGGACAGGGGGTGCGATCGACCACCGGACGGCGGCTGCGTCGGAACCATTTGGCAAACATGTTTGATCCTTGATGCGTTGAAGAGCCCCAGTCGCTGCGCGAACAAAACCGATGGTTGGTCGGAAGGGTTCGCGAGCTGGGGGCGTTCCGATCTTAAGCGTTTGAATCGCGTCGGCGGAAGACGAAGACGGCGTCGGCTAATTCGTTGTCCAAAGGCTGCGGTTCATCGATGTCGTAATCAAAATCGAAGACCTCCACCAACTCCAGATCGGGGACTTTGGCGATCAGCGTCTTGAACTGAGCGGCTTTGTAGAGTCGCAATTGGAATTCGGAGCGGCCGCGGATCTCGCCGCGTGGCGTCTTGGCTAGCATCGAGATGCGGAGCGATTCGAGCCGGGTGCGACGACAGAAATCGAGCACGCGCAAGGTGAAGCAGACCGACGTCTTGCCGCTGCTGCCACGCCAGCGTTCGATACACTCCTCGTCGGCGTCGGGGGGCATCAAGTGAAAGCCCAACAGATACAGTCCGCCGGGACGCAGGTGATCGGCGACCATTTGCAAGTGGGATCGGGCATCGTTTTCGGTCAACAGATGCCGGAAGGTGTTCATCGTGCAGTAGGCCATGTCGAATTTCCGCGGCAGCGAGAAGTCGATCATGTCGGCGTTGAGCACCTCGGCGGTGCGATCGATGCGGCGGAGTCGCGAACGGGTGTAGCGGAGGGCGGGTTCGCTGAGATCAAACCCGGTCACGTCGTACCCGCGGCGGGCGAGTTCGACGACTAAGCGTCCGCTGCCGCAACCAGGTTCCAGCAGATGTTTCAGCGGACCGTCGCCAAACTTGGCCCACGCCGCCTCGATGAAGTCGGCTTCGTCATCGGTTTCATCGCGGAAGGCGAGGTCGTAATACTGCGGGTAATCGTAGAGACTTTTTTGCATGCGAAGACAAACTTGCGTAGGGCGGTGCGGCGGCGCGAACCGCTGGTAGATGGGCCGCGTTCTTTATTTTTGGTTGCCGCCCGCGATCGTCTCGCAGGACAGGGGAACCGCCGCGCTCAATGGAAGATTCAGATCGCCACGGTTCCGACCATCAGATTTCGCCCGATACAACGCGATGTCGGCGCGCTCGATGATGCTGCCAACGGTATCATTTGGGCGGGATATCGTCAAACCAGCGCTCGACGTGACGCGGTATTGAGTCCCCTCGAATTCGACGAAGTGTTCCGCGATTCTTTGCAGTAGATCTTTCATCTTGGCGACAGCTTTTGCGGTAGAGGTCGCGGGGATCAGGATCCCAAACTCCTCGCCACCGTAGCGCGAGCAGAGATCGTTGCCGGTCACCGCCGTTCGCAACAGACTGCCCAGCTGGCTCAACACATAATCGCCCGCGCGATGCCCATGTTGGTCGTTGAACTGTTTGAAATTGTCGACGTCGAGAATCAAGAAACCGAAGGGCTGGCGATCGACAGCAAAGTCGGCGACCGCTTGGTCGAGGGCTTGATCCAAGGCGCGTCGATTTCCCAGCCCCGTCAACGCATCGGTATGAGCGGCGGTCTTGAGGCAGCTGATCTGACGCTGCCGCGCGATTCCATATCGCATCGCGCGGTACAGCAGTTGCCCGTTCAGCATCTCTTTGGCGATCACGTCTTGCGCACCGCATTCGACCATTCGCAAACCAAACGATTCGTCGCTGCGGTCGGTGATCCCCAGGATCGCAAGTCGTGGATCGAGATTACGGATTCGCAGCAGGACTTCAAACGGATCTTGGTCTTCGTGATCCAAGTTGATGATCACGCCGTCGTATTGATGATCGCCCAGCCGATCGATCGCGGCTTCGGCGGTCTTGCAGACGCAAACTTCAAAGCCGTTCGTGGGGGCGTGCTGCAGCATCCGATGCAACAGCATGGCATCGGCGTCGCGATGTTCGACCAGTAATATCTGCAATCGAGATGTGTTCAAAGGAATCCAACGCGTCTTAAATGTCGACTGGCGTGTCTCTTCTGCCGCGGTTAGCCGGTTGCGGATGCGGTCTATTTCAATCGGGCGAGGAGGGGGATGCAATCCGCCCAATCATCCGCGCCGATCCGTGGCCGCTCGCTGCATAACTATAGGACACCGCGGTCCGCGCACTTCGTCTCTGCTGGGGAGTCAACGTCAACCCGCAGCGGGGTGGGGGTGCGTTATGCAGATCGGGCCGATTCTGCCAAATCTACCAACGTTGCCTCGGATTGCTTTGTAATAATAGCAGTTCGCCGTCGACTTGGGTTCTATTGGTTAGCTATGTTTTCGGTACGGCTTCAGAAATCGCCCGATTACTGTCGACGAACTAGAGATAGGTTGCACGAAGGGTACCTGCTTTCTGTGGCTCAATGATGCGTAGCCCGCCTTTCGGTTTGGTTGATGGGGCCTGAAGCGGCGTTGCGGTGGAAGCGAGTCATCGGCTATTGGGTTGGCTGTGCAACAAATGCACGATTACTTTCAATGTCGAGGAATGGAAGATGAGTGGATGGTTGGTAGTCAATCAGAGTATTGAATTGACAGATCGAACGCGTCAGCAGGTCAACTCGCGAGGCCTCGCTTGTGAAACCGCTCACAACTGGCAGACCGCCGAACAGCGGCTGCTGGGCAATCGCTACGACGTGATTGTCGTCGACCAAGCAGTCGAGACCGGCGACAGCCGCGATCTTTATCAGCACCTGGCCGACTCCTCCGAGCGGCTGGCTGGCAGAGTGATCGTGACCGGCGATGAACCGGTACACGCTGGCGGCGAAGATCTGGGAGTCTTGCGTTGCGAGGCAAGGATGTTGGCCGACATCGATGATCTGATTCGCCAGGTCGGTCACTAGGCTTTCCGCCTGCAGCGATCGACCATCGCTGAGATCTTAAATCGGTGCGTTCGCACTACAACACCGGACCAATCAGTCGCAGGACGTTCTCTAAAAAGCGTTCACGCAGCGACCGATTGGTCCATTCCGCCGGATCCAATCGCTTGCTGGCTTCGATATAGGTTCCTTGAAGGTCGCGAACCGGACCGGTCAAATCCTGGCCGTACAGGAACAACGAGACTTCATAGTTCAGCCACAAGCTGCGCATGTCCAGGTTCACCGTTCCGAACATCGCCATGTCACCATCGGCCGTCACCGACTTGGTGTGCAACAGGCCCTGGTCGTACAGATAGATCTGCACGCCCACCTCTAACAGTTCATCGTAGTAGGACCGGCTGGCGAAATGTGTCAGCATCGAATCGACGCGGTTCGGTACTACCAGATGCACCTTCACGCCTCGTCCGGCGGCGCCGCGAATCGCGCGGACCATCGAATCGTCGGGAACAAAATAAGGGGTGGTTAAGACCAATTCATCGTGAGCTGAATTGATCAACGCCAGCAGCATCTGCAGCAGTCCGTCGTCGGTCTCCGACGGTCCCGAAGGAATCACTTGGATATCGCCAGTTCCTTCGCGTTCGACCATCCGCAGTTCGGCGCAGCGGATGATCTCATCGACCGATTCATCGGTCTCCAACATCCAGTCGCCGATCATCGTCATCGCCAACGGCGAGACCGCGGCACCTTGCAGACGCAGCATCGCGTCGACCCATTGGCCAACGTCGGCATCCTGTTTGAAGAACTTGGGATCGACCAAGTTCATACTGCCCGTCCAAGCCACCTCGCCATCGACGACAACGATCTTGCGATGCAGGCGAAGGTCGTTGCGAGCAAAGATCGTTCGCCACAGTCCTGCCTTCAGCGCCGGCCGACAGAGGACTCCCGCTTTGCGCAGCTCCGCCGGTTGCGGACCCTTCCACCACGGCCGTCCGCCGACGCTATCGACAAGCAGCCGGCAAGAGACGCCACGCTGGGCGGCACGCTTTAGAGCCTCAAAGACCAGCTCCGCCGCGCCACCTTGGTTCCAGATATAGAACTCCATCAAGACGCTGTTGCGAGCTTGATCGATGTCGGCGGCAATCCCGCGAAGAATCGAATCGGCATCCTTGAGCAGCTCGACTCGGCTGCCCGAGACCGTCGGCACTCCGACTTGGCTCACCCCCAGCCGATCCATGGCGGCCGCCTCGCGGCGATGCGTGGTCCAATCGACATCGGTCAAGCCTTCGGTGATCGCCAGTTCCGCCAAGCGTTCGTAATCGATCCGCAGGCGGGCAATCTTTCGAGCCCGACGTTGGCCGACACGACGTTCGCCGACTAACAGATAAAAACCGACACCTGCCAGCGGCACCGCAGCGACCAAAAACAGCCATGCCAGAGCGACTCCGACCGGTGGCTTCCGCATGATCACTCGGAAGGAGATCGCAATCGCTACTAACAGATGTAGGACCGATAACGCAATCGACAACGCACCTGGATGAATCAAAACGGACTCCGCAACGCTAAATGCTTTTCGGGCTAGGAATTAGGATCGAGCTCGGGTGTCGCTTCCGACGCCGCGCTATCGGCACCGTCATCCGCCGGTGCCGGTTGCTCGGATCCCCCATGTTCGACAGCTCCTGCAGCAGGAGCGGGTTTGGCGGCCGCATGACCGTGGGGTGTATTGGTCGCCACAAGAATGACGCCGACCGCCACCATCGCGATTCCAACCCACAGCACGGGGCTGATCTGAACGTGCCCCCACAACCGCCATGTCGAATAAAGTGCGGTGACCGAGACGGCTCCACCGAAGACGATCGGCATCACCAACAACGCGTTTCCTTTGCTGGTCATCATCGCAGAGGTCAGGAACAAAGCTCCCAAAGCACCCAAGCAACCGGCCAAGAATCCCCACTTCGCCGGCGCAAAGTGTTCGCCGGTATAGGAGAACGTATCCCCTTTCAACCGCATCGCGATCAGACCGCCGATGATCGCCAGCACCAGGTAAGCGATACCGATAAACACATAAGGTTTGAATGGCGACCACGATTTGCTTTGCGCGTTACCGATCGTTGGGCCATACATTCCCCAACACATCGCGGTGCACAAAGCAAACAGAACGGGTAAAAATATCTTCATTCGGTTGACCTCAAGTCTTTTTAATGTCGGTATGTCTGCGGACTGGCGCCGTTGAAGTATAGTGATTGGAGGCAAATCTGACAGCGACCCCACCCACATATCCCTCTTCTGTATGAACGATTCCTTGCCCCCGTCGATTCCTGAAAAACCAGCTACTGCGGCGTCCCGCGTGGCAGAGATCGATCGCTTGGTGAGTCACGTTTGGATGGTTCGGGCGTTTCTCAAGCACTGCGAAGAAGCTGTCGACGACGAGGAACTGCAAGAGATCCATCGCGACCTCTACGATTTCATGCTCGCTCTGGGGCCGGCGTTGGCCAGCGGAGACGACGCGGCTTACCTAAAGCAGGCGAAGAAAAAGCTCAGCAAGCTGCGCAAGGCGACCGAACTGTTTGTGGCGATACAGCCGGAGGTCAGCGGGCACACCAACTTTCAAATGGCGGCCCGTTCGCTGCAGACCGCTGTCGAGCAAATCGTGGTCTTGGTGCGAGGCTAACGCGTCTCGCTTCGGGGCTCAATTCTAGGGCCCGTCCCCCGCTTGTTTCCTCTCGGTGATGGCTCCCGTTACGCCCCCGCAAGTCCCCGAATTGATGGCCGCAGCGGTCCGCTGGCGCGGCGTTTTTTGGGGCTCGACGGTGCCAACGCCAGCCGACAACTGACAACCAATGTTGACGCGATTTCCGACGTTGCGACCCTGCGGATGTTAGCGATTCTTCCTCCACCGCAAATGCTGTGACAAAAAAACAAAAAATGTTTGTCACTCCACTGCGATGCAACTTGCATTTTTGTCGGGTGGCGAAAACGGGGACGGTTTGAGTGATGGTTTGGTCCGCCGCTTGCAACGTCATCGACCGACAGGGCAAATATGTATCGGCCCCTAACGCTTGCATTTCCAATGCATGTGTCCATCGGTATTTCTTCCTAACCGGGATTCGGTCATGGCTGTTCGAAAAATTGTCGTCACTCGTCAAGACTGTCAACGCTTGGAGAGCCTGCTCGCAAGCGACTTCACGCAAGCGCTTTGCAACAAGGAAAATATTAAGAATTTACGCGGCGAACTCGCGTTGGCGCGGATCGTAGAACCCGAAAAAGTTCCCCCGGATGTAGTCACCATGGGGTCGACAGTCCGCCTGTTGGATCTCGACTGCGACGAACTGGAAACGTTTACGTTGGTCTATCCCGACGAAGCGAACATCGCCGAAGGAAAACTTTCGGTCCTAGCGCCGATCGGGACCGCCATCCTCGGCTACCGGGTGGGAGATATGGTATGTTGGAAAGTCCCTAGCGGCGAAAGCCGAACACGTATCGAAGAGGTCTTGTTCCAACCCGAACGAGATCAGCCAGCCGAAAATCCGACAAGCCTAACGACTTGATGCACGTACAATTGCCAGTAGACCACAGCGGTTCCGATTCTGAAAACCAATCCGGGCCGCTGTTGCCGCGGCGACCAATCGATCGTCTCGCCCGTCCGCTGGCCCGCTTCTTACATATCGAAGCGACTAGCGGCATCGTGCTGATGATCTGCACCGCCGTGGCGATCGGGCTGGCAAATTCTCCCTGGGCCGAAACCTATCTGGGGTTTTGGAAGACCAAAGTCAATCTGCAGTTTGGTTCGTTTCAATTTGAGCATTCGCTTCAGCACATCATTAACGATGGCCTGATGGCGTTGTTCTTTTTTGTGATCGGGCTGGAGGTCAAACGCGAACTCGTTCACGGCTCGCTCTCGGACATCCGCCGAGCCACGCTGCCGATAGCGGCTGCGCTGGGGGGGATGATCGTTCCGGCCGGCATCTACCTTTCGATGCAGTACGGCCAGCCTGCGGTTCGCGGCTGGGGAATCCCGATGGCGACCGACATCGCGTTTGTCGTCGGCTGTCTGGCACTGCTGGGATCGCGCGTTCCCAACAGTCTCCGCGTGCTGCTGCTATCGTTGGCGATCGTCGACGACATCGGTGCGATCATCGTGATCGCAATCGGCTACACCGACCACTTGGACGTTCGCTTTCTGGGCATGGCTGCGGTGGTTATCGGTGTCGTGCAGTTGTTTTCGTATCTCGGCGTCCGGCGTTTCCCGCCCTACATCGTCGCCGGCATGATCGCTTGGTATGCATTCCACGAATCGGGAGTCCACGCCACGCTTGCCGGCGTGATCCTGGGACTGATGACGCCAGCCAAAGCGTCGATCGTTCCCGAGCGCTTTCGCGTCTACCTCAATCAAACCAGCAAGTCGTATGAAGCGGACGAATCGGAAGTGCGAGTGCGACGCGGCGAACAGGTGCGGATGCTGCAGCGGATATCGCGCGAGACGATCTCGCCGTTGGAGTATTTGGAAACGGCGCTGCACCAATGGAGTAGCTATCTGGTGATCCCAATCTTTGCGTTGGCTAACGCTGGCGTCGCGTTTCAGTTGAGCAACGTCAACGACCCGGTGGCGCTCGCCGTCATCTTGGGCTTGGTTGTTGGCAAGCCGTTGGGCGTGCTTGCGTTCAGTTTGCTGGCGGTCAAAAGCGGCCTGGCGCGGTTGCCCGAGGGACTCAATTGGTCCGTCTTGGCTGCCGGCAGCTTCCTGGCGGGGATCGGTTTCACGATGGCTCTGTTCATCGAAGGGCTCGCCTTTGGCGGCGATAGTTTCAACAACGCCAAGACCGGCATCCTGGTCGGATCGGGCGTCAGCGCCGTGTTGGGGATGACGTTCCTGTTGTGGACACTCCCCAAACCCACAGCTCAATCGTCTTAAAGTGCCCCGGCACGCACCACAGCCGACGTGCACCCACTTCAAGAACTAAGCGATCAAAAAACTCTACCGCGTCCCCTGCATCCCCACACGCTTAAAAGTCCTGTTGAAGCCGCTTATCCCGAAGGTTTTCATCCACCGCGACCGCCCCAAACGCCACGCCGCACTCACTGCGGCATCCAAAGTTCACCTCTAAGAATTATCGTTTGATGCGTGTCCTTGATGGCCTAGGCGAACGGGCCATCAAGGACGCACGTCACGCGAACAGTTTTGGGCGGGACAACGAAGAGTTGCCCGCGAATAGCGCGAACGCGCGCCAATAAAATCAATCTTGAATCATCCGATACATTTTCGCGTTGATTCTCGTCATTCGCGGGCCAAGCATTCGGCGGTGTGGGGACAGGCGCTCGCAAGAAATCTGTGGCGAACGGGCCATCAAGAGCATGGACGGTTCTTGACGCGTCAAGCAAGACTTGCCCGCGCTGAGCGGCTTCTTTACAGACACTCAGGGCTGTGCCAGCGATTTCGACCAGATCGCACCAGGCGGGTGCGTCGAGCCAGAATCCGTGCAAAATATGCGGGGGCAAGTCTCGCATATCGTCGCGCATCGGACGCCCTGTCCACTCTACGAGTGCTGGATAAATCCGGCACAACGCTCGATGCAAAACACGATCTGCACCTGCCCAGTATCGATCAACTCATCCCACGTTTGCCGAGACATCTCCAAGTCCTCCAGCGGTCAACCTCGTGAAATACCGAGCCGCCTGCTCTTCCCGCAGCGCCCGAACTTCAAACATCCAGTACGACCGACACCGAAGTGGCGATCATTTTGTGGGCGTCCCCAGGGCTAATCACTTTTTCTAACTGGAGCGGCTCAGGAAACGGTAACCCGATGCGTAAGCGAAGAATTCACCAGGCGTCTCTCATGCGCGTCGGGTTATCAAGAGTGCCTGAACCCAAACACTGAATAGCCTTGTGAGTGCCCTGGTTCGTGTCCTTCTGTACACTGGCACAGATCTCCCTATGCCACGCTAAACGCTTCGTCTATAAGCAAAGTTCGTTGCAGTGGAAAGGATTCAAGCCTTAGAGCTTACGAGGCATTGTGACGCTTCAATTTGATATAGATGGAATCACGCACGAGAACCGTTTTCCATGCAACACCCAACGCAATAACATGAATTCCGTACGTTGGCGCTGCCCTGCCGAAATTGGGCAAACGATGCGCATACTTCAATGGGTTCTCATTGGCACATACTTGCCATCGGCAATTGCGTTTGGGCAGGCATTGTCTGTTGGGGCCGCGAATTCGTCCGGCGTCACCACTCGCATCGTACCTCTCTACTATGCCCAAGACGTCGCGGAAGTCATGTCATTGGTGCGAGGGCACTTGCCGGAAAAGGTCGTGCCACCAGTCGATCCCTCATTCGCCGCATTGCAGCAGCTGAGCGCGGAGCGTCAGAAATTGCTCGCTCGTCGGGAAATGCTTGCCGGCGATGCGCCATCCGGCAGCAACATTCAGGAACCCTTGGCATCCGCGCTCGGAATCGGAAACGCTGCTGATCCAAAGGATGCTGAGTTGCAACGGATCGATCAGTCGCTCGCACAGATCAGCGCCAACGAGCAAGCGATTCGCGCCGAAGCTTTTAGGCGGGGCAACGAATCGCCAGTGATTACAAACAACCAGATGTCGGAACCGAGCGCGAATTCCTCCGACATCACCCAACATGTGCAAATTGGTGTCGCAGGGCAGGGCCGATTGCATCTTCGAGGACCGTTGGAGGGCGTCAATGCAATCACTCGAATGCTGCACAAGCTTGATCAACCCGTGGGACAGGTCAAGATTGGCATCCACGTTCTGCAACTGGATGGCTCCAACGATGAAGACATCGAAGACATGCACATTGCTATCAATGAAGTTCTCTATCACGCGCGCTTCATGGCCCGGGAGTCTCAGCAACTGTTTCATCTTGCGTTTCGGACCGTGGTCAGCCAGATACATGCCGAAAATCCAAACAGCTTCGCCGAAGCGTTCTTTTTTGATTCGTGCATCAGCAACTTTCGCGAACTACACAACGCCAACAAAGGCGAAATCTCAGTCGAGGCATTTGACTCGCGGGACATCGTTAGCACACTCTTTTTTGTGGCAATCGCTAAGGCTCACGTACGACAAAAGGTACTTGCTGAATTCCATCGACTGGTTGCCAACGCATTCCCGCGTTTTCACGAACGGTACCGGATGACGATGTTAGCGTCGGTGCCAAAGAATCAAAGCGCTCGCGGTTTTCGCATACCGGGCTTCACTTCCAGCGAACCCGACACCCCAGCGATCGAAGTTCACGAGGCCGATTTTTCTTTCTCGCGAATCACGTCTTACCTTCAATCACTGGGACGGGACGATGCAGCGGCAAATAGTGTTCAGGTTGCGTTAGTACGTTATCAACGCGCGAGTATAGCGTTACAAACCACCGGCGCGGCCATTGCGAAAATGCGTGACCATCGAGTGCTTTTTCAAGCCTCACAAACACGCGATGGTTCCACCACCACAGCTCATCCGATTTCGGGAGAAGTGATGAGCATCGCGGCCTTTTGCCAACTGACGGATCGAGTCCTTCACGAGCGAGAAAAGAAATACTTGGATCTTCAAGAAAGCCTCCGAGGCGAAGTGGCAATGCTTGACGGGCACTTGCGAAGTCTTGCCGAGGCGTTCGAAGAGGATGTTCGACGACAGTTTTATGAGCCTGTCCTCGGGGATCTACGTGGTGCATCGCACGGTTGGAAGGTGCAGATGGGGCAACTCCAAACGACGACGATCGTTACCAACGACCGGCAGCGAGCACGCGTTAGCCCGGAACAAGTTGCGGTATTGGATCAACCTAAGCGAGCAATTTTGTTGCAAGAGGGGTTAGAGGTCGCCAACGGTCTGGCCCAGGAAGCGCGTGGCGTCGGCCTGTCCATTGCAGCCCAGGGGGCAAGTGAAACGTTGGTCCCGGGAAGCAGCGGTCTGCTGTCAGCCGCAGGCGTTACGCAGGCGCCAGGTAAACACCTTGAAGCATTGACAACCCAAACCTCGCGTCGGACAGTAGCCGTTGGGGATGAGATCGATTTAACCCCGGTCATCCAACCAGACGGCACCAGTGTTGCTTTTCATCTGCTCTATACGCATTCGCCTCGTGTCGAATCGTCCGACGAAGACGCCTCCAGCACTTCAGGTATTCGACGCCACTACGTCGAGTCTCAGGTCCATGCACAAAGCCACGACTTCAGCGAAGTCAGTCGATTTCGTGTCGCAATTCGCTCTAAGCAACAGGGCAACGGAGTTGCGTTGATGGAAAACATTCCTCTTGTTGGCGGACTGTTCCGTCCACGCGAGAGTCTGGTGACAACGAGTCAGGAGAACATCATTTTTGCGGATGTCGTCATCTATCCCACATCTCGATCATTAGGTGACAGTTGGCTCGCATTCAAAGACAGCGGCCCAGTCAACCAACGCAACGAACATCCTGCAGGTGTGCCCGATTCGCAAGACGTGAATCTGGTGCACTGGGTTGAACGGACTTTGAAACAGCATGCGGAAAGCACGCTCTTTGTCCCCACCGAAACGGCACCGACATTGCTTGCATCGCCACCCTCGAGCTACGCACCGCCTTCCGCAAGCAATGGTTTTCGACGTTGATGAAGACTTGGCACACACGGATTCAGCAGTTGCGGCGCAGTATTCGAACCCAACGGTTAGAGCAAACGCATGCATTAGGATTCTTGCCGACAACGGGGGTGAAGCTATTGATTCTCACGCTTGCGTGGGGATGCTTGCTCGATTCAATACCACTTGCGCGGGCAGATGAATTTGACCCTTTTGCGACGCCGGTGGCTGAGCCGCTCGTTGTCCTGCCTCAATGGGGATGGCACTTTCTTCCCGAGGGATTGATCTATCATCCCTACCTCGCTGGACCGAAAGAATCGCGAACGAGTGTCGAACTGCTTAAGAACGATGATTTTGGCTGGATCTACGATTCTTCGATCGGAGGCCAATGGGGATTCTTACGCGTCGGTTCGGACGATCCTTACTCTCCTACCGGTGTGCAGTTCGATCTTGAAGCGTCCGCACAAATGCGTCAAACCAACCTTGCCTCCCTCGATCTCCTCACCAGTGATATTCGTGTAGGGTTTCCTGTTTCGTTTGGGCGTAACAACCATCAAACCAAGCTCGGTGTCTACTTTTTGCGTTCACATCCCACCGACCGTTTGATCGATAGAATTCCCGCGCTCCGTAATGAAGATTTTTTTCAACGTCAATCGCTCGTCCTCGGACATTCTCGGTACTTTGCTGAGCGATTTCGGTTGTACGGCGAGGCGGGTTATGCCTTCAAGTCGACGATCAGCAAAAAATGGGAACTCCAGTTTGGTGCTGAATACGCTCCGGTGATGCCAACCAGCTGTTTCGGTGCACCTTTCATCGCCGCCAACGCTTACCTCAGGGAAGAGGTCGATTTCGGTGGGACATTAACATTGCAAGCCGGTTGGGCATGGCGTAAAAAAAATGGACGACTGTTTCGGATCGGCGCTCAGTATGCGAACGGAATGAGCAATCAATTCGCGCTCCACGACCGGTTTGAGCAACAGCTTGGAATTGGCATATGGCACGATTACTAGAGTTCTGCAACTCGACCACGAGCCTTCAGTCGAGCTTGTGAATTAACCCAGCCGACTTGTCTCTTGCGATTCCGATCGCATGTTTGGAACGGGTGGATGGTTGGGGATCGTGATCGGCTGGCCAGCGGGTAGATGCGACTCGAAGAATCTGCTGTTAGCGGGTTCTGTTGCGGTTCGGGGAGAACTCTATTTAGCACCGAGAGTCTTGGATCTGCAGTTCAAATGCCTCACGTCCCGCCAGCGGAGTGGCGGGACTACGGTTGCAAGACCGCGGTGGCACGATTTTCTGGACTCTCGCGGCTTGGGCCGCTATCTTGGTGCCAGCTCTCCTCCCTCCGCGCCACCACATCCCGCCGCCTCATTCCCCAAGGAATGCTTGTATGGATCGAACGCCCCGCGAGTCCGCGGCCACTGTCGTCAGATGGGGGCTTGTTGTTGGGATGCTGTCGACGCTTCCGATGAATGCATCGGCCGAGCAACCGTTGGCAAAGAGCCAGCCTCGCGCGGCGTGGACGACTTCGCAAATCTCGGGCTCCCCCGAACCGCCTCTTCCCTACACGACCGAGCGCGCCTTCCCGTCGCTGACCTTCAATCGCTGTTTGGAGCTCACCGCCGCCCCGGGCAGCGACCGAATTTTTGTGGTCGAGGAACGGGGTAAAGTCTTTTCGTTTCCGAATCGGTCGGATGTGGAATCAGCTGATCTCGTGATCGATTTGGCCAAAGCGATCCCCGGAGTTAGCCGCGTCTATTCGCTGACCTTCCATCCCGATTTTGAAACCAATCGCTACTGCTACGTCTGTTACATCAAAAAGGTCGGTGAGCCCGATGGCACTCACGTCGCTCGGTTTAAGATGACCGACGCCGACCCGCCGACGATCGACGTGGCCAGCGAAACGACTCTGCTCACCTGGCTCTCCGGCGGCCACAACGGCTGCTGTCTGAAGTTTGGCCCCGACGGCTGCCTCTACATTTCCACCGGCGATGGGGGCCCAGCCAATCCGCCCGATCCGAAGCACGCGGGGCAGGACATCAGCAATTTGCTGTCCTCCATTTTGCGGATCGACGTCGACCAACAGACCGCAGACCGGAACTATCAGATCCCGCCCGACAACCCGTTTGTCGACCTCGCCGGCGCGCGAGGCGAAGTCTGGGCGTACGGTTTGCGAAATCCGTGGCGGATGAGTTTTGATTCCGAAACGGGCGACCTGTGGGTTGGCGATGTCGGCTGGGAACTTTGGGAGATGCTTAATCGTGTCGAGCGCGGCGGCAACTACGGCTGGTCGGTTTTAGAAGGTTCCCACCCGTCGAACCCCGAACGGAAACGCGGTCCGACACCGATCCTGCCACCGACGATCGAACATTCGCACACCGAATCCTCTTCGATCACCGACGGCCTGACCTACCACGGCTCGCGGTTGCCCGAGCTCCGCGGCACGCACATCTACGGCGACTACGACACCGGAAAAATCTGGGGCTTCCGCTTCGAAGCGGGCCAAGTTGTCGAGCACCGCGAACTAGCCGACACCACGCATCGGATCGTCTCGTTTGGCGAAGACAATAACAACGCGATGTACCTGCTGGATCACACGGCCGGAACGATCCACCGTCTGGTCGCCAATCGCCCCAGCGAGCAACCGAGCCGCTTTCCGCGAAAGCTCAGCGAAACCGGGCTCTTCGATTCCGTGGTCGATCAAACTCCGATGCCTGGCGTGATCCCTTATTCTATCAGCGCCCAACCGTGGGCCGATCATGCGGTCGCCCAGCGGTTTGTCGCGGTTCCCGGCAGCGAGATGATCGAGCCCAAGCCGAAGACGTGGGCATTTCCGACGGGAACCGTCCTGGTCAAAACGCTGTCGCTCGACATGGAGCACGGAAACCCCGCGACGCGGCAACACGTCGAAACGCAGATCTTGCACTACGATGGCATCGATTGGCTGCCGTATACCTACGCCTGGAACCAACAGCAAACCGATGCCACGTTGGTCCCGAGCGATGGCGATCAACGCGCGTTCGAAATCGTCGACCCCGCATCGCCCGGCGGTCTGCGAAATCAGACCTGGCGTTTTGCGGGGCGAGCTGAATGCCAGCGATGCCACAACTCGTGGTCCGGTCCGCCGCTCGGTTTTAATTCGCTGCAATTGAACTGCGATCTCGATATCGGCGACGCTCATGTTTCGCAGCTGGATCGACTGGCCGAGATCGGATTGCTCGACAAACCGATCGATCCCCAAGATCGCGAAAGCTTGGTCGATCCAAGCGATACGTCCGCGGAAACCGCTCCGCGAGCTCGGGCCTATCTGCAAGCCAATTGCGCCCATTGCCATCGCCAGCATGCGGGCGGAGCGGTGTTGTCGAAGATGCATTCCGACGTTCCCCTTTCCGAAACCAACATGCTCGACGCCCGACCGTCGCAGGGGACGTTTGGTATCCACTCGGCGCATGTGATCACACCCGGCGATCCGCTCCGTTCGGTCCTCTGGTACCGGATGGCGAAGCTCGGCAGCGGTCGGATGCCACATATCGGCAGCAGCGAAGTCGACGTGGCGGGACTGGAGTTGATCGGAGATTGGATCGATCAGCTGCCGCCAAGCGAATCGTCCTCCGATGCGGCGGCGCTCCGGCGCCAATCCGATGCGCTGGCGGCACTTGCTGAATTAGAACAGTCGGCGGAAACGGAAACCGACGCGGAAGCGTCGCTGGAAAAACTGTTGTCGACAACCGAAGGCGGCCTGCTGTTGATGAGGTCGCTGCAGCAGAAGACGCTCCCCGAGGCGGTCGCTTCGCTGACGATCGCTCGTGCTGCCAAGCATCCCGACGCCGGCATCCGCGATCTCTTCGAACGCTTTCTGCCGGCGGACCAACGCGTGGAGCGATTGGGCAATGTCGTTGCGACCGATCAAATCCTTGCACTCTCGGGCGATGCAGATCGCGGCCGATTGGTCTTCTTCGAAACCGCGGGCGTATCGTGCAAGAACTGCCACCGAATCGGAGAGGCCGGAACGGCGGTTGGGCCCGACCTGACAACGATCGGCAAAAAGCTCTCCGCCGCCGAATTGCTCGAAAGCATCCTCGAACCCTCCAAGCGAATCGATGCTCCCTACCTGACCTACCTGTTGGAAACGATCGATGGCCGCGTCTTAAGTGGCCTGCTGATCGGCAAGGATGACAACCATATGACGCTTCGCGAAGCGACCGGTACCGTTGTTGTCGTCGCTGCCGATGATATCGAACAACTGGTTCCGCAGCGGAAGTCGCTGATGCCCGAACTGTTGGTCCGCGACCTCACCTCCCAACAGGTCGCCGACCTGTTGTCCTACCTGATTTCGTTAAAGTAATTCCCGCCTCAGAAATCAACGAGTGGAATCATGCCATCTCCATCAAAGCCCACGCGTCGAGCCTTCTTAGCCAGCACGGCGATCGCAGCCGCCAGTAGCCCGTGGTTGAACGTCGCCACCGCCGAAACATCTTCGGCAAAAACGAAATCGGTGGCGGCGGTCCTCACCGCGTACGAACACGGTTTGCACGCCGACGTTTTGATCGGCAAGATCCTAGAAGGTTGGAAACAGGACGGCGGACCGGGGCCGCGTTTGACGCTCGCCTCGATGTACGTCGACCAGTTCACCGATAGGGACATGGCTCGCGGGCTCTCTCAAAAATATGGCTTTCCAATTTTTGAAACGATCGAAGAAGCTGTCACTGTCGGGGGCAACACGATCCCGGTCGATGGCGTGATCAGCATCGGGGAGCACGGCGATTATCCGTGGAACGACAAACAGCAACATCTTTATCCTCGCCGTCGCTTTTTCAAAGAGATCACCGATACGTTTGTGAAATACGATCGGGTCGTCCCGGTCTTCAACGACAAGCATCTCGGGCCGGTCTGGAAAGATGCAAAATGGATGTACGACCGCGCTGTGGAACTGAACATTCCTTTTATGGCGGGTTCTTCGATGGCGGTCGGCTACCGCACGCCCGAGATCTCCGTTCCGCCGGGCAGCCCCATCGAAGCCGCAGTGGGCATCGGCTACTCCGGTCTCGATATCTACGGCAGCCACGCGTTGGAATTTTTCCAGTGTCACGTCGAACAGCGACCCGGCGCCGAGCAGGGCGTTCGCTGGGTGCAATGCCTGCAAGGCGATGCGGTCTGGCAGACGTTGGACGATGGTTTGATCAGCCAGGATCTTTTTGATGCCGCGTTGGCCACGATCGAGCATCGCGACGGCGACGTGCGGCAGAGCGACGATGCCACGCTGTTCCTGTTCCAATATACCGACGGTTTGTTGGGAGCCGTCTTTATGCTGCCGACCTACGCCCGCGGGACGTCGGTTGCGTTGCAAGTGGCTGGCAAAACGGAGCCGTTGGCGACGCGGTTCGACGAGCGGAGGGAGCCGCGCTACCCGCACTTCGCCTGGTTGCTCAAAGGGATCGAAACGATGGTTCACACCGGCCGGCCGACCTATCCCGTTGAGCGGACGCTGCTGACCAGCGGGATCTTAGATCGTGCCCTTACCTCGCTGTCCGAAGGGCAAACCAAACGGATGACTCCCGAATTGGAGATCGCTTACCAGCCGGCAAATTACGGCCACGCTCCCCTCCCGCGACTCAGCGGTTAGAATAGGTCGCGTTTCGCTCCGCGAAAGAGCGTTTGCAAGTCTCGCACTTTCGCGGAGCGAAAGGCGACCAACTTGCAACAACCTTGCCTTTCCCCGCCCGCCCCTCCCACCTCGAACAGACTCACCAAGAGCTACTTCTCAGGAGATCCCTCATGCTCACATGCAATCGTCGTTTCATGTTTCAAATCCCCATCATCGCGCTGCTGGTCGCCAGCGGTTTCGTCGCCGCAGCCGAAGATTATCACGTGGAAAAGGACGTGATGGTCCCGATGCGCGATGGCGTTCGTCTGGCGACCGACATCTATCGGCCGATGGTCGATGGCAAACCGTCGGAGGAGCGGTTGCCGGTGATCCTGTCGCGTCTGCCGTACAACAAAAACGGAGCCAAGTCGCGCGGTGCTTATTACGCAAAGCACGGTTACGTTTACGTCGCGCAAGACACTCGCGGACGCTACGCATCCGAAGGAGTCTGGCACATGTTGACCGATGATGGCCCCGACGGCGTCGACTGCGCCGCCTGGATCGGCAAACAACCTTGGAGCGACGGTCAGATCGGAATGATCGGAACGTCCTATTTCGGCGGCACCCAACACGCCATGGCGATGGCTGGCGCGCCGGAACTGAAGACAGTGATTCCTGTCGATGCGATGGCGAACATGGGGCGGCAGAGTATTCGCAACGCGGGTGCGTTCGAGTTGCGTTTCTGGAACTGGATCTTCTTGAACGCGAGCAATGGCAGCCGCGCCGGACAAGATCCCGGCACCAAAAAGGTGTTGAAAGAGATGGCCACTCAACGCCATACCTATCTGCAGAATTTGCCGACACGCCGCGGGATGACTCCGCTGCGACTGGCTCCCGAATACGAAGACTGGTTGATCTCAGCGATGGAGAATGGTCCGAACGACGAATTCTGGGAGCAAAACAATATCGTCGATGCGCCACACAAATACAAAGACATCCCCGTCTACCTGGTCTCGGGTTGGTACGACTCTTGGGGCGGCAACAACACCGCCACATTTAAGGCGCTGCGACCGGAGATCAAGGGCCCGGTCTATATGATCATGGGACCGTGGATTCACGGCCAACAAGCCGGTTACGCTCACGGACAGGTTTCGTTTGGCAAGCAGGCCGCGATCGCGGATCAATGGGCGTGGCGACGCGAGTGGTACGACCACTGGCTCAAAGGAATCGACAACTCCGTCGGCAAAGCGGATCCCTTCAAGACTCCCGTGCGGATCTTCGTGATGGGAACCGGCGATGGCGGCAAGGATGAAAAGGGCCGCTTGCAGCACGGCGGCTACTGGCGAAGCGAATTGGATTGGCCCCTGGAACGGACACAGTACACCGACTTTTATCTGCAACCCGATGGCGGGCTCGCGACGGAAAAGCCGGCGGTCGAAGAAGCGGTCACCCAATACGATTTCGATCCTAAGAATCCGGTCCCCAACATCGGCGGGAACATCTCGTCGGCCAACGACATCATGCTCCAAGGGGCTTTTGATCAAAAGGGAGGCAGCCACATTTGGAACTTCAAGAATCCGATTCCGCTGTCGGCTCGCAAGGATGTCCTGGTCTTCCAAACCGAACCGCTGACCGAAGATCTGGAAGTCACCGGCGAATTGGAAGTTCGCTTGTTCGCGTCCAGCTCAGCCGTCGACACCGACTTCACCGCCAAGCTGATCGATGTCTATCCTCCTTCGGCCGATTGGCCGGGCGGATTTGATATGAACATCGCCGACGGGATCGTGCGAGCAAGGTTCCGCGAGTCGCTGAAGAAGGAAGTCCTGATGACACCGGGCGAGACGTACGAATTCACGATCAAGATGTATCCGACGTCGAACGTCTTCAAAAAGGGACATCGGATTCGCGTCGACATCTCCAGTTCGAACTTCCCTCGCTTCGACGTGAACCCCAACACCGGCGAGCCGTTGAACCGTCATCGCCGAACCGTCGTGGCGACGCAAACGATCCACCACGACGCAACGCGTCCTAGCCGGATCATTTTGCCGGTGATTCCAGCGGAATAACCGTTTCGCAGCGGCGTGGGATTTGATATCAACGCTCGATACGGCGTTGATATATGCCTCAGCGAGGGTCATAATCAATCGATCTGGTTCTTTTAAGAGCCAGCCCTCCCCCAAATCCCCCCCATTCCCCTTCGGCACAAAAGACATGATTGCATGTTGGGTTCCGTTTCGCTGTGATCGTGTTGCCGCCGCTTTCCTGACGCTGACGCTGCTGAGTTCCGGCGTGGCGCGGGCTGAAGAGCCTTCGTTTTTTGAAACGCAGATTCGGCCGATCTTGCGCGAGTATTGTTTCGATTGCCACGGCGCGACCGAAGAGCTGGAAGGTGGGCTCGATCTGCGACTGGTTCGCTTCATCAAATCGGGAGGCGATTCGGGAACGGCGCTTGTGCCGGGCGATCCCGAGGAGAGTTTGTTGCTGACGCGCGTTCGCGACGGCGACATGCCACCGGGGGAAGCTCGCGTATCGGACGACAAAATTGCGATCCTGGAACAATGGATCGCCAGCGGCGCCGCGACGCTGCGTCCCGAACCGGAACAGATCGGGCCGGGGATCCCGATCACCGAAGAGGAACGCAACTACTGGGCCTACCAACCGATCGCGCCGCCGCAGACGCCGCTTCCCGAAGCGCGAGGGACGATCCGCACGCCGATCGATGCGTTGTTGGCCGCCGCGATGCCCGAAGGCTTAAGCTTTTCGCCCGACGCCGATCGCTTCACCACGATCCTGCGCCTGTTTAACGACTTGATTGGTCTTCCGCCGACCGCGGAACAAGTCGACCAATGGATGCAGCATTCCGATCCCGATTGGTACGAACAGCTCGTCGAAGAGCTGCTGCGTTCGCCGCATTATGGCGAACGCTGGGCCCGGCATTGGTTGGACGCAGCGGGCTATGCCGACAGCGACGGCTACACGGTCAAGGACAGCAGTCGCGATTGGGCGTGGCGGTATCGCGACTACGTGATCCGGTCGTTTAGCGCCGACAAACCGTTTGACCGCTTTATCACCGAACAGATCGCTGGCGATGAACTCGCCGGGCCTGCCAACGGCGATTGGACTGCGGAGCAGATCGAACTGCTGAGCGCAACCGGTTTTCTGCGGATGGCAGCCGATGGAACTGGCAGCGGCGACAACAGTCCCGAAGCTCGCAACAAGACGATCGCCGACACGATGCAGATCGTTTGCAGCACGCTGTTGGGTTCCAGCGTGCACTGCGCCCAGTGCCACGATCACCGTTACGATCCGATTTCGCATGTCGATTATTTTGCAATCCGATCGGTCTTCGAACCGGCGCTGGACTGGAAAGCTTGGAAGGCACCCAGGAGCCGATTGGTCTCGTTGTACACCGCCGCCGATCGGGCTGCCGCAGCGGCGATCGAAGAGGAGGTCAAGCTGGTCGCGAAGGAGCGAGCGGAGAAGCAGGCTGCGTTTATCCAAGAGGTCTTTGAAGAAGAGCTGCTGAAATTTGAAGAGCCACAGCGTTCACAGCTTCGCGAGGCCTACAACACCGCCAAGGACAAACGGACGGAAGAGCAGAAGAAGCTGCTGGCGGCCAACCCCGCCGTCAACATCACCGCTGGCGTTCTGTACCAATACCGGCCCGATGCGGCGAAGGAACTGAAGGAAATCGACAAACGGATCGGCGAGATGCGAGCCAAGAAGCCTGTCGAAGAGTTCATCCACGCGTTGGTCGAAGCGCCCAATCACGCGCCGGTCACGCATCTGTTTCACCGCGGCGACTTCAACCAACCCAAGCAGGAAGTGTTGCCGGCGGGGCTGACCGTCGTCGCTCCCGAAGGCGCCGTGGCCCAATTCCCCAGCAACGATCCCGAATTGCCAACGACCGGCCGGCGGCTAGCCTTTGCTCGTTGGTTGACCGACGCCAAAAGCAATCCGCTGACGCCGCGAGCGATCGTGAATCGGATTTGGATGCATCACTTCGGTCGCGGGATCGTGTCGACTCCGGGCGACTTTGGTCGCTTGGGCGGGGAACCGACGCATCCGGAATTGCTCGATTGGTTGGCAAACGATTTTGTCCAGCACGGTTGGAGTTTGAAGCACCTGCATCGTCAGATCCTGAAATCGACAGCGTGGCGTCAGTCGTCGTATCGCGAACCGACGCGCGAGGCGATCGATGCCGATAACCATTACTATTGGCGAAAGTCGCTGCAGCGAGTCGACGCGGAAATCCTTCGCGATTCGATCCTGTCGGTCTCCGGCAATCTCGACGTCGATCGGTTTGGGCCTCCCGTCGATATCGCCGAAGATGAAACCGGACAGGTCCGCGTCGATGCCAAGCGGCCGCGGCGCAGCATCTACGTCCGGGCGCGACGCAGCCAGCCGGTCGGCATGTTGCAGACATTCGACGCCCCGGTGATGAGCATCAACTGCGACGTCCGCTCGGTCTCGACCGTCGCTCCCCAGTCGCTGATGATGCTCAACGGCGACTTCATCCTCGAACAAGCCGCCTTGGTCGCGCAGCGCGCCGTCGCCGCCGAACAAGCCAAACGGTCGGCGTCAAACGAAGACGCTGCGGCTAGCGAAGCGGTCGACAGTTCGTGGATGCCGGCGATCCCCAAACCGATCTGGACTTACGGCACGGGAGAAGTCGACGAAGCGACCGGCATGCTGGCTCGTTTCGAAGCGTTGCCGAACTTTACAGGGACGCAGTATCAGGGAGGCCCCAAAGTGCCAGCTCCTGGTTTCGGTTGGGTCTTTCTGACTAAAACCGGTGGTCATCCTGGCAATCCGAAGAATCCCGCCATCCGACGCTGGACCGCTCCGGCCGACGGCCAGTTGAGTATTTCTGGATCGCTGCAGCATAGCAGCGAAAACGGCGATGGCGTTCGCGGGCGGATCCTTTCGGCCGGCGGACTGCGAGGCAGCTGGAACGCGTTTCACAATTCGACGGCTACCGACGTCGCGACCTTTGCTGTCGCCAGCGGCGAAACGATCGACCTTGTCACCGATTGTTTGACCAGCGAAACGTCCGACTCCTTCAGCTGGCAAGTAAAGCTCGACTTTACACCCTCCGACGGCAAGCCGCACGTCTACGATTCGGTCGCAGATTTTGGCGGCCCCGCCAAATCGGAGGACATCGCGCCGCTGCCAGCTCAGATCGCTGCCGCTTGGCAAATCGTGTTGTCGCGCTCGCCAACCGATTCCGAGATGCAAACCGCGTTGCAGTTTGCCAACCGCCAACTGACTCAGCTGTTTGCCGACCCTCAGGGCACACCGCAAGACAAAACACCGGGACGCCAGGTGTTAATCAACATCTGCCAGATGCTGATCAATTCCAACGAATTCCTGTACATCGAATAACCGCGAGCTTCGCATGACTATGCTTCCCAAAACACGACGGCAATTTTTGCAGAGCACCGGCATGGGCGTCGGTTCGCTGGCGCTGCAGTGGATGCTGGCTCAAGAGACCGCGACGGCCAAGCCGCCGGTGCTGAAGGCGACGCCGCACAACGATCTGTTGCCGCGGCAAACGCACTTCCAGCCGCGGGCTCGGGCGATGATCTCGCTGTTCCAACACGGCGGCCCGTCGCACATGGATCTGACCGATCCCAAGCCGGAGCTGACCAAATACGACGGCACCGAATACTCGGGCGATATCCATTTTTCGTTTGTCAACGACGCCAGCAAAAAACTGCTCGGCAGCCCGTTCAAGTTTAAGGCGCATGGCCAATGCGGGATGGAGCTGTCCGAATTGCTGCCGCACACCGCGGGCGTGGCCGATGAACTGTGCCTGATCCGCAGTATGCATACCGGTGCCAATGGGCACGAGGTTTCGATCCGCTATTTCCACGGCGGCATCCCCGCGGTTTTGGGGCGGCCGACGTTTGGTTCGTGGCTGACCTACGCCCTGGGCTCCGAAACGCAAGACCTTCCCGCGTTCATGGTCCTCGCCGATCCCGGCGGCCATCCCGTCGACGGGGCAACGAACTGGAGCAACGGTTTTATGCCGTCGATGTTCCAGGGAACGGTCCTGCGACCTAAGGAGCCGCGGATCCTCAACCTGCAGCCGCCATCGCATCTGGCTGGAGACTACCAACGTCAGAACCTCGACTTCTTGCAAGAACTGAATCGCCAGCATCTGGACGCGCATCCGGGCGAATCGGATCTCGAAGCCCGGATCGCCAGCTACGAACTTGCCGCCCGGATGCAAACCGCCGCGACCGAAGCATTGGACATCTCGCAGGAGACCGCCGCGACGCACAAGATGTACGGCTTGGATAATCCCAAGTCGCGCGAATACGGCACGCGGTGCCTGTTGGCTCGGCGGCTTGTCGAACGAGGCGTCCGGTTTGTGCAGCTGTTCCACAGCGGCCAGCCTTGGGACAATCACAGCAATCTCAAAGGCGGCCTGACCTCGGTCTGCGAGAAGACCGATCAACCGACCGCCGCGTTGGTCGCCGACCTTCGCCAACGCGGAATGCTCGACAGCACCCTGGTCCACTGGGGCGGCGAGATCGGCCGGCTGCCCGTGACGCAGGGGCAAGGAGCCGCGGACAAAGCGGGCCGCGATCACAACGGCCAGGGCTTTAGCATCTGGATGGCCGGTGGCGGTGTCCGCGGCGGGATGACGTTTGGCAAGACCGATGAGTTTGGTCATCACGCGGTCGAAAACATCGTCACGCCGAACGACTTCCAAGCGACCGTGATGCATCTGTTTGGGCTCGATCACGAACAAGTCGTCTTCCCCCACCGCAACCAGCAACAGATCGTCACCGCTCATCGGCCAGCCCGAGTCGTCAAAGAAGTGATCGCATAACGACGCCGTTGGCTTTACAGACGTTAGCCGGTGGTACAACGCTGGAAGCGTTACAGACGGTAGCCGGTGGTCGAGCGAAGCGAGGCCACCGGTCTAAGATTCTCGGTTCAAGTTGCCCCCGAAGGCGGGCACACATCGATGGCGGACGTTCTGTGACCGCCTTCGCGGTCAATGCTTTAATCTTCGTTTAGCTTCCGGTGGCCTCGCTTCGCTCGACCACCGGCTACCTTCGATAACGCCGTTGGCGTATGGGATCTCGTGCGTGATCACGTGATCGCGTGGACCGTGCGGCCTAACGGTGCAGCTCGATTCGCGGCCCTGCTGGCAACTCGGTTAAACGGATCTCAGTGTGCGCACAAAAAAACGACGCCCTGCGGATCGCAGCGCGTCGTTTCGAATTCTCGTCCGTTGACGTTTACCCATCGGCCAGCCGCCGCTTAGGCTGCGACTGGTTTTGCGGAATGAACGATCAACGTTTTGATTATTGCTTCAGCTCGTCGTTGGGAGCTTTGCCCAGTGGCCACAGTTCGTAGCGGCGGACAAACATCTCGGCCAACTCGGTTTGCAACAGCAGCTTGCCGAAGCTTGGCGAAGCGTCGAAGGCTTCGTTGATGACAACGCCGTTGACTTTGTAGATCAAGTGATCTCCATCGGCGATGACTTCCATCCGAGTCCATTCACCGAACGGACTTTCGACGTCGTCTTTGCCGCGGAAGTCGACCTTGTCGGCCCAATCGACATCACGTTTCAGCCAGTTGACGCGGCCGCGGGAAAGCGAGGTCATCTCGCCACCCTTCTTCCAGATCTTCTCGCCGTCGCGATCCTTGGTGATCTCAGCGCTCAACGAAGTCGGCAGGACCTGCCCGGTCTCGGGATCGGTTCCCGTGAGAACCAAGATATCGCCGACGCCTCCTTCGATGATCTGGGCTTCGATCGATGCCATCCAGGTCTTGGCATATCCGCCATCGGGACCCCAGCAGTGCAGCAGAACGCCGCTGTCGCGAGCACGGTCCTTACGGGTGCTCCAGGTTCGCTCGCCCCATTTGAATTCGACGATCAAGTGGTAATCGCGGTAATAATCGTTGGTGATCAGTCCACCCCAGCCATCGCCCGTGATGTGGATCATGCCATCCTTGACGGTGAAGATCTTGCGAGGATCGGCGTAGGCAGTGTCGCGGATCCAGGTGTAAAAACCTTCCAGGTTGCGACCGTTGAACAGCTTGATCGGGCCATCGGTTGGGCTGATCGCGATGTCGCGGCTAGGCGGCGTCGCTGGTTCGCCTGGCAGTTCGCGGATCTGCAAGTTGCGAATCGCAACCTGATCGTTGTGGCCGCACAGACCGAAGTGGCCGCTCTTACGCTTGGCTCCCGGAGGCACTTCGCCATCCTTCGATTCTTTGATCGTCGACAGGTCGGTTTCCAGGATCGTCGTTCCGTTGAGTTCGACTTTGACATTCGAACCAACCATCGTCACCTTTTGGAAGTTCCATTCGCCGGTCGGACGCAGGTAACCGCGGTGAGGGGCGGCCAGGCCGTAGACCGAACCGTGGTATTGGCGTGGGTCGAGCTTGGCGTATTTAGGATCTTCGTCGTCGAGGATCTGCAGTTCCAAGCCGTCCAAGTGCGGCGCTCCGGTGCCCGGATAACGCAGGGTCAGGCCATGGTTTCCGCCCGGTGGCAGTTTGAATTCGAATAGAGCGACGAAGTCGGAGTATTCTTTTTCGGTGAAGATCGTTCCCGCTTTGCCTGGCTTGCAGACGATCGCGCCGTCGATGACTTCGTGCTCGTCCAACTTACCTTTCCATCCGGTCAGGTCTTTGCCATTGAAGATCGGCGTGAACAAGTCGGATGGCTCGCGAGCTGCCAGGATCTCGTTGGCTTCTTCGGTCGGGATCTCGCGGATCGAGATGTCGCGGAAGTAGAGCGTGTTGCCATGGTTCTGCAGTTCGATCTGGCCGCGAGGGTAGATCGGCAGGCCGCGGTCCCAGATGTTTTCCATCACGACGTCGTCGAAGACCAGCGTGTCATTCAGCTTGACGGTCACGCGTTCGCCGACCATGCGGATGTAGAACCTGTTCCATTGGCCAACCGGCTTGTCTGCTTTGGCTAGCGGGAAACGTGGGTTCTTTTGGTTGTTCCACAACGCACCCGAACCGTTTTCGGCACCGTGGCGGAAATAGTTCTCAAACTCGGTGTCCCAGATCTGGATCTGGGGGCTGCCACGCAGATAGATCCCGCTGTCGCCTCCCTCCAAAATCTTCCAGTCGACGTACATTTCGAAATCGCCGTAGTCCTTATCGGTGCACAGGCTCTTCCCCTTACCGTCGAACTTCAGCACGCCATCTTCGACCGACCAGTGGTCGCGCATCAGTTGGTCAGCTTCCTTTTGAGCCGCGGCCAGTTCGTCGGCGCTCATCGCCGCTCGCGTCTTGGGGTTCCCAACCAAACCCTTCCAGCCCGACAGATCGGTGCCGTTGAACAGAGGCGTAAAGCCTTCGGGAGCCGCCGCGTTGGCGGTCGATTGGGCTGAATGGATTCCAATTGTCAGCGACAGCATGACAAGGGTTGCGAAGGCCATCGGACCTATTCGTCTCATCGTTTTTTTCTCCAAAGGATGTGCAAGCCGGCGCAACTCGCTTCGATTATTCAAGGCAACCGATGGCCGCACGCAAAGGCGGATGCGGGGCGGTCGCTGTTAGAAAACGCGAACGGGCGAGAGGCTAAGCGAGAGGCGGGAATTCGATCCTGGGCGAAAGCCGCAGAACCATCACGAGGGGTAGGCAAAGAAGTGGAAGGCAAGCGGTTTTTCATGGGCGATCTCGATCGAAATCTGAAGCCCTGCGAGGGCGTTTTCCATTGGGTCAAACCACATGCCATTCGCTGAACGTCTGCGTCGTCGGATCGGACCAAGAGACCCTGGCGGTTCCATTCCTTCAAACCACATGCTATTTGCTGTCTGACATCCTGGCAAGCGCCGCGTTCGGATTCCACCCAAATGGCCTATCTTTCCACCCAGGGAAATCTGTGCCGCGGCGCGGCAACCTGCTGCGTTTTCCGCAACGCCTGCTATTGGCCGATCTTGGCCGGTTTGCCGTTCCCGTACAGCGATTGCAGTTCAGCTGCTGAGAGGACCCGTTGCCAGATCGCCACCTCATCGATCGCGCCATCAAAATTGCGGCCCACGCCGGCGCGGTGTCCGCCGAGGATCAAGCCGCCGAATTCGGCTGCCGGCCCGGGGATGGGGAGCGGTTGATCGATCGCGATTTGTCCGTTGAAGAACATCTGCATCCGTTGGCCATCAAACGTCAAAGCGACATGATTCCATTGGCCTTTCAGTTGGTCGCGGTCGAGCATCGCGCCAAACGGCGTTTGCGCGATCGCTTGCGGAGCGGCTTCGGGCTTGGCCGCCGGCTGCAGCGTCACAGTATGGACTTGCAAATTGACCTGATCTGGATTTTCGCCCGTTCGCAAACCGAGCGACAAGTGCCAGGCGCGCTGGCCGTCGGGAGCCCCTTCGGCGGTGCTCTCAAAGAGAAACTGACGCTCTGAAGAACCGTGAGCCGGCAGGCTGTCGGATCGGAACCAAGCCGAGACGGTGTGAGCGGTGGAGGTCTCGTCGAGGAAGCTGCGAGGGACGTTGAGGAACTGTTGCTGCGAACGCTTCAGTTGAACCGCACCGCCGCGGATTCCAGCATCCGCGACGACGGCAGCTCCATTTTTCGCCGACGCATCGATTCGATCTCCCAAGACCGACGCATTGGAGAGGTCGCCGTCGAAGCTCCAATACGCTCGCAATTCACGCGACAGAGATTCCGTGTCGCCATTCTCTTCGGTTGTGATTGGCGTTGCCGATTCGAGATCGATGACGACCTCGCGGTTCACGATTCCGTCGGGCTGACGAAACTGAGCTACCAGTTTGCGATCGTCTCCCTTTCCCGAAGCAGTCAGCGTCAAGAACTGCCAGCCTTCGACAAGCGACCATTCCAGCGACGGGTGATAGACGTCCAGTTCCGTGATCACGCGGGTGTGCCCGGGCGAGATCACAAAGTCGTGCAGATCGTAACCGACGCGTTGCGGATGCCGTAGATGTCGCGCGACGTGAATGTCCCCTCCCAACAACACGACGCCCCCGATCTTCTGCTGTTTGACAAAATCCAACAGCGCGTCGCGTTCGTACCAATAGGTGAACATGTCGTCGGTTTCGCGGTTCTTCTTGTCCTGCCAGATCGCTCCCATCGCCAGCACCTTGAACGGCGCCTTCGATTGCCGCAGGCCTTCCAACAGCCATTCCCACTGCTGTTTGCCAAAACAAGTCGGTTGGCTTGGATCGACCGGCGACGGTTCGGTCTGCGAAAAGTAACGCGGATCCAGCAGGAAGACCTCGATCATTCCGAGGTCGACCTTGTGATAAACCCCTTCGCCGCCGTTGCCGTATTGCGAGTGGGCGCGGTATTCGACAAAGCCGCGACGCGTGGCCGGCTTTCCCGTTTGCATGTTCAATCCGTTGCCGTTGTTCAAGCCAAAGTCGTGATCGTCCCAGGTGCCGACGACCGGAGTCGATCGGGCGAGGGCGGCCAGGTCATCCATCTGCATGAACTTGCGATGTCGGTCGCGTACGACCTTTAGATCGGCGGTATCGATGTAGGGCGTGTCGCCCATCAGGCAGAGCGTATCGATCCCCAGGTTCCGCATGTCGGCCCACATCCCGTTGGGTTCGATATCGACGCACGAGACAAATCCGACACTCACGCGGTTGTCGTCGCGTGCCAGCGTGGCGGTTGTGAACTCATGCTTTTCATCGGCCTCCACCAACGCGACTGATTTCGATTGGCGATTTGAATTTTCCGTCAGTTCTTCAATCTTATAGCGATACGTTGTGCCGGGCTGCAGTCCCGCCACGGCAAACTTGGCGACGTAGTCGTTCGCCTGTTCGCTGTTCGCATCGACCGTCTTGATCACGTCGCCCGTTTCGGAAAGGAGCGTCAACCGCATCCGCTTTTCCGCTGCCGCGGGACGATACAAAAGATGCGCCGTCGTCGATTCGACCGCACCGACGATAGGCCCCACGACATCGTTGGCGCGGGCCGCCGGTTGGATCGCGGCGATCAGAGCGACCAACAGCGCGACGCGCCATACTCTGGTAGACGCGAAAAGTGCGATGCGGTCGGCGAGCGTTTCAACAGATGCGGGACGATTCAGTGCAGACATCGGGCGGGCTCTCGGGTGATTGAAGGGGGTGGATGGGACCGGCGTGTGACGATCAGAGCGTGGCAGAGACGGGATCGATGACTTGCGGATACTCCAGCGAGCGTTCGTTGATCGTATCGATCAACGCGGGCAGGTCGGCGATCGAATCGATCACCGCATGGCTACCGGCAGCTCGAAACGCCGCAGCGGTTTGAGCCAGCTGATCGCTGCGTTGATCTTCGGTCAACGCAGCGAATTGCTCGACCGAAAGTCCGGTCAGACTGCTGCTGTCGCAGACTCCGATCGACCAGCAACCGGCGGATAGGCCGGACTGGATGTCGGCGACCGTATCGCCCACTTTGACGACAGCGGCTGGCGGATAGACGCCCAAGCGTTCCATCGCGCGATAGATCATCCAAGGGGCGGGGCGGCCCTGGGGAACGTCATCGGCGCAGATGTTGGTGTCGGGGGCAAAACCAGCCGCGGCGGCGCGTTCGGCAACCGCTTCGGCTGCCGCGCGGAAGTATCCTGTCGTTCCCGCGATCTGCAGGTTGCGGTCGCGCAATTGTTGAACCGTCTCGGTCAGCTGTGGCACCAACTGGGCAAACTGCTCGATCGCCTTCAGCTGCAACGGCACAAACTCGTGATACATCGCATCGATATCGTCGTCGGTCCAATCCTTTTGATAGACATCTCGCCATCGCTTCGCGATCTCCGGTTGACGCAGCATCGCGATCAGATGCTCGCGTTTATTCAGCCCCATCGGAGCGCGCGATTCATCGCCGCTGACTTCGATTCCCCGAGCGGCGAAGACGCTGGTGAAGGCGGCCGCGGGGGCTTGGGAGCCAAAGTCGATGGTGGTGCCGGCCCAGTCGAAGACGACCAGGCGAATCGGATTTGCCGTTTCGTTGTTCATGAGAGTTTCGTAGCGGTTGAGGGTTGAAGGTTGCAGAGGTTTTTAGGCTTCGTTTTCCGCGAGGTTGCCTTTGAGCAACTGCAGCAATGTTTCGGGGCTTGCGCTGCGCGGGTTATTGGACAGCCGTTGCGTGTTGACGCTGTCGACGATCTGTCGCAGCGCCTGCTCGTCGCAAATGCCAGCTTCGGCAAGGGACGCCGGGCAGCCGAGTTCCGCAAAAAAGGCTTCGATCCGCTGGCAAGCGTCGGCGACATCGGCAGCTTCCAGCAGTTCGACGATGATCGCGATTCGTCGTCGGACCGCTTCGGCACCACGCGGGTCGGTGCAGTCCAAATCGGAGACTTGAGCGTTATAGGCCAGCATTGGGCTGAGCGTCATCGCGACGGCGATCCCATGCGGAATTTCGTGCAGCGAGGTCAACGGATACGAAAGGGCGTGCGAAGCAGTCGTCTTGCTGATGTTGATCGCGCGGCCCGCCAGATGCGCGGCGCGACACATCCCCAATCGATCTGCTGGCGTGGGACGGTGAGTCGTGGCGACAAGGTGTTGCAACGCAAATCGGCCCGCGGCGACGGCATAACCAATCGATTCGTCGGTCGATCCCACGGCCCAGATCGATTCGATCGCTTGGCAAAACGCATCCAGCCCCGTCGCTGCGGTGATTGTCGCCGGCAGGCTGTAGGTCAGCTGAGCATCGACGATCGTGTAACGAGGCAACAGCGACCGGTCCGCGATCGAATATTTATCGTGCCCGACGTAGGCGACAGCAAAATGAGTCGCTTCGCTGCCGGTCCCCGAGGTGGTTGGAATTGCCAGCAGCGGCGTCCCGGCACGTTCGATCGACGCCTGCCCGGTCACGATCTCGCGAGGCGATGCGTCTTGATGGGAAAGCGAACTGATCAATTTGCCCAGATCGATCGCCGTTCCTCCTCCCAACGCAATCACCAGCTCGGGATCAAACGCTCGCGCTTGATCGACGCCGCGTTGAACGTCGGCAAGTTTCGGATTCAACTCAAAATCGGAGAACCAAGAAACTTCGAGAGCATCCAGAATCGGCTGCAACACCGCGGCGGCGCCGCTCGCGTCGTAGGCCGCCCGATCGACGACCATCATGATCCGCTTGGCAGCCAGGTCTTGGACGATCTGCGCTACTTTGGCGAGATCGCCTGGTTCTAAGAAAACAGAGTCGTTCTGATCGGTCATCGGTCTTCCAGCGGGTGTTTTGCGGTCTGTGAGTTGTTCGCGTATGGAGCGTCGCGGAAAAGCGAGAGTCCAATCCGCTGCGCCGGTAAAACCGAGTCGATGAACCGTCACCACTCTCGACGCAATCAAAGCTTCAATGCGATGCACCATGGGGCAAGCAAACACTTTTTATTTCGCCACGATGCACAAAATGTGACTGTGAGTCAACTCTCCGGGATCCGGTTCGTGAGCTCCCGCCGCACTGAGCGCCTCGCGATGGATATGACATCGGTCCGTAGGCAAGTTTCCGGCCCGGCGATCCAGAGCGACCGAGCGCCGCAGTCGCCGCGACAATAGTCGCAAGTTCCGTGCCCCAACCAGCAGAATTTCCTACCTCGATGCAGTCTCTAGCTTCGCCGACGGATCGGCCGCCAATATCGACCTGGAGCGTATCGTTAGGTTGTAGCGTGCTTTGCAGCAGCCCGCTCTTCTGGTTGATGAAGATTGCAAGAATTCCGGGAGAGGACCGCATTAGGTGATGGGAGCGATGAACGATCGACGCAAGCGCGGCGACTGGAGAACACAGCGAGACCTGCAGAGCTTCCCAGAATCAAACCGTTGGGATTTGAAGGGATTGCGAGCGATTTGCCCCGCTGGTCTGACATCTGCCTACACAAGCAAAGCATCGCGTGCGGGGTGTTGAGGACGTTAGGTGACGGAGAGTCGAGTTGATAACCGAGTGTTTCCGACTGTAGTCATTGCGGTGGGATTCGCGTATCATCCCGCCATGAATCTTGTCGAACTCGCCCAACGAATCCGCGCCTTTCGATTAGAGCGTCGCTTGACGCTCGATGAAGTCGCATCGCGCGCTGGTCTGACGCCGGGCTGGCTTTCCAAAGTCGAGAACTTTCGGATCACGCCGTCGCTTCCCGCCCTGGCGAAGATCGCCGAAGCGCTCGGTGTTTCGACGGCGGACCTGGTCGCTGGTCTGGACAATAAACCGGCGTTGGTTTTGGTTCGCGCGAACGAACGCAAGCTGGTCGAGCGGGACCGCAGTCGCGAGAACACCACGGTCTACGAAGCGTTAGCTCACAAGCGGCCCAACCGGGCGATGGATCCTTTCCTGCTGACGATCCCGCCGGGCGTGGCTCGCGAAAAATCGCTCGCTCACGATGGAGAAGAGTTCCTGATGGTGCAGCAGGGGACGATCGAGTTCGAATTCGACGACCAGTGCGAAGTGCTTCGCCAAGGCGACGCTGTCTACTTCGACAGCAGCGTTCCGCATCGGATCATCAACTCCTACAAGCGACCGGCTGTCGTGTTGTGCGTCTTCCACGGCCCATCGGGCACCGCGGCGACCTGATCGTTCGCAGCGAGTGAGGCTGTTCTAAACAGAAGCTTCCGGTGCAGCAGTGCCTCTGCCAACGCAAGCCGCCCGTAGCGGCAGGCAAAATGGAGCGACCCTATCCTGAAAAGTTGGGGTTATAATCCAATTCGCAAATCAACCTATCGATTCTCCCTTTCAGGATACGTTCATGCGTTTGATGCTCCTCGCAACGGCCATCAGCTTCTCTTTTGCCATCTCCACGTCTCGGGCTGACAATTGGGGACATTGGCGCGGACCCGATGGGAATGGTGCCGCGGCCAACGCGTCGCCGCCGACGCAGTGGAGCGACACGGAGAACGTGAAATGGAAAGTCGCGATTCCAGGCAAAGGCTCGGGATCGCCTGTCGTTTGGGAGAACCAAGTCTTTGTCGTCACGGCAGCTCCCGCGGCGAACGCTCCCGCCGAGACGCTCGACTTTCTGCTGATGTGCTTTGATCGGGCCAACGGCAAACTGTTGTGGCAGCAGACAGCGACCACCGCCCGTCCGCATCAAGGGACTCACGCGACCAACGGCTTTGCGTCGGCATCTCCCTGCACCGACGGCCAACATGTCTACGCCCACTTCGGATCGCGCGGGCTCTATTGCTACACGATGGACGGCCAACTGGTCTGGAAACGCGACGACCTTGGCAAGATGAACACTCGACTTGGTTTTGGCGAAGGGAGTTCCCCCGTCCTGGCCGGTAACAAGATCATCGTCCCCTGGGATCATGAAGGCCCTTCGGCGCTGATGGCGTTGGATAAGTTGACCGGGCAGACGATCTGGAACGTCGCACGCGAGGAGCCATCCGGTTGGGCGACTCCACTGATCGTCCAGCACGACGGGCAAAAGCAAGTCGTCATGAACGGCGACGGGTATGCTCGCAGCTACGATCTGGAGACGGGGGAAGAACTGTGGCGTTGCGGCGGGCAAACGATGCGTCCCGGTGCATCGGCGGTCGCGGCGGACGGCATGATCTACGTCGCCAGCGGTTTTCGCGGCGCGTATCTCGGCGCCTTCACCCCCGACGGCAAAGGAGATATCGAAGGGACAAGGAAGGTGGTCTGGTCGCTCGGCCGCAACACGCCCGACATCGCCTCGCCGCTGCTCTCCTCGGGACGGCTGTACTTCTACAAAGGCAGGTCGGGGTTGTTGAGTTGCCTGGACGCGAAGACGGGCGAGCCGCACTACGCAGCTTCGCGGATCGCCGGGATCAACAGCACCTACGCCTCCCCCGTGGCTGCTGGCGGGTACGTCTTCTTGAGCGGCCGCAGCGGCAGGATTGTGGTGATTAAGGATTCGCCGGAACTGGAGATCGTGGCGACCAATGCGATGAACGAAACCGTCGACGCGACTCCCGCGCCGATCGACAACGAACTGTTCATCCGCGGCGAGCGGCATCTGTTCTGCATCGCCAATTGATCGGAAGACCGCGACAGCAAATATCCCCGCGCGGCTGAAGGCTCCGTCGCGACGGGGCGATGCCACTCGCACCGATCAAAATTGCCCGCGCTGTTGATGTTGGCGGCGTCCAAAACGGTGGCTCACCGTCGAATGTAGCGACTGCAGGCAGAAATTGTTTGCAATCGGATCGATCCCCAACGATTTGGCATTGCTGACCGGCGGGGGCTGTCGATACAACAACAAAAATCAAACATAAGAACACTCTATTTTCACAAAGAGGTTCTCGGAGTCCCCGCCGGACCGTGAACCTTTCGCCGCTCACACGCTTCCACAGTAATTGTTCGCGCATCCAATTCTGCCATCGGTCGTTCGGCCTGGCTCCGTTGTGGTGCGCTCCGATTGTTGAACTTTCGCGTTTGAATGCTCTCTAACACACGTCGATCGACGTGAAACCGTCGCCAGTCCGCCAAAGGATCTGTCGCGGTTGTTTTCTGCTTGCTGTTTGCTGTCTGCTCTAGCGTTTCGCCTGTTGTTGCGTTTCCGTTTGCAAATCCTCCTGCACATTTCTGTGGGGAACTTGCGCCACCCTTTTGACTATCCGAGATTGGAGAAGAAGTGATCGAAAGTTTCAGCGTGCCGCTAGCCAGTGCCGCACTGATCTTTGTTTTGCGCCTGGTCGATGTTTCCCTGGGAGCCTTGCGTATCTCGATGCTGTTTCGCGGTCGCCGCACTCTGGCGGGGATGTTTGGCTTTTTTGAAGCACTCACCTGGCTGATCGCCGCTTCGTTGGTGTTGGGGAATCTCGACAGCCCGATCAAGTTCATCGCCTTTGCCAGCGGATACGCTGCCGGGACGATGCTTGGCAGCACCGTGGAGAGTTGGTTGGCGATCGGCGATGCGTTGGTCCGAATCGTGACTCCGTCGGGGACTCCCGAACTGTCGCAACTGATGCGCGACGCGGGCTATTACGTGACGACCGTCGACGCTCGCGGACGCGATGGCGACGTGCAAGTCAATCTGAGCGTCATCCCGCGGAAAATGGTCCCCAGCCTGATGTCGATGATCCACCGGATCAATCCGCAAGCGTTTATCACCTACGAAGAAACGACGCCGCTGCGGTTGGCGACCACCGCGGCGCTGAGCGTTCGGAAATAGGAAACGTTGGGAAGCGCTGGCGGCCTGCGATCATTTGTCGAAGCGGACGGCGCGGGTATCCTGTTCGTCGCCGCGGCGGCGAGCTAGCGACCTATAGAGATCGGGCCGGCGGGCACGCATCCAACGCACGCCGGTGCAGCGATCGCGAAGCGTGGGATCGAGGTCGGCGACAACCATATCGTCGCCAGCCTTGCACGTTTCGACGATCACGCGGCCGTAGGGATCTAGGATCATTGCGTTGCCCGTTCGAACCTCGTCGTCGTCCGGGCCGATGCCGTTGCTGAAGACATAGAAAACGCCGTTGTCGTGGGCTCGCGAGGGGAGCCATCGCATCAGCCACCCGCGTCCCTTGTCCCCAGTGATCTCGGCCTCGATCGCCTCGGGATCGGTCTCTCGCGCATCCCAGACTTGGCGATCGATCACGCTCATCGCCTGCGGGCTTCCCGAATTGCAACCGCCGGTTTGGTGCGGTGCCAAGATCACCTCAGCCCCCGCCAGCGCGCAAGCTCTCGCGTTTTCGAGGATGTTGTTGTCGTAACAGATCAGCACGGCGACGCGCCATCCATTGGGGAGATCGAACAGCGTGTAGGTATCTCCCGACTCCATGAACTCGCTGATAAAGCAATGCAATTTGCGGTGGCAGTAAACTTCGCCGGCGGGAGTCGCAACGACATAAGAATTGTAGAGCACACCCGCCGCGTCGACCTCGATCAACCCCGCTCCGATCGTGATCTGATGTTCGGCAGCCCAAGCGAGCAGTGTTTGCGTGGTCGGTCCGTCGGGAATCGGTTCAGCCAATTCGGCCAACTGTTGACTCGACAGCTTGCGCAAATGCCAATACCCGGTCACGCAGCACTCGGGAAAACAAACCAGTTCGGCACCTTGCCCCGCCGCCGCTTCGACAAACGGACGCATGATCGCCAGGTTCCCCGCCTTGTCGCCTGGCAGATGGTTGAATTGCACCGAAGCAACGCGAAAGTTTTTCATCAGCCCCTTAGCCTCTCTGGTGAAATGGTAAGTTCGCCGCCCAAACGAATCGTCGAACCGGCCGGCATGCACTCCGTCAAACCCGCCGATTCAGTGAAGCAAATTAACACAGGCCGCCTGAATTATTGCACCATCATAAAGATCTGGAGGGCCAGCAACAACAAACGCCCGGCAGTTGCGTACGCCAGCGAATTGATTTGTGATTTGCGACCAACGACACGTGCGGCTCACGAGATCTTCACAATTAAGCCTCCCAGGAAGGGGGCAAATTCGCGTCGTGACGCACTTGTCATTCAGCGACGAGTGTCGCACGACGCGCAGAAAGGGGCAGCCAAACTTGGGAGCGCTATCGAAAACGCGAGGCAAGTATTTTATGCCTGGCACTGTCTGCCTGTCGCGTGTAAAACGCCAGCTCGATCGAACCACACGGATACTGTGCCGCGTCCGATAGATCGTGCACCAACTCGGCCATGCCAAAATTGCCGTTCGCGACATTCCTTTTCGCCCGTTTCGTCGCCTCAAATTCCTCGTTATGTTTGGTAGCCAATAAACGCTGCCAAAATGTTCTCGCCCGCCATACCTTGCCGGAAATGCACGTCGTTCGCTCCCGACTTGCACTGGCTAATCCGGAACCGTTTCGCCGAAACTATGTCGAACTATGATTTTTCAACCCTGTCGCCGACTGATTTCGAGGAGTTATCGCGTGATCTTTTGCAAGAAGAGTTTGGCGTTCACTTGGAGAACTTCCGCACTGGACGCGACAAAGGAATTGACCTTCGATACTCGAAACCAGAATGCGGTAATTGCTGGATCGTTCAAGCCAAGCACTTCGCGCGGTCTGGGTTTTCCGCTCTGAGATCTTGTCTCGGACGGACGGAGAAACCGAAAGCCAAAGAGCTGAATCCCTCCAGATACATTGTCACAACATCGGTCAGCATGGATCCCACTCAGAAAGACAAGCTCGTAAAGACGTTGGATCCATATTGCACGTCGTCGGGTGACATCTTCAGCGCGGAGGATTTGAACAATCTTCTTGGGAAATATCCGAACGTTGAAAAACGCCACTTCAAGCTCTGGTTGACCAGCACCTCGGTGCTCCAATCGTTGCTCGATAACGGAATCTATGGGCAGTCCCATTTTGAAATGGAAACGATCAAACGTCAGATCGCGATGTTCGTGCCAACTGATGCGCTGCGACGTGCCGAGGAAATGCTCCGTGACAGTGGGCTATGCATGCTGACGGGAATTCCCGGCATTGGCAAAACCACGACGGCGCGATTGCTTGTCGCCCAGCATTTGCAAGATGGCTGGGACGGCGTGTACATGACAAGTCAAACCCGCGACGCAATGAAAGTGTTTGTTCCAGAGCGGAAGCAGATTGTGTTCTACGACGATTTCCTGGGCGTTCTCGATCTGCAGGATCGAATGACCAAAAACGACGACAAAGATTTGCATGTTCTGATCCAAGCATGCCAACGGAATCCAAACAAGAAGCGTTTAGTGTTGACCACCCGAGAAAGCCTCTTCTCACAGGCCATCCAATTGAGTGAAGTTCTTTCCAAGCGGGCTCGCGTCGAAGCAGCGAAGTCAGTCGTACAACTGGAAGACTATAATCATGAAATTCGTGCTCAGATATTGGTCAACCATCTTCACTTCTACGAAATCGCTCCAGATGTTTGCTCCGCCTTCGTGAAGTCTGGCCAAGCTCAATTGACACTCCATCACCCGAACTACAATCCTCGAATTATCGAGACTGTCTGCCAAATGCCAGGCATCCGTGATCTCTCAGCCCAAGAATTTGGAAAAACGTTCATCAAGAAACTCGATGATCCCGGTGAAATTTGGGACCATGCCTATCAGAATCAATTGAGCGAAATGGCAAGATGGTTGCTGCTTGTTTTTGCAATGCATGGTTCCAGCGTGAGCGTCGACGGGCTTGCTCACCATTTTAGAATTTTTGTCAAGCAAATGGGGAAGAATTTAATCGGTTTCAACGATACGTTTGTTCGCTGCTTGAAAGAGCTTGATGGCTCATTCTTGACCATTGACCGCACCAAGGATTACCACTGTGTCAGCTATCACAACCCGGCAATTGAAGACTTTACTGATGCTTTGCTGAAACGCGACAGTGATGCCTTGGAGATTGCTCTGAAGTCATTCGAGTATCAAGGAGTCCTGCTTTTCGCCGCGGGCCAATTGGTTAAACGTCATCCGAACCGAGTGAAATTGGAAGATTGCATTGATGCAATGTCCCGCTGTGATCGAACCACGAAGTACTGCGTTCGCGATCTCGTCCTCCGGAACTCGATGGAAGAAGTAATTCGCCCCGAGATTGCTATTCGGCTTTGGGCGGAGATATTGCTTTCCTTCGATCAGCGCGATGGTGACCTGTCTGCAATCGAAGCGTGCGAATCTTTTTTTGCGGCCCTTGAACCAGGAAAAGTAAAAGTCGACGATGTCGATAGGCTGTATTCATTGTATGTGAGTTTGTGCTTCAAAACAAAGGCCAAGCTAGCGTTTCCGGGAAGTCAAATTGGTTTAATGCTGCTGGAAGGATGTGAAACGCCCACGGATTTTCGCGAAGTGGTTGAACTCTTTGTTAATGATGATAACTACGACGAACGCGTCAGAGCTATCGGCGAACGATTCTTGAAGTCGTACGCTTTATGGCTGCAGCAAACGCTCGATGATGTGTCTTCTGCCGAGGAAGTTGACGATGCAATCTACGAGGTTCGTCGTACAGCCGAGGAACTGAAAATCGACGAATCTATCTTTGACTTTCAAGACGCCGAGGAGCAATCACGCGAATTGTCCGAACAAGAAGAATCGGATTCGGAGGAAGAGCGAGACGAAACACGTATTTGGCAATCAGAACGAGAGTCAAAGCAAAGGAAGGTATACGACATCCTAGCCTCATTGTGCAAATAGTTATTCTCGCCAACACTTACTATGCATTCGATCTTTCAGATTTCGAGAATCCATTGTGGGCGCAGCAAAGATTTCCTGCATCTTGGGAAGTCAAGCTTTGGACTAATGCAGGCATTTCTGCCTTGGCAACGAAGAGTTCATATAGAGCGAACATTAGCCCCTTCAGGCATCCTGGGTTGCCCCGACACGACGAAGACGCCAGTATTGACGCTCTCCAACAAAGCAATACCCCCGCCCGTTGTCCCCGCAACTTGAATCGTTGCCAGCGCGAGCGTTCCCAAGAAACGGAGCCCGTCCTCGGCTCTTGTGCATTCCCCGCCAAGGTTGGTAGCGACGGTCTGAATTGCCACACAATCATAAAGAGTTGGAGGGCCAGCAACAACAAACGCCCGGCAGTTGCGTACGCCAGCGAATTGATTTGTGATTTGCGACCAACGACACTATTGGGTCGCGAGGTCTGTTCATTTGAAGCTCGGGGATGTGGCGAGTTGCCGGCGCGATGGGGGTGGTATGCCTCATCGATCAGTCGCGAGAGTGAATTGCGGAATCGAGTCGTCGCTTTCTCCCGATCGATCCAAAACTCTAAGGGGTTCGGTATGCGTTTGTTTGTTTCCACGTCGATGCGAATTCGCGGAGTGTTTGCGCACCGTCGGACGACTTGTTGGAGGAGTCGCTTGCGGATTGTGGCGTTTGCTGGGATCGTCGGCATCCTGTTGGCCGGGGCGCAGCGCGATGTGGTGGCTGAGCAGAGCAAGGCCAGTGATCGGCCGAACATTATCTACATCCTGGCCGATGACATGGGGTACTCCGACATCGGTTGTTATGGCAGCGAGATCGCGACGCCCAACTTGGATGCGTTGGCCGACAATGGGATTCGGTTCACTCAGTTCTATAACACGGCGCGGTGTTGTCCGACGCGAGCGAGCCTGCTGACGGGGCTCTATCCGCATCAAGCGGGCATCGGTCACATGATGGACGACCGCGGGCACGAAGGCTATCGCGGCGACCTGAATCGGAATTGTGTGACGATCGCCGAGGTGTTGGGGCAGGCGGGCTATCGGACTTATATGGCGGGCAAATGGCATGTGACCAAAACGGTTCGACCTAAAGAGGAGTCGGGCAAACACAACTGGCCTCGGCAGCGCGGATTTGATCGCTTCTATGGCACAATCCACGGCGCCGGCAGCTTCTACGATCCCAATTCGTTGACTCGCGACAACCAATTGATCTCCCCTTATGCCGACCCGCAGTACCAGCCCGAGACCTATTATTACACCGACGCGATTAGCGACCACGCGGTGCGGTTTATCGAGGAGCATCGCGAAGAAGCCGACGGGCAGCCGTTTTTCATGTACGTTTCTTACACCGCGGCGCATTGGCCGATGCACGCGTTGGAAAAGGACATCGCCAAATATCGAGGCAAATACGACGCGGGGTACCAGGCGATCCGCGACGCTCGGTACCAGCGGATGATCGATTTGGGAGTGATCGATGCGGAGAGCACGATCAATTGGCCGATCCCCGACGCCTGGAAGCTGACCAAGTTTCTCGACTGGGATATTCGCAACATGGAAGTCTATGCGGCGATGATCGACAACATGGATCAGGGGATCGGGCGGATCATCGCTTCGCTGAAAGCGACCGGCCAGTTCGACAACACGCTGATCTGTTATCTGCAAGACAACGGTGGTTGCGCGGAGAACTACGGCCGTGGCAAGATCGGGCCACAACGAGAACGTAAGCCGACACTGCCGCCATTGGCTGACGATTATCTGCAACCCGACATGCAGCCCAAACAGACGCGCGACGGATATCCGGTCCGCGTCGGCAAGGGGGTCATGGCGGGTCCGGCGGACACCTATATCGGATACGGTCGCGGCTGGGCGACTGTCTCCAACACGCCGTTTCGCGAATACAAACACTGGACGCACGAGGGAGGTGTTTCGACGCCGATGATCGTCCATTGGCCCGCCAGGATCGACCGACGGGGAGAGCTGGAAAAGACGCCGGGCCATTTGATCGATCTGATGGCGACAGCTGTCGATGTCGCCGAGGCGGACTATCCCGAGACCTTTCACGAGGGCCAGTCGATCAAACCGATGGAGGGAAAGAGCTTGCTGCCCGCCTTTGCCGGCCGACCGCTGCAGCGCGAAGCGATCTACTGGGAGCACGAAGGGAACCGAGCGGTTCGCCGCGGCGACTACAAACTGGTCGCCAAGGGAGCTGAGGGACAATGGGAACTGTACAACATCGCCGCCGATCGCAGCGAACAGAACGACCTGGCGACGCAGCAGCCGCAGATCGTCAAAGAACTGGCGGCGCTATGGCAGGCGTACGCCGAGCGGGCCAACGTGTTTCCGCTGAAGCCACGGCCACTGGGACATTAGATAAGAGCGGGCCGACGTTACGTCAGTGGAATTCGCATCCCGTCGTAGGCGAGGTTGATTCCCGGCGGCAGTTTGGCGTCGTCGATGTCGTGATCCAATTCGTGGCAGATGTGGGTTAGGTAGGTCTGCTTGGCTCCCGTTTTGCGGGCGACTTCGATCGCTTGGTCGACGCTAAAGTGGGTGGCGTGAGGCGTGTAGCGGAGGGCATCGATGACCAGCACATCCAGCCCTTCCAGCAGCGGCCAACTCTCGTCGGGGATCTCGTTGGTGTCGGTGCAATAGGCGACGTTGCCGACGCGAAAGCCCAAAACATCGAAGTGCGGCCCGTGACGCAAGCGGATCGGCGTCACTGAAGAACCCAAAACGTCAAACGGTTCCAGCCCGATCTGCAGCATCGTCAGCGACGGCCGGGCACCGGGATGCGTGTCGTCGCGGTCGGCGAAGGCGTAGTCGAAGGCGGAGTAGATCCGTTGCTGAACCAGCGGTTCGCTGTAGATCGGGATCGGATGGCCGACATAAAAGGGGAACAGTCGGAGATCGTCGAGACCATATAAATGGTCGGCGTGTTCGTGGGTGTAGGCGACCGCGTGAACCAGCCCGATCCGTTCGCGGAGCAATTGTTCGCGAAGATCGGGTGGGGTATCGATCAACAGATTCCCCTCGGGCAGCCCTAGAATGACCGAACAACGGGTCCGATTATTCTTCGGATTGGAGCTCTGGCAGACGTCACATCCGCAGCCAATGGCGGGAACTCCGACGCTGGTTCCGGTTCCCAGCATGATCATCTGGCCCGAAAAGTCGGTGGAGACCAGTTTCTTTTTCACGATTGTGGCCAAAAATTTGAGCGACCGAGGAGGACGAAACACGCTGAATCGTTGCAATTCGCAAGCCTAACCGGGTTTGCTCTCGGCTCCAACCGGGATCGGACCGGCTTTCTCCACGCCGAACCGCAACGATTTGCCAAAACCCACTATACGTTTTGCGTGCTTTTTGCCATACTTCTGCGTTCTGAATCGACAAAAACAACTGCCCGCGGTGGGCGACACGAACAAACGTTAATAGATAAGAATTGGTACGGAGTAGATCTGTGTACAAGAATTTCGCAGCACAGGGTTTAGGGATTTCGGGTCGCCAGAGCGAATTGATCGAGTTGGCACTCACCTACGGCTTCCGCGGACTGGACATCGATCTCAGCGACATGTACCGCCGCGTTCAACGCAGCGACTTCGATCGCGCCGCCCGTTTTCTGCACGCTGCGGACATCGTGGTCAGTGGATTTGACGTCCCCGTCGACCTCGACGCCGACGACGATGCGTTTGCAGCTCAAGTTGCTCAATTGCATCCGGCAGCGGAAGTTGCGGGCAAGTTGAACGCTAAAGTTGCCAGCGTTGTTGTTCCCGCAGCGACCGATCGTCTTCCCTACCACGAGTACTTCGAAGCGATCACCAAGCGATTGAACCAGATCGCCGAATGCCTTGGCGGACAAGAGATCCAATTGGCGGTTGGCTTCCAAGCCGCATCGGAATTGAGCGAAGGCAAGCAGTTCGAATTCATCCGCAACGTCGAAGGCTTCCTGCCATTGGTTAAAGGAGCTGGCGACAACATCGGTTTCTTGATCGATACCTTCAACTGGTTCGCTGGTGCTGGAACGCTGGAACAGTTGACCGCTTTGGATGCCGAGAAGATCTTTGCCGTTCGCCTGTCGGGCATCTGCGAAGAAGCCGAAGCCGACGCGATCAAGCGTGCCGACCGCACGTTGCCAGAGATCAACGAAAAGATCGATTTCGTTGGACTGGCTACGCACCTGGTAGCAAGCAATTACAGCGGTCCGGTTTCCGCTTATTCCGCTCCCGGCAACGTCCGCGGCGGAACTCGCGAGACCGTCAGCAACAAGGCTCAAGAAGCTTTGGACGCAATCTTCACCGGTGCTGGCTTGACCGTAGCACCGCGTCCCATGGACACCATCTCCGACATCGTTGTCGACATGATGGAATAAAACCAACCGAGGCAACGTGGAATCGCAGGCATCGCACGAGCCCGCCGCCTGGCGCGGGCCGCTTGACGTCGCCGTCGAAGAATCGCTCGAGGGACTGTTCCAGCTGAGGCGTTATCTGCATCAGCACCCGGAACTCTCGGGCGAAGAGTTCGAAACGACGACCCACGTCGCCCGTTTGGTCGAAGGGCTCGGGCTGCCGCTGAAAATTGCGGACCAACAGCGCGGCCTGACCTGCGAATTAATAGCTCCCGAATCGGCGAGCGATCTTCCTCGGCTCGCGCTACGAGCCGACATCGACGCGCTTCCAATCCAGGACGCCAAGCAGGTCGATTACCACAGCAGTTGTGAAGGCGTGATGCACGCTTGTGGTCACGACGTTCACACGACGATGCTGTATGGTGCGCTGCGGGTTCTGAAGCAACTGGCGGCGGGCGATCATCTCCCCTGGCCGATTGCTGTTCGCGGCATCTTCCAGCCCGCCGAAGAGACGGCCGTCGGCGCCCGCTACATGATCAGCAACCACGCGTTGCGCGATGTGGCGGCGATTATTGGGATCCATTGCGACCCCAGTCGCAGCGTCGGCCGGATCGGGATCAGCCCGGGCGTGCTGACGGCCAATTGCGATATGTTCAAAGCGAAGTTCCGCGGCCGTGGCGGGCACGGCGCTCGGCCTCATCAGACGATCGACCCGATCGATGCGGCGACGCAGTGGGTGCAATCTGTCTACCGATCGGTATCGCGAGGGTTTGATCCGCACGAAGCGACGGTGATCTCGATCGGCCGCTTCGACGCGGGAAACAAGGCCAACGTGATCCCCGATAACGCGATCCTCGAAGGAACGTTGCGGACGTTTCATTCCGGCGCGCGAGCTGCCGCACTTGAAACGATCGGCAAGGTTAGCGAAGCGGTAACGCTGGCGACGGGCTGCGAAATCGACTTTGAGCTCGGCTTCTCCGCGCCGGCTGTCGACAACGATCCCGCATTGGTTGAAGTCATCTCCCACGCGGCTCGGCAAACGCTGGGCAAGCATGCGGTTGAGCCGATCCCGCGTCCCAGCATGGGGAGCGAAGACTTTTCTTATTATCTGGAGCATCTTCCCGGCGCGATGTTCCGCCTGGGAACGTGCAGCGAACAGATTGGCCAAGAGCCGCTGCATTCGCCTCATTTCGATATCGACCAACGGGCGATCGCCGGTGGTGTACGATTATTGGCAGCGACGGTGATCGAATACTTTGATCCCCGCCGCAGCGACTGAGAAGACCGTATTGTATTTCCTCGCCAAACCGCGAGCCCATCGGGCCGCGCGGCCCTGAAAACCGCGGGGCGTTGCCCGCGCGGTTAAACTAAGAACATTGATTGGCGAGTTCGTCGGGCCGTGCCGCCAGCAAAACCGCGGGGCGTTGCCCACGCGGTTAAACTAATAACATTGACCGGCGAGTTCACTGGGCCGTGCCGCCAGCAAAAACGCGGGGCGATGCCCGCGCGGTTAAACGAATAACGTTGACCGGCGAGTTCACTGGGCCGCGCGGCCAGTAAAACCGCGGGGCGTTGCCCACGCGGTTAAACTAGATATTCGATGCTTGCTGTTCAGGCCTCCGCAGGCAACCGGTCCGACGTCGTCAAAACGTTGGTCTCGCGCCGGCGGAGCTGAATCGATAACTACTCCGCTCGGCAGAGGAACGCTGGCCCATGGGTAAATTGCATTTCAACGGCAACGATTCCAAGACGATCGGCGTCGAAATCGAACTCGCTCTGGTCGACGCCAATACGTTTGCGTTGGCCAACCGGTCGGATGATTTAATCAGCCGACTGCCGCCCGAATTCGCCGGTCAGTACAAACCCGAATTGATGCAAAACTGCGTCGAGATCAACACCGGGGTCTGCGACACCGTGGCTCAAGTGCGGCAGGATCTCACCGCAAAAGCAAAGGTCTTGGAATCGACAGCTGATGCGTTGGGCATGCGGTTGTGGTGGGGATCGACGCATCCGTTCAGCCATTGGCGAGATCAGGTGATCACGCCGACCGAGCGGTATCAAAATCTGGTCGTCCTTCTGCAAGAGATGGCGCGGCGGATGGCGACCTTCGGGCTGCACGTTCACATCGGTGTCGATTCGGGTGACAAGGCGGTGATGATCTGCGACCGGATCATGCAGCACTTGCCGACCCTGCTGGCGCTCAGCTGCAGCAGTCCCTACTGGGAGGATCGCGACACCGGCCTGCATTCGCACCGTTCCAAAATTATGGAGGGGCTGCCGACGGCTGGCCTGCCGACGCTGATGCGGAACTGGAGCGAATACGTTTGGTTGGTCAACCACATGATCGAAACCGGATTCATCAATTCGATCCGCGAGATCTGGTGGGACGTTCGTCCTCACCATAACTTTGGCACCGTCGAGGTCCGCGTCTGCGACATGCCCGGCAGCATGGATGATGTCTGCGCGCTGTCGGCGCTGATCCAGTGTCTGGTCAAGCAGTTGTCAGATGAGATCGACGAAGGGACCTACCAGTTCGATTGCCATCCGATGATGGTCCAGCAGAACAAATGGCGAGCCGCTCGCTATGGAATCGATGCCGGGCTGGTCAACACCTACAGCTACGAAGTCCAGCCGGTGAAGGAAGTAGCCGACAGCTTGGCTGAGTGGCTCAAACCGATCGCTCAAGAATTGGGCTGCGAGGACGAACTGGCTGAGATTTCCAGGATCGCCCGAGGCCCCAGTTGGGCACAGCGGCAACGTGATCTGTTGGAGCTGCGTGGCGATAAAGCGGAAGTCGTCCGAGAGCTGACCGATCGATCGCGGCTGATCTGATCGGGGGACGCGGTTGGCGGTTACTGAATTGGTTTTTGCCAGTTCAGTGGCGAGGTCGATGGCATCGCCGGTGCGGGAGCGGGAGGAGCGTCCTGCATGCCCGCGTACTGCGACGTGGTCGTCGCGGGTTGCGGTGTGGGGGCAAAGTTGGAAGCGGGAGTTGTTGGTCTCGCTTCGGCAAAGCCGCGGAAACCGCTCAGGTCGCCACCGCTTTGCGTGACGCTTGGGGTTGGCGTTGGGGCTGGCGTTGGGGCTGGCGTTGGGGCTGCGGCCGCATTGTTGCGGTCGACAAACGACGATTGGACGACGCCACTGCCGATCGCGCCGCTGCCAACAGCTGCATTGTTGCTAGCCAAACTTACTTCCGATCCACCCGCGGTCGCATTGGCTTGCCCGGCTGCAGGCTGGCCTTTGTAGTAGCGATCGGGGATCGGGTAGCTGCCCGTCGCTGGTGGCGGTACACGGCTGGCAGGCGTGAGCGCGGTCAGCGGATTAGGGACGGGCGTGCCCTGGCGGCATCCGGTGGCCAGGGCCACAAGTGCGATCAGGGCAACAAGCGAATAAGTTTGATGACGCATTGCAATCAAGTCATGGTATGGTTTGAAGATCTCTCGGGCACCTCATACTCCCGAACTGCGTGCGGGATCTTGCGAGCCACCGTACCAAGTCGTTTGTCGCTGCGTACAGATCAATTCTTGGGAAAACCCGATTTGCTTCGGCTGACCGCTAGCGGTGGCGAATTTGATCCGCACACGTCGCGGGCCGGTATTCGCAAGCGCGGCCTGCCAATGCATGCCGCGCCGACGGGCCGCGTCGCCAGCGGTCGCTACGAAACGAGTGTCAACTCGCGCTGGCGAGTGTCGGCCTGTGTTGACGCTCTGCCTTTACGACGACGATGCGGGATCGTCAGTTTGAGCTGCCGTTGGGCTACGGTCAGCGACAACCGCGTTTCGTCAAAGACGGGGTGCCGGTGGCCAAATGTTTGCGTGGCGCGGATCGCCAACTGGACAGCGTAATAAGAGGCTGCCCTGCCATGAACCACTGCCGAATCGCCCTCGGCGTCCAGCCAGAGCTGCTGCACCAGGCCGTGTGTTTCTTCGACTAACATCTCGTTGTATTGGTTTAGCCAATCGTTCTTTTGGCTCCAGCGATCCATATTCATTAGCACCGTCCCTGTCAGTGATGCGTGAAGAAATAGTCACGACATACTGCAGAGCAATCGTGGTGCCATCGCGGGCCGACATGCGGCGAACGTTGTTATCTGCGGTAATCCGCAGCAGCGATGCCATGCTTCTTCAGCAGTTTATGCATCCCCTGCCGCGAGAGTCCCGCTTGCTGGGCGGCTTGGGAAATGTTGCCCACGTGTTTTTCGAGCAACGAGGCAAGGTAGGCATGTTCGGCGCTATCGATCGCTTCGTCTCGCGATGCATTTTTTAGTGCCGAAACGCTCGATGCGTCGGCTGATTTTCGCGTCCCTCCGGAAGCGGCTTGCCGGAGGGCTTCGGGAAGGTCGCCGATCTCGACACAATCGGTCCGCGCCAGCGCCGTGGCGCGTTCGATCGCGTTTCGCAGTTCGCGGATGTTGCCGGGCCAGTCGTATTGCTGGAAGCATTGCAAGACGGAATCGGAGAATCGCGAGACCGTCGAATTTGCTGGCTTCAGTTGAGGCAAGAACCGTTCGGCCAGCAACAGCACGTCGTCGCCGCGGTCTCGCAGCGGCGGCAGTTCGATGTGGATCACGCCCAGCCGATAGAAGAGGTCGCGGCGGAAGCGGCCCGCGGCGACTTCCATTTCCAGATTCCGGTTGGTGGCGCAGATGAATCGCGTGTCGACTTGGATCGGTGTGCTCTGCCCAACCGGCGTAAACGTCTGCTCTTGAATTGCACGCAGCAGTTTCGCCTGCGACGTGGAGGGCAATTCGCCTAGCTCGTCGAAGAACGCGGTGCCGTGATCGCATTGGCTCAACAGCCCCACCTGGTCCCGGACCGCTCCGGTGAACGAGCCTTTAACGTGGCCGAACAGTGCCGATTCGAACAGCGATTCGGGGATCGCGGTGCAATCGATCACTTGGAATCGATTCTCGCGCCGCGGGCTGTGTCGATGGATCGCCCGCGCGATCACCTCCTTCCCCGTGCCGCTCTCGCCGGTGATCAAGATGTTGGTGTCGACCGCTGCGACGCGGTCGACGATGTCCAGCAGTTCGACCATCTGCGGACAGCGACCAATGATCTCGGGGTACGTTTCGCTTAACGGCCGTTGACCGTCGGGGACCGCGGCGGCGTGGGATGTCGTAGACGATTGGGCCAGAGCGCGTCGCACGCTTCCCAGCAGATCTTCAAATTTGACCGGCTTCAGTAGATAGTCGGCGATTCCCAGCCGCACGCTTTCGATGGCCGATGGGACCGACGGCACGCCGGTGATCACGATCATCGGGATTTGGGGCCAATTGCCTCGCCCCTCGTGCAGTAGTTCCAGTTTCAGATTGCCGGGCATGTTCAGATCCGAAAGGATAAGATCAAACGGAGCCTCGTGTAGTGCTTGCAAGGCGGCGCCAGCGTCGGATACGCATACGCAGGTGTAGCCCGCTTTGCGCAGCAGTTCGCCCGTCGTCCGCAGGTACAGCGGTTCGTCGTCGGCGATCAAGATCCGGGCGGATGGAGATAGGTTCATCGATTCGATTGTGTGTTGTGAGAGGCCCCGGCGATGCGGGGGCAGAGGTTAGTCTTTTCGGAATACCGCGATGAACTTCGATCCACGCCCGACTTCGCTGTCGACTTCGATCGAGCCTCCCATCGCTTCGATCAAGCTTCGCGAGACCGATAGTCCCAGCCCCATTCCCTGACGCGGTTGGCCCGTCTTGGTGCTGAAGAATGGGTCGAAGATCTGGCTGAGCGTTTCCGGTGCGATCCCTTCGCCGCGGTCCGAAACCTCGACCCGAACCGCAAGTTGCGTCGATTCGACAGCGATCGTTACGGTTTCTCCAGTCGGAGACGCTTGGATCGCGTTGCGGATCAAATTCAAGAGTATCTGTTTCACCTCCCCTTCGGGAAGTGTGATTTCAGTCGGACGCTTCGCGGGATGGAATTCAAGCTGAACCTCGAATTGTTTCGCAACAGGTTCGAGAAGCGACACCACGTCGGCGATCGTGTGTTCGATCGTCAGCAGCGATTTATGTTGCGCGCTAGGGCGATACAGCTGATACATCTGGTGTGTGATCGAGCTGATCCGTTCGATCTCGCGGTCGATCAGTTCCAGCAATTCGTAATGCTCGTGCTCGGGCGACATATCGCCTTTGATGAGCGCAAACGCATTGCGGATTCCCGCCAATGGATTGTTGACTTCGTGAGCGACTCCGGCGGCCAATTGCCCCAACGCGGCGAGCTTTTCCATCTTCCGGCGATGCAGTTCCAGTTGAGCGATCCGCGCCGTCCGCTCTTGCACCAATTGTTCCAAGTGTTCGGCGTGCAGACGCAGTTGATCGCGCAGCTTTTGCCGTTCGGTGAAGTCGCGTGCGCTGGCTCGGAAGCCCAGGTGCTTACCCGCTTCGTCGTACATCGGTTGCCAGGAGACTGCCATCCAGCGGACGCTGCCGTCGCGATGGATCGCGCGGAATTCGACATCGTTGCCGAACTGCCCAGCTTTTGCTTGGTGCATCATCGCGGAGATTCGAGCGCGATCCTCCGGTGCGATCATCGGCAACGGGTAGTCCTTCATCGCCAGACATTCGTCGGGCCAATATCCCGTCATCCGGTGAACGGCTGCGTTGACCCACAACAGTCGGCCCGATGGTGAGAGCCAACTTTCCCAGTCGTAGGTGTAGTTCGCGATGGCCCGGAAGTAGTCGTTGCTGATCTCTCCGCGGGCTTCGGATTTTATTTCCGGCTTGGTTTTCATCGCGTCTATTTTAGCACCCGCAGCGGTGCGCGTCCCTCGGTCAGTCGAGCTCGCGACTAGGAAAGTGATCGCAACAGAATTGCGACCACGACCACAAGGATTACGATCACCTGGCCGAGCAAATTTTCGCGGGCGCTCGAAGCGAGGATCTCTTCGTCGCGGTCCTGCGGATCGACAAGCATCATTTCAGGATTGCGCATCAACATAGCGAGACTCTTTCAATCGGAGATAAGAAATGGCACCCCCGTTGGTGTCGTCCCAACTACAACGCAATCAACATGCCAGATCCCAGAAACGGCTCATATTCGCCAAGTTTGTGTGGAATTGCGATTTGGCGACACAAATCGCGTCAACTCTTGGCGACACTGTCCGGTCGCGTTGACATCTGTTTGGGGTCGGCGATGGCGCTCGCTAAGGACACAATCTCTGCAGCTTCGCCAACATCACATTCACCGCTGGCAAGGCACGACGCAGCGCGAAGTGCCTCCGGTTTGGATCGCCTTGCGGTGGCGGTCTTTGCCGTCGCGGCGTCGGTTACGTTTTCGATGGACGACGCACGATCGTCACCAGCAGCGACGAATCCTCGACGGCGTGGAGCGCGTGCGGTTCGCCAGCGGGAAGGTGCAACAGTCGGCCGGCGGTCAGTTCCAGCGTCGCTCCGAGCGTCGTGAATTGCACTCGACCTTCGAGGCAATGCACGGTGATTTCGCCCGGCGCCTTGTGCTCGGCGATCGTCTTGCCAGCGGGCAGCACCAATCGCAGCAGCTCCATTTCATCCGACTTCAACAGCGCGGAAGTCTTCGTCCCGGAAAGCTCGTCGCCCAGGGGACCGACGTCGATGATCTCGCCAGATTTTGCGTGAGAGATTGCCATCCGATGCTGCTCCAAAAAATTGAGGTGAGTTGCCGGCGCGTGTGTTCGTGCCGAGCCATCATTTAATGTATACGTGCGTGTGTACTATTGGCAAGCGGCGTCGGAGTTAGCCGCAGGCGAAATCACTTTTCGAAACGGAAGCGTCACAGGAATTGGTAGCCCGGCGCGTAAGCGAGGAATTCACGTGGTGCCCCGTTTACGCGTCGGGTTGCCAAAAATCTGCCGAGTTCAAGCTCTGATTTGCGCGCGATGCGTGCCTGGAAATTTGAACGCTCCGGCTCTGCAACGGTTACACTATTCAAAGCTTTTCTTGAACTACAACGACACCGCGATTCACACTCTCTTTGCAATAACATGAAATACAACCGACGCGTCGCTTTGGGCGCACTCGCTGCGGGGCTGACCGCTGGCTGGACTCAGGCCGATGAAAACAAGGCGTCTGCCGATTCGCCGTCTCCCTGGGGGCCGCTGTGCGTGTTCGCCAAGCCGCTGCAGATGTTGAGTTTCCCAGAGCTGGCCGATCTGTTGGTCAAGCAGCAGTGGGATGGGATCGAAGCGACGGTGCGCAAGGGGGGCCAGGTGGAGCCGGCGAAAGTTGCCGACCAGTTGCCTAAGCTGGTCGATGCGTTGGCTGCTAAAGAGAAGCAAGTCGTGCTGTTTGCTAGCGATGTCAACAGCGTCGATCAACGGTTGACTGAACCGACATTGCGAGCGGCGGCCAAGGCGGGAATCCGCTACTACCGCATGGCTTATTATCGGTACGATCTCGACCAGCCGATTCTGCCGCAATTGGACAAATTCACCCGCCAGGTCGAGCAGTTGGTGCAGCTGAATCGTGAGCTGGGGATCACGGCGCTCTACCAGAATCACGCCGGCACGCGGTATTGCGGCGCAGGGCTGTGGGATCTCTACCGGATTGCCGCCGATCAGCCGAAAGAACAATTGGCCGTCGCGTTCGACATCCGCCATGCTACCGTTGAAGCCGGCATGTCGTGGCCGATACATTGGAGCATGTTGCGCGCGCATGTCGGCGCGTTGTATTGCAAAGATTTTCGGTGGAACGAAGCGAAGGTCGAGAACGTTCCGTTGGGATCGGGGCTGGTCGCCGACAGCTTTTATGATTCGCTGCGGAAAGATCCGATCGCGGGGATCCCCGTTTCGGTGCACATGGAATACATCGATCATCGCGATCCGCAATTGGCTGCCCAACGCATCGCAGCCGTCGCCGACGACCGTCGGGCAATCCGACGCCTACTGGGAATTTGACCCCGCAGTGATTGGAAAAGAACTCCACCGATGACCTCAAAGCACCTCAAGAAGATCTTTTCACCCAAGAGCATTGCGGTGATCGGTGCCAGTGAGCGGCCGGAGAGCGTCGGCAGGTTGTCGCTGAAGAACCTGATCGATGGTGGGTTCGGTGGACGAATCTACCCGGTCAATCGGAACTACGAATCGATCCAGCAGTTGGCCTGTTTCGCATCGGTCGCCGCGCTGCCCGAAGTGGCCGACCTGGCCATCATCTGCACCCCGGCGGCAACGGTTCCCGATGTCGTCAAGCAGTGTGGCCAAGCGGGCATTCGCGGGATCATCATTCAGTCGGCGGGCTTCTGCGAAGTCGGAGCCGAAGGGGCTCGGTTGCAGGACGAAATCGTTGCGGTCGCGAAGACCTTTCCCGGGACAAAAATCATCGGTCCCAATTGTGTTGGCATCATCTCGCCGCATCGGCATCTCAACGCAAGCCTCGCCAGCGAGATGCCTCCGGCGGGCAACGTGGCTTTCATTTCGCAATCGGGTGCACTCTGCACACCGATCCTCGAATGGGCGATCAACCAGAACGTCGGTTTCTCTCAGTTTGTCTCGATCGGAAATATGGCCGATGTGACCATCGCCGACCTGATCGATTATTTCGCTGAGGATCCGTGGACCGAGTCGATCGTGCTGTACGTCGAATCGTTGACCGAAGCCCGCGCGTTCCTTTCGGCAGCTCGCGCGTTCACGCAATCCAAACCGATCATCGCGTTTAAGTCGGGGCGGTTCGACGCTTCCGCGGCGGCGGCGGCATCGCATACCGGTGCGATGGTCGGCGTCGACAGCGCCTATGAAGCGGCCTTCGCGCGGGCGGGAATCGTTCGCGCAAACGAACTGGACGACCTCTTCGACAGCGCCGAATTTCTGGCTCGCCACCCCAAGCCGTGCGGCGACCGGTTGGCGATTGTCACCAACGCGGGCGGCCCGGGCGTGATGGCAACCGACGCGTTGCTGCAGCGGAACGGAAAGCTGGCGCCGCTGTCCGACGCGACGATCGCAGCGTTGGACGCTCAATTGCCAGCCGCTTGGTCGCGTTGCAACCCGGTCGATGTGATCGGCGATGCGAGCGATCAGCGGTACGCTTCGGCGCTGCAAACCGTGATCCGCGATCGCAACGTCGATGCTGTTTTGGTGTTGCTGGCACCGCAAGCGACGACCGATCCCAGCGGCGTTGCCGACGCAGTGATCGCCGCCGCAAGATCGACGACAAAACCTGTCCTGGCGTCGTGGATGGGCTGCACTCGTGTGGCCGAAGGAATTCGTCGGCTGACACAGGCCGGCGTCCCGGTGTACGAGACGCCCGAAAAATGCGTGCGGGTCTTTATGCAGTTGGTCCGTTATGGCCGGAACCGCGAGATGTTGTGCGAAACGCCGCTGGAGGTGCCACTGACCTTTCCTGTCGACGAAGCCGAGCGGCGAAAATGTGTCGTCGACGCGGTGGACGCGCGGCCCGACGAGCGGACGCCGCTGAGCGAATACGAATCGAAGTTGGTGCTCAAGAACTATGGCTTTCGAGTCGCCGAGACCGAGATCGCTCGATCGCAGGAGGAAGCCGTTGCGATCGCTGATCGGCTCGGTTACCCCGTCGTCTTAAAGGTCTATTCACCGCAGATCATGCACAAGACCGACGTCGATGGCGTGGAGCTGAACCTGACAAGCGGCGACCGAGTTCGCGAAGCGTACCAAGAGATCGGCCGCCGCGTCGCACAACATCGGTCCGACTTTGATTTCGGTGGGGTGACGGTGCAACCGATGGTTGTTGCGTCGCTCAGCCGCGAACTGATCCTCGGTGCGAAGCGCGATCCCGTCTTTGGACCGGTGCTGTTGGTTGGTGCGGGAGGGATCACGGCGGAGTTGGTTCAAGATTACGCCATGGAACTGCCGCCGCTGAACGAGCGACTGGCGCGGCGGATGTTGGAGTCGCTGCAATCGTGGCCTCTGTTGAAAGGTTACCGCGGTCGTCGCGGAGTGAACGTCGATCTGTTGGTCGAATGCTTGTTGCGGATGTCGAAGTTGATCGTGGAGTGCCCCGAGATCGCCGAAATCGACATCAACCCGTTGTTGGCGAGCGACCGCGATGTGATCGCTCTCGATTCGCGAATCATCCTCGATGGGAAGATGCGTCGGAAATCGAGTTCTCGTTTCGCGCATCTGGCGATCCGCCCCTATCCGGAAGAGTTCATTCGCAACATCGAATTGCGAGACGGCACTCCCGTCGTGCTGCGACCGATCAAACCCGAAGACGAACCGATGTGGCATCGGTTGATCGAAAGCTGTTCCGCCGAAACGATCCAGCAGCGGTTCCGCTACATGTTTCGCACCGCCACGCATACGATGGCGTCTCGATTTTGCTTCATCGATTACGACCGCGAACTGGCGATCGTGGTCGAGGTGATCGAAGACGGCGTCAAGCAGATCGCGGGCGTTGCTAGGTTTGTCGCCGACGCCGATCATTATGAAGCGGAATTTGCGATCCTGGTTGCCGATCGCTGGCAGGGACGCGGACTCGGGTCGTTGATGACCGATAAGTGCCTGACGATTTGCAAACGTTGGAACATCCAATCGGTCGTTGCTGAGACCGCCGCGTCGAACCATCGGATGATCCAGATGTTCCAGCGACGCGGTTTCGAAATCGATCGCTCCAAATCGTTTGATACCGTGATGGTCAAGAAGAGCTTGCTGGACGCCGACTGAACGTCGACTGAAAGTGATTTGCTGCCGAGAGCTTACGCTTCGAGCAGTTGTTCCAGGTGGATCGGCACACACTCGGCCATCGCTTCGGCGTTGTAGCCGCCTTCCAAAACGCTGACCAATCGGCCGCCGGAGTGTTTGTCGGCGACGTCCAGCAGCACGCGCGTCAACGTTCGAAAGTCTTCGCTCTCGAGCCCCAGCGATCCGATCGGATCCTCTTTATGAGCGTCGAAGCCGGCGCTGACCATCACCAGTTGTGGCTTGATCTTGTCGGCAAACGCGTGCACGCTGGCGGTGAACGTCTCGAGCTGTTCTTCGCGCGGCGTTCCCAAGGCGACGGGCAGATTCATCGTCGTTCCCTTGCCTGGGCCAGCCCCGATTTCGTCCGCCGCGCCGGTGTGCGGATATAAGGGAGATCGATGCATCGAATAATAGCCGACGTCGGCGGCATCCCAGAACATCGCTTGGGTTCCGTTGCCGTGATGGACGTCGAAGTCGACGATCAGCACCCGCTCGATTCCAAGTTCGTTGGTCGCAACGCGGGCGCCGACGGCGATATTGTTGAACAAGCAAAACCCCATACCGTGGTCGGGCATGGCGTGATGTCCTGGCGGCCGGATCAGACAAAACGCCGTCTTGTCTTCGCCGGCGACAACACGACAGACCGCGTCGCAAACCGCTCCGGTCGCCTTTAATGCGACTTCATAAGACTTCGGGCTGATGACGGTATCGGTATCGATCAACCCGCCACCGGTCTCGGCCATCTGTTGCAGCGCTTCGATGTATTTGTGTTGATGGACGTAGAACAAACGGTCTTTCGAAACCGATTCCCAAGCCGGACGTTTGCAAGCCGAATCCAAAGCGAGAAAGCTCAAGTTCCGCACCGCGGGCAGAATCCGCCCGCCCCGTTCGGGATGGTCGCCCGTCAGGTGTTCCATGAAAACCGGATCGTAATACAAAATTGTCATGCCGCGTATTCTAACCAGACTCGGCCGTAACTGCACTTCGCGCAATCAAGCAGGCGACGTTTTTTGGAAACAGCCTTATCGAGCGATCGCTTGGCGCTTTGTTTCGCGATCCGAACCGTGTTCGCTGTCGAAGTGATCGGTCGATTTCGCCGCCGTTGCCGGTTGACGCTCAGCCGCCGCAGGCATCGCCGTCGCCGAAACAGCTTTCGGTTGGAGCGCTCCCCCAAAGACCTCGGGTTGTCCAGCGAACGATTCAAAGCTAAATAGATGCGTTTGCCGTCGGCTTCCCCACCACTCTCCCGATGCTTCTGCGACGATCGATGCAGCAACCGATCACTGGATACCACACCGATGAAGAGGGCGATTGGGTCGCTCAGCTCGGATGTGGTCACAATCAACACGTTCGCCATACGCCGCCGTGGATGAATCGCCCTTGGGTGACAACCGCCGCGGGCCGCGCGGGGATGATCGGGCATCTGCTGCAATGCAAGAAGTGCGACGAAGGGGCCGCTGCCGACGCGCGACCCGAAGCAAAATAGAAACCGTAAAAACGGCTCACTCTTAAACGGAAATGGACCCAGTCAATGGCGTGGTTGTATTTAGTGATCGCTGGCTTGTTGGAGGTCGCGTGGGCGATCGGATTGAAGCAGACCGAAGGTTGGACGCGGCTTGTGCCCAGCATGATCACTGTCGTGCTGATGATCGCCAGCTTCTATTTCCTGTCGCATGCGATCAAAGAGATTCCGCTGGGAACCGGTTACGCGATCTGGACTGGGATCGGCGCCGTTGGGACGGCATCGCTGGGGATCTTGTTGTTTGGCGAACCGGCGACGGCGGTCCGAATCGCCTGTATCGGGCTGATCATCGGTGGAATCGTTGGACTTAAATTGGCAGCGTAATGCGTCGCGTCGCTCACGCAGCTAACTGATCGGCGTGATGTAGTAGCGACGGGAGATTCCTTCGATATCGTAGTTGTAGTGAAAGCTGCTTGGGTCGGATTCCTCGACAGCGTCGACCAGGTGCGGAAGTTCCTCTTGCGTGATGATCGTCCGTACCATCCAAAATGATTCGCCGCTGTGGCCACCGATTCCTGGCTGCACGGTGTAGGTGCGATGTGCCGATGTGGCGGTGATCGCTTCGCCGATCGCCTCTTGATTGCGGGTGATGATTACCAGCATCGTGATCTTGAACTTGTGGTACAGATTGTTCAGCGTCTCGGCGGACGCGAAGATGTAGATGCAGGTGTACATCAGCGTGTTGACGACCGATTCGATGTGCCCGTGTTTCAGCAGTTCCATCCCGAGGCCAAAGGCTGTCGAACCGACGGCGGCAAAGATCGCGATCGATCCGACCGGCTTCAGGTACTTCATCGCAAAGTAGGCGCCCAGGATATCTTCGTCGCCGGTGGAGCCGCGATTTTTGAACGCCAGCGCTTTGGCGAAGCCGGCTAACAGGCCGCCGAAGATGACCAGGATGATCCGCTCGTTTTGAGGTTCGGGCGAGGCAAATTGTAATTCGGGCAATCCGGCGAGCGCCAGGACGACCGTGCCGACAACGATCAGCGAGCGGAGAGCGAAGGTGCGGCCGACGCGAGCGAATGCAAACGCCAACAGCGCCGCCTGGAAGACCAGGTACAAGACGATGAACAGCGAGTAGTTTTCGAAGTAATAAGAGAGAGCCGCCGCGATCCCTTCGCTGCCCGTCAGGATTACTTTTGACGGCAGAACAAAATACTTCAGCGCGATCGCGTACAGCAGACCTGCTGACACAATCATCGCGTAATCAATAATTCCTCGAGACACTAAACCCTCGACCTGGCAAATCGGAAACCTAAAGAACGGCGGTCGCCAGCGGCAACTTTCCAATTATGCAGTTTTGAGAAATCGCAACTACGGGGCAGCAGGGAGTAAGGCAGGCGGGAGCTGGGAGAAATTGCGATCTCGGCGGCTACGCATTGATCTCGCGTTGCAGCCAGGCGCGGGCGAAGGCCCAGTGTCGTTTGACGGTTCGCGAGGACTGCCCCAGGACTTGCGCCGTCTCTTCGATCGTCAGCCCGGTGAAATAACGCAGCTCGACCAGCTTGGCCAGGTCGGCGTCTTCCAAGGCCAGTTTGTTGAGGGCATCGTCGAGAGCCAGCAGATCGTCGACGTCGTCGGCATCGACAAATGCACTCTCTTCGTGAAGTTCCTGTCGGACATAATCGCCGCCTCGTTTGTTGCGGCCTCGGCGGCGAGCGTTGTCGATCAAGATCCGCCGCATCGCCTCGGCTGCCGCGGCAAAGAAGTGACCTCGAGAATCCCATTCCTGCGGCGTCTCGCCACCGACAAGACGCAAAAACGCTTCGTGGACAAGGGCTGTCGGCTGCAGCGTTTGCCCCGACTTCTCCTGATTCATCTTGCTGGCCGCCAGTTTGCGAAGCTCTTCATAAACCAAGGGCAACAACTCGCTGGCCGCTTGCCGATCTCCATCGTGGATGGCCGACAAGATTCTTGTGACGTCGCGCTTCACAATATTCATGATGCCATGGTTTCCGGCGAGGATTGGTTAAGTGCTGCCGATTGAAAGCCCCGCTGGCTCGCTTGGAGAACATCGGAGAGTTCATGGAACGCTTCGGCGCTAAAGTTCCTTCTTACTGTTGCTGGTCATTCAACCATTGTAGGAAATCGTCGTCGACTGTCACGCGAGTCGGTTCAAAAGGCTTCCGCTGGATCCAATCGGTTGTCCCAACGATTGTTCCAGCAGATCGATGTCGACGCCACTCGCTTCGAACGCCTGAGTCAACGCCGACCGGATCGAATCGTCGGAGACTTCGGTCGACGAGTCGCTGTTCAGCTCTTGGATCGTATCGACGATCGAGGAGAGCAACGAATCCAAGGTGCCCGCGTCTAGATTCGATGAGAGCAGCACCGACTCAAGATCAGTCGACTCATCGTCGCTTGGTTTTGGTCCGCGAGGAGGTGGTCCCGGCGGGCGGTTCCCTTTGATCGCCGCGCCGACATCTGCGGAGTCGATGCCGTTGGCTTCGAGCACTTCCTCGACGGCGCTTCGAATCGAAGACTCACTTGTCGCCGACCCGTTGGATCGCAGCGACTCCAGCGTCTCTTCGACCTGACTCAACACATCCGACGCCGTCGACGAATCGACTCCGATCGACTGCAATGCCGCCGCAAGATGCGCTTGCTTCTCCTCGTCGGAGGGCCCTCGCGAGGAGGAAGTGCCGAAGTTTGTGGGGGAAGTGAAAGTGGCCCCGGATGCGGAAATACTCATTTGTCGCTGCTCAATTTCTTGGATGGAAGGCGCACCAAACGTTTGCAGAATTTGCACGTTTGCAGAAAGCACTTTCGTGTTTCCCGGCTGTCCAACATCGGCGAAAATGGCGGAAAACATTGGAATTCCGATTGGAAGTAAAGCTATCAGACAATCCTTTGAAAAGCTGAGAGATTCGTGTCCCTTTCCTCCTTGCGACGACGCATTGAGTCTTACGACTCCCCCTCTTCTTAGTTCTCCGCAAGGACCTCATCGTGAATTCAACGCTTCGCTTGATCGCTATCAGCGGCATTCTCACATATGCAAGCACCGTCTCCGCACAGCCTCCAGGCCGCGGTGGGCCCCCCGGCGGATCACCAATGGAAATGATCAGCCAGCTGTTTGACCGCGCCGATACGAATCGCGACGGCAGCGTGACCAAACAGGAACTTTCGGTGGTCATGCAAGCGATGCAGTCGATGCGTGGCGGTCGGCAAGGCGGCCCCGGAGGCCCGCCTCAGCAGGGCGGCCCTGGTGCGGGCGAGATGACGCAGCCACGGCCTGAACACGGTGGGCAACACGGACCGCCGCCGCGTCCCGGGCAAGTGATCCCCGATTTCGTTGTGCAGTCATTGAGCTTGACCGATCGGCAGAGCAAACAGCTGACCGCGCTGCAGACGACTGTCGACAAACGGCTCGCGGCGATCTTGACCGACGAGCAGATGGTCGCGTTGCAGCAGCCACCCCAAGGCCCACAGGGACACGGCGCTCCGGGCGAAGAGGAAGGCGATCGACCACGACGCCCACAATAATCAATCGGCGCGAAGGTCCCCCTGGCATTGTCCTCGTTTAACCGCGTGCCCAACGGGCCGCGCGTTGGAGTGGAAAGGGTGTAGGGAGCGCGGGGCGATGCCCGCGCGGTTAAACGAGGTTGATCGTTGCCTTCGTTTAACCGTGTGCCCATCGGGCCGCGCGTTTAAGTGGATAGGGAGATGGATCGCGGGGCGATGCCCACGCGGTTAAACGAGTTTGATCGTTGCCTTCGTTTAACCGCGTGCCCATCGGGCCGCGCGTTTAAGTGGATGGTGTAGGGATCGCGGGGCGATGCCCGCGCGGTTAAACGAGTTGGATCGTTGCCTTCGTTTAACCGCGTGCCCATCGGGCCGCGCGTTGGAGTGGAAAGGGTGTAGGGATCGCGGGGCGATGCCCACGCGGTTATACGACTTGGATCGTTGCTATCGTTTAACCGCGTGCCCAACGGGCCGCGGGTTGGAGTGGAAAGGGTGTAGGGAGCGCGGGGCGATGCCCGCGCGGTTAAACGAGGTTGATCGTTGCCTTCGTTTAACCGTGTGCCCATCGGGCCGCGCGTTTAAGTGGATAGGGAGATGGATCGCGGGGCGATGCCCACGCGGTTAAACGAGTTTGATCGTTGCCTTCGTTTAACCGCGTGCCCAACGGGCCGCGCGTTGGATTGGATGGTGTGGATGGAGCGCGGGGCGATGCCCACGCGGTTAAACGAGGTTGATCGTTGTCCTCGTTTAACCGCGTGCCCATCGGGCCGCGCGTTGGATGGGATAGGGAGATGGATCGGGGGGCTATTCCCACGCGGTTAAACGAGTTTGATCGTTGCCTTCGTTTAACCGCGTGCCCAACGGGCCGCGCGTTGGAGTGGATAGGGTGTAGGGAGCGTGGGGCGATGCCCGCGCGGTTAAACGAGTTTGACCGTTGCCTTCGTTTAACCGCGTGCCCATCGGGCCGCGCGTTGGAGTGGATAGGGTGTAGGGATCGCGGGGCGATGCCCACGCGGTTAAACGACTTGGATCGTTGATCTCGTTTAACCGCGTGCCCATCGGGCCGCGTTTTCGAGTCGCTATATTGGATGACTGTAGCTCACGATCAACACGAGACGCCCTGTAAGACGAGATGCGATGACCAATCCGGCTGAACGAGCGATCTTCCTGCAGGCGATCGATTTGGAGCGCCTCGAGGATCGCGCTGCTTATTTGCAATCTGCCTGCGACGGCGATTTGCAGTTGATCGCTTCGGTCGAAGCGTTGCTGGCTGCGCACGATCAACCAGCGAAATTGCTCGACCAACCGATCGTCGGAGGCCATGGGCTCGCCGCCACGATGGCGGCACCTGCCGCTGAACCGATTGAGCACATCGGGTTGCAGATCGATGCCTATCGGTTGATGGAACAGATCGGCGAAGGTGGGTTTGGGCTGGTCTTCGTCGCTCAGCAGGACGAACCGGTCGCTCGGAAAGTGGCGTTGAAGATCGTCAAACCGGGATCGGGTTCCAAAGAGGTGATCGCTCGATTCGAGGCCGAACGGCAAGCGGTCGCGATGATGAATCATCCCAACATCGCGCAAGTCTTCGACGCCGGCGTGACCGCTGATCATCGCCCCTACTTCGTGATGGAACTGGTTCGCGGCCTGCCGATCACCGAGTTCTGCGACAACCATCAATTGACAGTTCGGGAGCGGTTGACGCTGCTGGTCGACGTCTGCTCCGCCGTCCACCACGCCCATCAGAAAGGTGTCATCCATCGCGACATCAAACCATCCAACGTGATGGTCACGCTGCACGATGCCAAGCCCGTGGCGAAGGTGATCGATTTTGGTGTCGCCAAAGCGATCGGGCAGACGTTGACCGACAAGACGATCTACACGCGGTTCTTTTCGATGATTGGAACGCCGCTGTACATGAGTCCCGAGCAGGCGGAGATGAGTGGGCTGGACATCGACACGCGCAGCGACATCTATTCGTTGGGAGTCTTGATGTACGAGATGCTTGTCGGTGCGACGCCCTTCGATCGCGAGCGGATGGATTCGGCTGGCTACGACGAACTGCGGCGGATCATTCGCGAAGAGGATCCTCCCAAACCAAGCAAGCGTCTGTCGACGCTCAACGACGCCCTTTCGACTGTCGCTACCACTCGCCGTCTGCAACCGATCCGCTTGGCCGCAACGATCCGCGGCGATCTCGACTGGATCGTGATGAAAGCGTTGGAAAAGGATCGCACGCGACGCTACGAATCGGCCGCCGCGTTGGCTGCCGATATCAAACGCTATCTGAATTCCGAGCCGATCGAAGCGCGGCCGCCGTCGCGAACGTATCAGTTTCGCAAATTCGCCCGCCGCCATCGCGCGGCGTTGGTCACCGTTCTGTTGGTCGGCGTGACGATGCTGATCGGTTCGGCGGTCAGTCTTTGGCAGATGACTGCGGCGATCGACCAACGGAATCAGAAGGAGGCGGCGCTTCGCGAAGCGACTGCGGCCAAGGCGGAGATCGAGCAGTTCGCCGAGAACATTACACGAGCGAATTCGTTGATCGCTAGCGCTCAATCGCACGTCAACGCCGGCCGAACCGAAGCGGCGCAGATCGATTTCGACACGGCGGTCTCGTTGCAACCGGGCTACTACCAACCGTGGGTTGCGCGGGCTCAATTCCATACCGGACGAAGCGACTGGGAAGCGGCAGCGGAGGACTACGCCAAGGCGCTGACACTGGGAGCGCCGACCAATACGTCGTCCTGGTGGGGAACGCCGGCATTGTTTTTGTTGACGGATCGACCGAACGACTATCGAAGAATCTGCGAACGGCTGGACGAAAGACTCGGCACGCTCGACGAGCGACCGAACTGGGAATTGTTGCGCGACTGCGCCGCATCGGCCGATTACACATTTTCGGTCTCGCGCGATGAACTCGCACGAATCGGTGAAGCTTGGCACCTTGAATCCGACACGCGGCGCTGGAGGCCGCCGCCGGATCGCCGCCACGATGTAGGGCGACCGACGGTGCCTCGCGAGATTTGCTTATACATCCTCGGATTGTCGTACCTGCGAGCTGGCGATAACGAAGCGGCGATCCAGTCTTGGACGGAAGTCCTCGAGGAAAATCGGTGGCGTTCGCAATCGATCATCCATGCCAGCTTGGCGATCGCTTACGACAACGTGGGCAAGCGCGATCAGGCCGAAGCTGAACTAGCCAAGGCGCGGGAAGCCGCCGTCGAAATCGCATTGCCAACGGATCAAATGGAGGCTGGTCCCCAGGCGGCGCCATGGTTTGAAACCGTGGAATTTTTGTTGACTTACCAAGACGCACGCCGCCAGTTGGGGTTTAAGTCAAAGTCAAAATGAAAGCCGACAATTTCAAGCGCCACCTGATTCCACCAATGAATGGACCGACGATGCTTCGACAAACACTATTGACCGCAACGCTGCTTCTTTTCCCCCTAGTCACATCCGCCGATGATTGGCCTCAATTTTTGGGACCTCAAGGGGTTGCGAGGTCGAGCGATACGGTCGCTACATCGTGGAACGAAACGGAGAACATGGCGTGGCGAGTCGAGCTGCCGGGATCGGGTTCCTCTAGTCCGATCATCACCGGCAATCGCGTGATTGTGACCTGTTACGTCAACGGCGACGGCAATGCGAAGCGGCAGGTTCTCTGCTTCGACAAGAACTCCGGCGAACAATTGTGGTCGGTCGATTTCCCGATCGATTACCGCGAAGACGGCTACCAGGGATACATCACCGAACACGGTTACGCCAGCAACACGCCGGTGACCGATGGCGAAAACGTTTATGTGTTCCTCGGAAAAGGGGGCGTCCATAGCATCGGACTCGACGGCCAGCGGAACTGGAGCGTCGATGTCGGCAAGGAATCGAGCAACCGACGCTGGGGATCGGCCGCTAGTCTGTTGCTGTTTGAAAACAGTGTGATCGTCAACGCCGCAGAGGAGAGCAAAGCGATCATCGCGTTGGACAAAGCGACGGGCAAAGAGCTGTGGCGACAGGAGGCGGGGATGCTCGAACTGACCTACGGCACGCCACGGATCGTTTCGTTAGCCGATGGCGAATCCGAACTGGTGATCAGCGTTCCCGAAGAGATGTGGTCGATGAACCCGCGTACCGGGAAATTGAAATGGTACGCCCAGACGCCGATGACCGGAAACGTTACTCCGTCGGTGATCGTTGCTGGCGAAACGGTTTACAGTTTCGGCGGCTATCGCGCGTCGGGATGCATCGCCGTGAAAGCGGGAGGCAAAGACGATGTTTCCGATTCCAATGTCCTGTGGACCAACCAATCGAGTTCGTATGTGGCGACGCCGCTGCTGCATGATGGCCGGTTCTATTGGATCGATGATCGCGGGATCGCCTATTGCACGTCGGCCGAGGATGGCGCGGTGATCTATCGCAAACGCGTCGGCAATTTGCAGAGCGGCCGGCCTGTCTATGCATCTCCGGTTTTGATCGGCGATCACATCTATGTCGTCACGCGTCGCAGCGGCACGCTGGTCTTCGATCCAGGCGATGAATTCGAACCGATTGCACAGAACAAGATCGCCGACGACGAAAGCGATTTCAACGCCTCACCAGCGGTTTCGGACGGCAAGCTCTATTTACGCAGCGACCAAGCTCTCTATTGCATCGGGGCGAAGTCGTAACGCGATCCGGGGTCGAGTGCTGGCGGACCGCGGAGCGGTTTCAGAGGGTAGCCGGTGGTTTGAGCGTAGCGAACACCACCGGAGCGCATCGCAAGAATGATCGCCGACCCCGGCGGGGTCGCAGATTGCAAACGTCTGCGATCCCTTCGGGAGCGTTGTCCGTTATGGCCGTTGGAATCCGGAGGTGCGCCGCTGCGCGACGACCTCCGGCTACCATCTTCGGTCCCTTCGGGAACGGGGCGAACAGCATCGGGGCGCGACTCCTGACGTTGAGGTACACTAATTCTGGATCGGTCTCTTGTTCCGCTTGCTGTCAGGTGTTGTGTGATGTCGCTGCTTTTTCGTTGGACCTTTTGCCTTCTGATCTGCTCGGTCGCCCCGATCGTTGCCGCCGCCCGGCCTAACATCTTGTTGGTGCTGGCTGATGATTTGGGCTATTCCGATCTGGGCTGTTACGGCAGCGAGATCGCGACGCCGCATCTGGACGCTTTGGCCGCCGGTGGGCTGCGGTTCACTCAGTTCTACAACACGGGAAGATGCTGGCCGACTCGCGGTTCGCTGTTGACCGGCTACTACGCTCAACAAATCCGCCGCGATCAGGTGCCGGGAGTACCGAGCGGGAGCCGCGGCACGCGACCCGCCTGGGCTCCGCTGTTGCCCGCGTTGCTGCAACCGGCCGGATATCGATCGTATCATTCGGGTAAGTGGCATATCGATTCGATGCCGATCGCTTGTGGGTTCGACCGTTCGTATTGCCTGAAGGATCAGGGGCGGTTTTTTAATCCGCTGGTCCATTACGAAGACGATGTCAAACTGCCGGCGGTTCCCAAGGGGACATCGTTTTATGGAACGACGGCGATCGCCGATCATGCGATCGCGTCGCTGCAGCAGCACGCAAAAGAACATCCCGACGCGCCGTTCTTCCAGTACCTCGCTTTCACCGCGCCCCACTTCCCGCTGCACGCGTTGCCCGAGGACATCGCCAAGTACCGCGATCGCTATCGATCGGGATGGGAACAGATACGCGCCGAACGTTTTGCCAAGCAACAGCAACTGGGCTTTCCCGCGGTCGCGCTGTCGGATGTCGAGCGGACACTGGGACCTCCCTATCCGTTTCCCAAAGCGATGGAAACGTTGGGCGATGGCGAGGTTAACCTGCCGCTGGCCTGGGAGGCGTTGAACGATGAACAACGCGCGTTTCAGGCGAACAAGATGGAGGTGCACGCGGCGATGATCGATCGGATCGATCAGGAACTGGGACGCGTGTTGGATCAGATTCGATCGATGGACGCCTTTGAAGAGACGTTGATCCTGTTCCTGTCGGACAACGGTGCAAGCGCCGAGATCATGGTCCGGGCCGACGGTCACGATCCGCAAGCGGATCCCGGTTCGGCCGACTCCTATCTCTGCTTGGGCCCCGGTTGGTCGACTGTCTCCAATACCCCTTTCCGCCGTCACAAGACCTGGGTCCATGAAGGCGGGATCGCCACGCCGTTGATCGTCCATTGGCCAGAAGGAGGTATCGCCGACCGCGGAACGCTGCGGCATACGCCAGGGCATGTGATCGACGTCGCCGCGACGTTGTTGGAATTGGCTGAGGTCGAGCCATCGCCGACGAGTAGAGATTCGGCCACGCCATCGCCTCCCGGCAAAAGCTTGCTGCCGCTCTTCAGCCAAGACCAGTCTTTGGACCGCGAGTGTTTGTGGTGGTCTCACGAAGGGAATCGCGGTTTGCGGCAAGGGGATTTAAAAGTTGTCGCGGCTGGAAAAGCAGGGGCGTGGGAGTTGTACAACCTGGCGGACGATCGCAGCGAACAACACGACTTGGCGGATCGGCAGCCCGCGGATTTGAAGCGTTTGGTCGCGCTGTGGGAATCCAAAAATCGAGAGTTCAGCAAAACCGCTCGCCAGCCGCAGTGATTCTCGATGGTAGCCGAAGCGACTTGGTCTCTGGTGATTCGGCTGTCGCGAGCTAAGGGGGCAGAAGTCGCAGCGCCCTGGGACCACAGCGAGGGGATTGGTGCGCTCAAGCGGGGCGATCTCGCGGGACGGGATCCTATCCAAATCTGGACGTGGCGAAGGTGTTGGGGGAGCACCGGTTTGAGGCTCAAAATGGCTGTAATATCGGCAGGATCGGGGCAGCCGGAAAAGCTTGCATCATCCGATTTGACGCCCCAGTCTTTCCAAGATAAAGGCTGCCTAAGGGTTTGCAATGATTCTGCCCTCGGATCATAGTGGATGCGACTCTCCCACCTGAAGAATTCAGTCGTCGGAGAAAGCCGTAGGAATAGGTTTTCTCATTCTTCCAGTCGGACCGTTAGCGGTTCGAGCAGAACAGCCCAGTCGATGTTGCGTGGGAGCATTTACACACAAAGAACAACGATTCAGCGTTGGCAAAGCGGAGTATTGAGAATGATTAAAAAAGCAATGTACACCGTCGCTCTGGCGACCATGACGATTCAAACGAGCAGTGCCAAAGGCCCTTGTGCGCCTCGCGTCGGATGCGGTTGTTCGCAACCCGTATCCGTTGTGTCGGGCTGCAGTTCGTCCTCTTCGAACATCGTTCATGACAACCCAAGCGAATTGAACATCCTGTTGACGACCGAATTGGTCGCGCTTCGGAAAGAGGTCGCTGAGCTGAAAACCGCTGCTGCGGAAACCAGTCAAGCATTGGAGCAAGCCGAAACTTTGGTCGGCACCCAGAAGTCGCGAATGGAACAACTGATCGCCGACTCGCTGAAAGAGACCAAGCGTGCCGAAGCCGCTGAGAAGGCACTAAAAGAGTCTAAAGCCGCGATGGCTGCCGCGACAAAAGCAAACGAACAAGCTCTTGCGAAAGTGAAGCAACAGCTGGCCGATACCAGCAAGAAAGTGGAACAGCTGACCAGCAAAAACGCCGAGCTGAGCAAGCAGATCGCTGAAGAGAACAAACGCAAGGAAGAAGAGAAGAAGCGACGCGAACAAGCCAAGGCGAAACGCGACGAAGAAGCCATGAAGGCGAAGAAGGCTGCTGAAGAGAAGGCTAAAAAAGAAGCCGAAGCCAAAAAAGCAAAGATGGAAGCGGAAGTAAAGGCGAAGAAGGAAGCCGAGGCTAAGAAGGCCGCCGAAGCAAAGGCGAAGCAAGAAGCCGAAGCTAAGAAAGCCGCTGAAGCAAAGGCCAAGCAAGAAGCGGAAGCTAAAAAAGCTGCTGAAGCAAAAGCCAAACAAGAAGCGGAAGCTGCTGCTGCCAAGGCAAAAGAAGCCGCGGAAGCCAAGCCTGCTGACGAGAAGAGCGACAAGTAAGCGTTCTGAAATACAGGATCTGAAGCGAGGAGAATTGTCATCTCCTCTCACAGCAACAGAAGCGAACGGTTGGTCTATTGACCAGCCGTTTTTTATGTCTGTACCTTCTGACCATAGGCTGCGATTCCTTCGCCGAAATCGCTCATGCGAAGCAGTCTCTCTTCCAGGTTGCACGCTCTTCCATGTTGAACACTCTTCAACGTAAGACGTGCTTGCTCGGTTTCGCGTCGACGAGTGCGGATGATCTTCGAGCCGTGCTCGCTTGCTTGCTGTTAAGCCAGCGGGGATGACCTCAGGCCGCCGGGCTACTTTGATGGGAGCGAAGCCAATAGGCGGAAATGGAGGAGCTTAGGCGGTGAATTCAGGCCGTCTGATTCAGGAAAAAGATCGAACCTGAGATCGAACGAAAAAACCGCGTCTCTTGTGGAGACGCGGTTGAGCGTATTGCGTGGTCGCAGCAGAAGAGTCGTCGATTCGACGGCTACTGAACGACTTCGCCAACTGGTTTAACGATCACGTTGTGGTTGTAAGCGTGCGTGTCCATCAGCAGGAAGCTGACGAACAAAGTCACGAACAGGAACGAGCTGAGGAACATCAGAATGTTAAACGGCTTGTCCCACAACATGTGCATGAAGAACGCCATCACTAGAGTCGCTTTGACCGAAGCGATCGTCATCGCGATCCAGATCTCCCAGTTGCCGAGATGGAGACTCGCCTGAAAGACGGTAATGAACGTCAGCGCGGTGAGCGCGAAAAATACGGCCAACAACATCCAGATCGGCATTGGATGTGCAAATTCGCCGTCATCGTGTTCGCTGTGTGAACTCATTTTTAGAACGCCTATCTTTTAAACGAAACGGAATATCAAGTGATGGGATGTGTCGGATTTCGGTTCGTCGCTTAGCCGATCAGATACAGCAGCGGGAACAGGTAGATCCAGATAAGGTCGACGATGTGCCAATACAGGCCAACGTAATCGACTGGGCCAAAGTACTGACTGCAGAAGTCTTGTCGAACCGCACGGACCAACAACCAGACCAAGACGCCGATACCGATGATAATGTGAATCGCGTGCAAGCCGGTCATGCAGTAGTAGATGCTGAAAAACACACCGGCCAACGAGTTCGAATTCACATCCAATTCGGGGCGATCGTAGAACGGATCCTCACCGCTGAAGTCTTCGATGAACTCACCGGTTGCCATCAAGTCTTGAGCTTGCAGAGCTTCCAGTTCCGCTCGGACGCCGGTGTTCGTTGCGTCGGTGGCCAGCATTCCAAGCACCGAAGACTCGGCAGTTGTCGTGATCTCTTTGGCAGCGGCGACGTCGGCTTCTAGCGAAGTTTCCTCATGCGTCGCATCCGAATGGGAATCCGCAGCGTGAGCTACAGCGGCTTTGGCGGCAGCGCGGTTCTCGAGGACCGTACCCAGACCAACACCAACGAAGAAACATGCAGCTGCAACAACCAGTGGCATCGCACATTTGGTTAGGAAGACGTTGCCAACGATCTTGGAGTATGCCAACAGGCAGATCATACCAGCCAACACGATTGCTGGTACGACACATAAGGCGACCAGATAATGCGATAGGCCTTCATGGTGTGGAGCCGCGGGATCGTAGTGATAGAAGCCGGCAGGCAGCAGGCCGAGATCAAACTTATGCGAGTACTCGACAGCTTTGACACCCAAAAAGATCATCGCACAGCTGATCGTTGCGGCCAGCATACCGACTGTCGTTTTGTGTTGTTCCAGTTGAGCTGCGCGGACGGCCCACGCCATGGTCAAACTGCTGAACAGCAGCACCCCGGTGTTGATCGCTCCCAGTTCCGTGTTGAGGAACTGGCTGCAGTAGGTGTAGACCTCTGGACGCAGCGAGCGATAGATCGCGTAGGCGCAGAACAGTCCACTGAAAAATAGAATTTCAGTGACCAGGAACAACCACATTCCAAGCTTGCCCGAATCGTATTGTTGTTCGGGAGTTTCGAAGTGGTGCGCCAGGAACGACGGGTGTTCATGCTCGTCATGAGCGTGGCCGTGTTGATCGATTTCAGCGGTTGCCATTGGCTGGCCGTTCTTTTTCTAGTGTTAGGTGGAAACTGATTTGGTGAGTCGAGCTGGAGGGGGCTGTCGAATATGGTTCCAAGCTCGACTCGCTGATCTTCAATTCAAAACGATCGCTTCGTTAAGCGTCTTTCTTCGACTCGGCATGCTGTGGAGCAGGATCGGGAGTCTGCGGAACCACTTCACGCTCTGGTTCGGTAAACACATAGTCATCGGACTTCGCGTCATATTCAATGTCGCCGAAGTAATATGGGTTTCCAACGACCGGTGGACGTTCGAAGTTGTAATAAGGTGGAGGGCTCGAACATCGCCATTCCAAGGTTGCACCACCCCAAGGATTGCGTGGTGCCTTCTTGCCGCGATACAGCGAGTGCAGAAGCACGATCAAAGCGACCAACAGGCCAAGTCCCAAGGTGAACGCACCCACGGTCGACATGCGGTGCAAACCGGTGAACTCGGGATCGTACGTGGCGTAACGGCGAGGCATGCCGCGGCTGCCCAGTACAAACTGAGGCAGGAAGGTCAGGTTGAATCCGATGAATACGATCGCTGCGGAGATACGACCCCAGGTCTCGTTGAACATCTTGCCGGTCATCTTCGGCCACCAGTGGAACAGTCCGCCCAAGAACGCGACCAAGGTTCCGCCCATCATCACATAGTGAAAGTGGGAGACAACAAAGTAGGTGTCGTGTAGGTGCAGGTCGGTGGTCAGGGTTCCCAAGAACAGTCCGGTCAGACCGCCGATAGTGAACAAGAACATGAAGGCCAATGCGTAACACATCGGAGTCGTCAGGCTGATCGAGCCCTTGTACATCGTGGCCAACCAGTTGAAGACCTTAATCGCCGACGGTACCGAAACGGTAAACGTCAACGCACTAAAGATAATCGTGGTGATCTCGGACATGCCGCTGGTGAACATGTGGTGTCCCCAGACCAAGAAGCTCAACAGTGCGATCGCGATCGAACTCAACGCGATAAAGCGGTAACCGAAGATGCTCTTGTGGCAGTGAACGCTCATCAATTCGCTGATCACGCCAAAGGCGGGCAGAATCATGATGTATACAGCGGGATGGCTGTAGAACCAGAAGAAGTGCTGGAACGCGACGGGATCGCCGTTAAACGCCGGATCAAAAATACCGATGTGCATCAAGCGTTCGCAGATCAACAGCAACAGCGTGATTCCAAGAACGGGGGTGGCCAGGACTTGGATGACAGCTGTCGAGTAGATAGCCCACAAGAACAACGGCATCTTGAACCAAGTCATTCCCGGCGGACGCATCGTGTTAACGGTGACGATGAAGTTCAAACCTGTGAAGATCGAACTGAACCCGAGGATAAACGCACCCATCGTGGCCGCGATCACCGAGGTCGATGTCGTGGTGCTGTAAGGTGTGTAGAAAGTCCACCCGGTGTCGAGGCCCGTGGTGCAAAGTGCAAACAGGAAGAACAACGCACCCGCGGCCCACAGGTAGAAACTACTGAGGTTCAATCGCGGGAAGGCAACGTCTTTTGCACCCAGCATGACAGGGACCAGGAAGTTCCCCAACGCCGCCGGAATACTTGGGATGATGAACAGGAAGATCATCACCGCACCGTGCAACGTGAACACCTGGTTGTAGGCGTCGTTAGACAGGAAGCTGCCCTGCGGATTGTACAGGTGAGCACGCAGGACCAACGCCAGCGTTCCCCCGAGGGCAAAGCTGACCATCACACCAATCAAATACATCAACCCGATGCGTTTGTGGTCGAGTGTGACGATCCAAGACATGATGCCTTTGGTATTGGTCAGATAATTGTCGTCGGACGCATGGTCTGCAGTAGCTGCGCTTGACATGCTCATGTCCTCATTTTTCAAACGTGGTGTATGTGATTGTTAATCGGAACCGAAGAAACCCGCACGACGCATTGCTTGATGGCGTCTGCTGGTCGTTTCTCCAACTTACTTTTTCAGTGACTTGATATAAGCGACCAAGGAGTCGATCTGGTCGTCGTTCAGCTGGCCTTGGAACGACGGCATTACCGGCGGATAACCTTTAACCACCTTGGCCTTCGGGTTCAGGATCGATTCGCGAATGTAGTTTTCGTCGACCGAAACCTTGCTGCCGTCAACCATCTCGTGTTCGGCGCCGAAGCTGTTCAAGAACGTTGGGCATTGACCGGCGGTCCCGTCGGCCGAATGGCAACCTTTGCAGCCGCGGGTCGCATAAAGGAACTCGCCGTATTGTTCGGGGGTCTGATCGTCGGGACGGCGGTTTGCCGATTCCAACCAAGCGTCGTATTCGTCTTGGGTCTCGTGGACGACAATCTTGCCCTGCATCATCGAGTGATCTTTGCCGCAATACTCCGCACAGTAGAAGTCGAAGTATTTGCCTTGGTTCAAGATGTTCCCAGCTTCTTCTGGATCATCGCTCTTCCACTGCATCTCATCGTCGGTCAACGATTCCGTGCCGATCGTTGGCGTGAACCAAAGCGTGTTGTACCGGCCTGGAACGATGTCGCGTTTGACGCGAAACGCAGGGATGTACATCGCGTGCAAAACATCCTTGGATCGCATGATCAATTTGGTCGGTTGGTCTTTGACGACGTGCAGTTCGGGATTCATGATCCCGCTGCCGTAATCGAACAACCACGACCATTTTTGCGCGGTGACTTGGACTTCACGGGCATCGCTTGGCGGTTGCCGCATGTCCAGATATCCGACGCTACCGCGATAGAACATCCAGATCAGCAGGAAGCAGGGGCCGACCGACCAAGCCAATTCCAGCGCGGTGTTGTGCGTTGCTTTGCCTTCGGCTTTTTCACCCTTGGGCTTTTGGAACTTGAACGCCGCCCAACCCATGTAGATCATCATCGGCACGAAAAACGCGACGCTGATCCACAGGATCGCCTTGTACATGAAGTCGACTTCCGTGGCGAAGTTCGACGCGGTTTTGGGGAACCAAAAACCGTCGGAGACGTCGGCGAGGACGAACGAGAGGTTCTTTAATGTTTGCATCAGTTTGAAACTCTATTGAGAATGGTGTGCAGCGTTCTGCTGGACGTTCATTCGCGATTGGTTAGGTAATTCGTGATTGCTGAGGTCTGCCGACGTCTTGCGTCGTCCGAGCCAATAGGGAACTAATCCGATCAACAGCAGCAGGACCGTGGCCGCTGCGCTCAACCGCATGATCTTCCAGGCGCTGGCGGTATAGCTGCCTTCCAAAGGATTGTAGACAGAACAATACAAAACGAAGTTATCGACCAACGAGCCGATGTTTCCGCCTCCAGCAGCCAGCAGGCCCAGTTTGACCTGGTCCGCCGGGTAATCGATCAGTAATAGGTAGCTGCTGATCATGCCTTCGGGAGTGCAGAAGGCAAGCATTGCAGCGTGGCTGTATTGCCCGGTCTCGGGGATGAACTTGTATCGAAACCCGATCGCGTCGGCAACTTTTGTAATGGAATCTTGGTTGCCAGTTAAGAAGTGCCAGCCGTCAGCAACTCCTTCACGAGGCAATATGTTTACGTACTTCGACTTTGTTTCTCGCGCCTTAAAAGGCGTCTCTTTGGGATCGATGCTGATCGTGACGATCTGAAAGTCTTTGCCGACTTCCAAATCCAGTTCGTCCAAGGCGGTGACAAGTTTGTTCAATTGCAAGCTGCACAACATCGGGCAGTCGCTGTAATTGAGCGTCACCAACACGGGTCGTTGGCCGTCAAAAAACTGGTTCAAGCGAACCTTTTGTCCGCGTTCGTCGAAGAACACGGTGTTCAGCGGCAGCGTCTCGCCAAGTCTTTGCTCGACACCGACCTCTTGGACGCTTGCTGGAAGGTCCTTAATCAATTGTCCAACCGCAGGCTGATCTGTGAATAAACAACAGATCGCGGCGAGACAGTAGATTGCCAACGGCAGTCTTTTAGGCTTCGTCACGGGTTCCTTCATCGGATTTCTTCTCTTGCTTGAGCGCCGAATCGATGGCGTTTTCGATCGGGATACCGAACCGTCCGGTAACAGGATCGACAACCACAAATTCGTTCAAGCTTTCGGTTTGTTCAGCCAGGATCTGATTGAACTGGTTGTATTCGGTTTCGAGCATCTTTCGCGTCTGCTCACCGTTATCCATCCAATGGAAGATGATCGACACGAAGAAGATCGTGATCACGGTGCCAACGACAAAAATCGCGCTGTAAGCGTAGATCTGCTTGTTGTCCAAGTCGTCGTAATGAGCCATAGCCAGTGCCGCTTATTCAATAAAAGGTTATGTGTTCAGTGCGGGGCGATTGTCGTCTCGCCTCGACCTGTCCTCCACGGGCGGGCCGTCATCTCGAGGGCCAGCCCGGTAAAGGGGGTCACTAATTAAATGTTCTCAAACTGCAGAGCTTGTGGCAAACGTGGGTCCTTGGCGGCAACCAATGGAATCCCCGATCCGATTCGCAACATGACTCCGATGAACAAGGCAAACATGCCCGCCACGCACAACAGCGAACTAATCAGTCCCATCGCACCACCAAAGACTAGGTGGTTCTCGTGGCCTGCTTCGGGCATGATCACCCAGTACATGTCGACGTAATGCATCGCCAAGATGTAAACACCCCAGCATGCCATCCACTTCGGCCAGCGACGCATGTGTCGCGACATGACAGCGAAGAATGGGATCAACCAGTGCATTAGGACAAGCGACAGCGAAACGAGCGACCATCCTTCGAGGCCATCGCCCTGTCGGTGCAAGAACCAGATCGTTTCTTCTGGAATGTTTGCGTACCAGATCAACATGTATTGGCTAAATGCAATGTAAGCCCAAAACACGATAAAACCAAACGTGTACTTTCCAAGGTCGTGGAAGTGTTCTTCGTTGATCTCGTCGACCAGCACGCCGCGTTGTTGCAAAAAGTAGATCGAACTGCACATCAGTGCGAAGAACGAAACCATCGATCCGGCGAACAGGTAGACACCAAACATGGTGCTGAACCACAGCGGATCCAATGACATGATCCAGACGAACGCCGCAGCCGATACGCTTAACGCAAACCCAAACGTTGCCGGTCCGCTCCAGCGTTGCATCTTGGCGGTGAGGGCGATGTCACCGGTTTCGTCCTGCTTGCAGCTGTTGGTCCAGAAGTAACGAACGATGACCGTCCAAACTGCCAAGACAACAACGGATGTGATCAGGTAGGCGACCGGGTTAAGGATCTTCGCCTTTTCGTGGTTGGCAGGCGTCAGTTCACCCCATCCCTCGGCGTTCCAAGGGTAGAGCGCGCCATGATCGAAAAACAATACATAGACCACGATCGGTAGGAACAGAATCGCCATCAATGGAATGACCGCCATGATGATCTCCGCGACCCGTCGCACCGAAGCGCTCCATCCGGCGCGGCTTAAGTGTTGGATGATGACGAAAAACATTGCCCCTAGGCTGATCGTCAGGCAAAACGTGAACGCCGTCAGATACGCGTGCAGCGAATGCGAGACACCATTGGGTGACATCAAGCCGGCGATCACGCCAACCAGCACCGCGATTCCGCCACCTGCCAGCAAAGGCAGTTGGATGCCGCTGAGCGATTCGGGCAATTGCAACGTGCGATCGTTTGGTTCTTTTGTCATCGTTGTTTTGGGTAAGGCCGAGTTACTTTCGGCGTCGTCTTAAGTGATGGATTGCAGATCGTTTCGCTTGCCGCAATCAGCAGCCCGATTGCAGCGTCTGGTTCGTCCCCTGGGGAACTCTCTACTTCTTGTCGTCAGCAGGTGCCGCCTGATCGGCCGCAGGTTCGTCAGCAGCCTCCGGCTTCGCTTCCGCTGCTGGCTCTTCCTTCGCCGCTGGTGCGTCCTCAGCTGCTGGCTTCTCTTCAGCCGCTGGCTTGGCTTCTTCTGCGGCTGGTTTCTCTTCCGCTGCTGGCTTAGCTTCTTCAGTCGCTGGTTTTTCTTCAGCAGCTGGCTTTTTCTCAGCAGCTGGCTTTTTCTCAGCAGCTGGCTTGGCTTCTTCAGTCGCTGGCTTTGCTTCAGCGGCAGGTGCCTCTTCGGATGCAGCTTCTTCTGTTGCAGGCTCAGCCGATTTCTTCGCTTGTGCCTGCTTCTCGCGTTCAGCTTCGGCGGATTCGATTTGCTTTTTCAACTGTTCCGCTTCACGAGCCAATTTAGCTCGCTTGTTGGCCGGGATTTCGTTGATCGTCGCATCGCGGCTGGCTTGCAGAACCCGCAGGTAGGCGATGATGGCCCAGCGGTCTTCGACGGCGATCTGGCCCGCGTAACCTGGCATCTTGCGAATGCCGTTGCTGATCGTGTTGAAGATCTGACCATCGGGCATTTTGTCGGCGGCGAGTCGTTCGTCGTGCAGCGACGTCGGTTGTGTCCAGGTGGTGGCCAGGATCTTCTTTGCGCGTTGATTGACCAGGCCGTCACCGAAGCCATCGCGGCCGTGGCAGACTGCACAATAAATATCAAAGCGTTCACGGCCACGGTCGAGCGTAGCGCGGTCGATCGTCAGCGGATTCTCTTTCACCCAAGGAGTCTGGGCTGCGGCGTCGCCGTCGGCTTGTTGGGCAAAAGCGACAAGCTGCGTCGAACCGTCAGGGCCACCGCCGGCCATCGCTTCCAATTGGATGCCGGTTTGGTCGTCGATGTCGAATTCGCCGTTGCCGCGCGACACGGTACCGGGAACGTTGGGACGCATCGTCCGGCCGTCGGCAAACAGGATCGTTTTCTGTTGCGGCTTCTTCGAAGGCATGAAGTCCATGTCCCAGAAAATATGGAAACGTGGCTTCGAGCTCTTCGTGACTCGCATGTCGGCGATCACCAGCAATGGGAAGATGCTCAAGACAGCCAAGACCAAGACGGCGAGATAGATGAACCGTGGCACATTGGGCGACGATTTATCATCGTAGACGTCTTCGACAACATTTGGTTTGGTATCGTCAAGCAGGGCTCGAGCACCAGCGTCGTCAAAGCGAGCGTCGGCCGAATCGATGTACAAGAAAAACTTGTCATCGGTCGCCGCGTCGAAGCGTGGGCTGGTGAACATCGCGTTGCTGAACTTCGGCAAGCCGTTGAGGGCCCATTGTCCGAAGAAGGCGGCGAACGCGGAGAACAGAATCGTCAACTCGAATGCGACGGGAATGAACGCGGGGAGACTGATGTACGGCTTACCCGAGATGATGTACGGATAATCGATCGCGTTCATCCAGGTTTCCATCGACAACCCGGTCAAACATCCGGTGGTGCCAGCGGCCAACACGATCCATGGCAGGATCGTGGGCTTGATGCCGATCGCTTCGTCGATGCCATGCACCGGGAAGGGGCTGAACGCATCGGTCTTGGTGTAGCCCGCTTCGCGAACGCGATTCGCCGCAGCGATCAGCGCATCGGGGGTGTCGTATTCGGCAACTACACCACGGGATTTCGATTGATTGCCAGAGGAGTCAGCCATCGTCGGCAAACCGTCCGTTCTGTTGAGGTGCGATAAATATGTGTGGCGGTTGATTGCCACGGCCAAAATTATGTACGGGGTTTAACCCGTTGTTCTTATTCAAAGCCAAAGTGTCGGTGACACCTAGGCCGGTGTTTTCTTAGTGCTTGTCGTCGTGGTGTGCATGTTTGACGTGCAACTGGTGAGCCAGGACTGCTTTGACTTCGCTCATCGCGATGATTGGCAGGAACCGGCAGAACAACAGGAACAGAGTGAAGAACAGCCCGAAGCTGCCGATCAGCATTCCGATGTCGACCCACGTCGGCGAGAAATATCCCCAGGCACTAGGCAGATAATCTCGTGACAGCGAACTGACCACGATCACAAAACGTTCGAACCACATCCCGATGTTGACGAAGATGCAAACGATCACCATCGCGACGAGGTTGGTTCGGAAGAACCGGAACCAGAACAGTTGGGGGCTGATCACGTTACACGTAACCATGATCCAATAAGCCCACCAGTACGGTCCAAAGGCACGGTTGATAAAGGCGAACTTCTCGGCCGGAACCTGACCATACCAAGCGATGAAGAACTCGGTACCGTAGGCCAAACCAACGATCGATCCTGTCGCCAGAATGATCTTGTTCATGTTTTCAAGGTGGCGGATCGTGATCAAGTTTTCCAACTTGAACATGCTGCGGCAGGGGACCAGCAGCGTGACCACCATCGCAAATCCGCTGAAGACAGCACCGGCAACAAAGTACGGTGGGAAGATCGTCGTGTGCCAGCCAGGAACTTGGCTGACCGCAAAGTCAAACGAAACGATCGTGTGTACCGAAAGGACCAGCGGAGCAGCCAGTGCGGCCAGCAACGCGTACGCCTTTTCATAACGGTGCCAGTGGCGAGCCGAACCGCTCCATCCCAGCGACAGGACGCCGTAGACAAAGCGACGGAATTTGTTTTTCGATCGATCGCGGAAGGTCGCTAGATCGGGAACCATGCCCATGTACCAGAACAACAGCGAAACCGTCGCGTAGGTACTGACCGCAAAAACGTCCCACAACAGCGGGCTGCGGAATTGTGGCCACATCCAGAGGTTCAAACTCGGGTACGGGAACAACCAGTAGGCCAACCAGGCACGACCAACGTGGATACCCGGGAAGGTACCAGCACAAACGACGGCGAAGATCGTCATCGCCTCGGCCGCGCGGTTGATACTCGTTCGCCAATCCTGCCGGAATAGGAACAGAATCGCGCTGATCAAAGTACCGGCGTGACCGATACCGACCCAGAACACGAAGTTCACAATCGGCCAGCCCCAGAAAACTGGAGAGCGGTTACCCCAAACACCCACACCGGTGTACAGCAGGTAGGCGATCAACAGCCCAAAAAATGCTGCGACGTGCGAGGAGATCAAGAACGCCACGATCCAGGCTTTACTTGGCATCCGCTCGGCGATCGTCGATACCGATTCGGTAATCGTGTGATACGTCGTCGAATCCCCCAGCACCAACGGAGCGCGTTGGTCGGGTTGTTCCAAGGTATTGTCGAGTTTGTTGGGAACGGCAATCGCCATTGTTTTGTCTACTGCTGTGTCGTGGGCCCAAGCGGATGCCGGGGCGCGATTCAGTTTGGGTAATTCCCAGGCCGTGACCTGGGGACATTATTTCTTTAACTCACAAAACTCTAAACGCGAGCGACATCGCCCAGTACGGGTAGCATCGCCGACTTCTTTGCTTCGGCCTTCTCTTCGTGGCCGTGGCCGTGACCAGCTTCTTCGCCGTGTCCCGCATCGTCATGGCCGTGGGCGTCGTGATCGCCATGGCCATGCGATTCAGCCGCCAAGTGATCCAGTTGGTCCTGGGTCATCAGCAGGTGATGCGTGTTGCGGATGCGAGCCAGATAGGCGGTCCGCGGCTTGACGTTCAACTGGTCCAGCATGTAGTAGGCTCGGTTGTCCTTATGAGCCAGCGAGACCGCCGATTCTTGGTCGGCCAAGTTACCAAATTCGATCGCCTTGCTTGGGCAAGCTTGTTGGCACGCGGTGACCACGTCGCCGTCTTGGATCGGGCGTCCGCCTTCTTTGCGAGCTTCGATCTTGCCGCGTTCGACGCGTTGGATGCAGTAGGTGCACTTCTCCATCACACCACGACCGCGAACGCTGACGTCGGGGTTGAGGACCAGTTGCTGCAGCTTGCGATTGGCGTTCTCGATCTTGTCGGGGAACGCATCGATGCCGTAGCCGGTGCCGACGTCTTCGTTGAAGTTGAAGTAATTGAAGCGGCGTACCTTGTAGGGACAGTTGTTCGCACAGTAACGCGTTCCGATACACCGGTTGTAAGCCATCGCATTGATGCCTTCTTCGGTATGTACGGTCGCGGCAACGGGGCAAACCTGTTCGCACGGTGCGGTTTCGCAGTGCTGGCACGTGACAGGTTGTTGAACGATCTGCGGCGATTCGTCGACGTTTTCGGGATCGCCACTGAAGTAGCGGTCGACGCGAATCCAATGCATTTCGCGGCCCATTGCGACCTGTTCCTTGCCGACGATCGGAATGTTGTTTTCCGATTGGCAAGCGACAACGCAGGCGTTGCAACCGACGCAGCGATTCAGGTCGATCGACATGCCCCACTGCGGACGTTGGATCCCGTCGTTTTCGATCATCTCCAACGGTTCGGTCCACAGCGACTTAAGCGCCGGGCTGTGAACACCCATGTGTTTGACGAACTCGGGATCTTTTTCGAGCTTTTCGATCGTGCCTTCGCGGACCAGGCGGTGGCTGCGGTCAACGGTTTCGTTGAAGCCGAGTTCGTCGATCGCAAAGTGATCTTGAGTGGTCGACAGTTCGTAGGTCGTCGATCGTGGACGGGCGGTGACGCCTGCGGCCATCAACGGGCTGCTGCTAGTTCGCAGAGCCGCGATGTCGAATCCAACCGGATCGGTACCGAGGTCATCGTTGCCACCGACGGCACCGGCGCGACGACGGCCGTAGCCCATCGCAACGGTTACGACACCGGCTGCTGCACCAGGCAGTTCGTAAACAGGCAACTCGATCGCCGAGTCCCCTTCGCCCAACGCGACCATTTTGTTTTGGCTGACGCCGATTTTCTTGGCGGTTGCAGGCGACATCAACGCGGCGTTATCCCAAGTCAACTTGGTCACCGATTGAGGCATCTCTTGCAGCCAAGCGTTGTTGGCGAAGCGGCCATCGTAGATGCCATCGGCGACCGAGATCACCACGTCGACACCTTCGGCTTCGTATTCGCTGGTCGGCACAACGGCAGCGTCGGTCAACGGTTCGTCACCGCCGCTATAAGATGCCGCTGGCAACTCCGCTTTGATCGATGCTTCGAAACCATCGTGCAGCAATTGACGCCATTGGCGGTTGCTGAGCGATTCACCTGCAGCGGCATCAGCCGTCTTGCGAACGATTGCTTCGGCATCGGGATTGTCTTCGCCGAGGAACCAAGCCAGGTATTCCACGATCGTCTTGCCGTTCAACAGCGGCAGGATCTGCGGCTGAGTGACGCCGTAGAAACCGTCGTCGGTTTGGCAATCGCCCCAGCTTTCGAACGGATGAGCTTGTGGCAGCACCCATTGGCAAGCGACAGCGGTTTCGTCGTCGTATTCACCGACGTAAACGCTCGCCGACGCCTTGGCAAGTGCCGCGGCAACGTCGATGTCGCCGGTGGAGGTGAAGACGGGGTTGCCGCCCAAAACGACGACCGATGCGATATCGCCCGAGTTCAGCTTGGCGACAAAGTCAGCCAGGCCAACGGTCTTCAGTTTGCTGTCGATCGGTTCGGCAAAGCGGATCGTCTTGCCGAGGCTTCCGAGTTTATTGTTCACGCGGATGCTGGCGGCCAGGGCTTCAGGACCCAGGTGATCGCCGACGACGACCAAAGCCTTGCCCTTGCTGGCGACCAGATCGCTGGCCATGACTTGGATCAAACGCGTCAGCTTTTCAGCTGGCGGCAGTTTGTCGAAACCGACTTCCGATTCGGCGACCTGTTCGCTTGCCTCACCACCAAGTGCCACGTCGATCTGTTTTTCCAGAGCGGCGATGAAGGCGGGCATCTGCGAAGGTTGCAGCGAATAACGCGTGTCGGCTGCCATGCCGGTGTTGGAGAAGCTCGATTCAATCGAATACAAGCGGTTCATCTTGCCAACTTCGGGCGATCGGCCATCGGCAAATCCGGCGGCGTTGGCGATGAAGCCGTGATCGGTTCCGAGGATGTCGGCATCGATGCTGCAGATGACTTTCGCAGCGGCGAGGTCGAGGATCGGTTTGCCGACGCGGCCGATTGCTTTTTCGGTCGCTTGCGACATCGCGTCGCCGCGCACTGCGTCGTAGCGACCGATCGTGATCGCCGGGAACTTGGCTTGCAATTCGGTCAGCAAACGGACGACCGAAGGGGACTGCGTCGGCGGCATCAGGATGCCAAAGCCCTTGCCGTCGTTGCGAGCCAGTCCGTCGCGGACGGCGCCAAAACCCTTGACGCCGATCGCGTTATCGACAGCCGCGGTGAACGTGTCCCAGTCGTCGGTGCCAGGATTTCGCATCCCCTTGGCTCGCGAGATCACGCCGTCCATGCGGTCGGGATCGTACAACTGTAGGATCGACGCTTGGATGAACGGGTCGGTACCAACACCTGGCGATGGGTGCTGCGCGTTGGCTTCCACCTTGATCGGACGTCCATCGACGCCGGTGATCAACAGGTTGTAGACGCGGCCAGCCCATTCGATGTTCGTTGCCGTGAAGTGCGGTTCGCCGGGAACGCGTCCATCGGGACGGATCACAAAAGGTGCGATCGTTTCTTCGGCGTAACGGCATCCGCTTGCGCTGAGCGTGCCCAGGGCGATCGACGCACCCATCAGCTTCATCCAGCGACGGCGCGAAACACCCTCGGGAAACTCGGAAGCGCCCACGGGGAACTCGCGGTGCATAAACTGCTCGAAATCGGGCGTCTGCTTGATTTCGTTCAAGCTACGCCAATAGCGACTACGAGGTTTTGGTTCGGTTGTCTCGCTCATCGATGACATACAGCGCAATTGGTCTGAGGGTGAATGTTCTTTTCTTTAATCAGCTTTTCGCCCAAGGCGATCGGATCCTCATCCGATTTCCAATCCAACTTGGTGACGAATTCGACGGGACGGATGTCCGCCGGATCGACACCGCGATGGCAGTCCAAGCACCATGCCATCGAAAGTTCTTTTGCCTGATAGACAACATCCATTTTGTCGACGCGGCCGTGGCATCGAACGCAACTGACGCCGGAGTTCACGTGGGCAGCGTGATTGAAATACACGAAGTCGGGCAGGTTGTGGACGCGTTTCCAGCCGACGCTTTTGCCCGTCTCCCAACTCTGGTGCAACGGTTTCAGCTTGGGGCTGTCGGCGTGAACTGCCGACAACGCCGTCTGTCCCGCTTCGTCGGCTGGGCTGTGGCAGTTGATGCAAGTCGCTGTCGGCGGTACCGCTGCGAGAGCCGCATCGAAGACCGTGTTGTGACAGTACCGGCAATCCATTCGCAATTGCCCTGCGTGTATCGCATGGCTAAATGGAATGGGTTGATCGGGTTGGTATCCGGTATTCAACGTTCCGGGATCGGTAGCGCCAATGAACACCACGCCAGCGTAGGCACCACCGCCTGCGACCAACGCGCCCATTAGCATCAGGAACCGATTCACCCAGCGGGGAAATAGAAAACGATCCATAATTTTGTTCAAAGAACCAGTGCTAAAGGCTCTGTTAGAGACAATTTGATTAGGTACTGAACGCTTTCGTGCGCCCACGTGGAGGGCAGTATCGCTGTTTACCACCCACTTCTACAAGGGCTACCTGAGGTTCGCGACATTTGACCGCACTACTGTGCGAAGATCTTCTGCTCCACGACCCGAAATAGGAACAGCAACGCGCACATCGCAACCAACGCAAGCAGCAGAACCGCACCGATTAGCGGCCCCAAAATAAAGACGCCCGAACCCCATTGATTCCAGATCGCGTCCCAGAAAACCACGGTTAATACAGCCCCAGCGGCCAGGTAGGGCCCAAAGGGAAGCATCCGATTGCCGGTCAATAACCAACTGGCCAAGACGATCGCGATCGCGGTGAAGGGAGCCAGGAAAAAGACAAACAGCGCAGCTTGCCAACCAAGAAAACCTCCTACCATCGCCATTAACGTAACGTCGCCAAACCCCATCGCTTCCTTGCCTAGCCCAAGTTTTGCAAACACGCGAACCGCCCAGATCTGCCCACCGCCAAGTCCCACGCCGACCAGAGCGCTCAGCAGAGCCAGCCAAGCCGAGCCGCCTAGCCCAAAATAAACAGCCGCGATCGCGACGCTTCCTGTCAACCAGATCGCGACCAGCAGTTTCCAGACCTTGGTGCGGAACCGACCCAGCAGCATCGTTTCGTATTTCACCAGCCCGGCGGCGAAAAATTGAATCGCTTTGACGAAGCCTTTCCGCATGATCCAGCGGCGGTTGGCAAGCGCGAAGCACCACGCCGCGAAGATCGCTTCACCCACGATCAGCCCCATTGGGGTCAACCATTTCGTTTCGATGGGGGCTGGCGCTGTGAACATCACCGCCGCCAAGCCGCCCTCGGTTGCCCAGGGTAAGCAGAGTGGCGATCCGATCTGCGGCATCATCATCGCCGCGATCACGTGCAGCGTCAGAGCCAGCAGCGTGCCGGTAACCGTGACCGCGTCGGGGATCGTTTGTTCGTCGAAGTCGATGAAGGTCGCGATCATCAGCAGCGTCATCAACAGCGCGTGGCCGAGATACATGATCAGCATCCACTGCTGTGTGACCACCAACATTCCCGGCGGCATCCCCGCAGCGGCTCCCGATGGCAATAACCCTAGTTCGATAACTTCCCACCAAAATAGGCCCGCCAGCATCGGTCCGAAGAGGAGTTCGATCAGCATCGGCCGCAACCAGAAGATTCGGCCGTGGATCTCGGTCTCGCGGCGCAGACCGAACCAGCCGAAGACTGGGATCCGATCGGTCCAGGTTCGCGGCAGCGCCCGGTCGTCGGCTTTGCCCCACGGGCTGATCGCTCGCGGAAACCAGGCCCAAGAATAGATCGCCCAGTTAATGAACGCTCCCAATACGACACCGACCAGAACGATCAAGAGATAAGTCACGCGGGATGATTCTGATTGTGTGTGGCCAAGAGCGCAGGCGACGCTCCCTGCGAGCGGCGCGAGCCACAATGGTTCCACAAACCGCAACACGAAGCAAGCACACACACTATGTTCGCCAGTGGCACCGCCGCGCGACGGTGCCGCGAATCGCTGGCCGCTGGGCTAATGAATGCCGGCGAGTTCGATAGCTTCCGCCTCGCCGTCGGTCGCCGCTGCGGGCAGCTGCGCCGCGCGGGAGGCCGCACTGCAGGTGACGCAGTAGACAATCCGGTAGGCCGACGGGACAAAGACCAACGCCAGCAGCGTCGCGCCGATCACGCCTCCGGCGATGGCAACCGCCAGCGGTGGCCAGAACCCGCCGCCAGCCCAGATCAGCGGCATGAAACCGGCGACAGTCGTCAGCGTCGTCGCGATCACATGCCGGCTGCAGCTGACAATCGTCTCCACGATCGGCTCGGTTCCTACCGGCTCTTTGCCATGTTCTTCTTGCAACGCCGCCAGGACGACGATCGAATCGTTGATCGCGATTCCGATCAGCCCCATCGTGCCGATGATCGCCATGAAGCCAAACGGGAACCCGAACAGCCACAGCGATCCCAGTCCCAGTCCGATCGATAGGAAGCCGACGCAGCCGATGATCGCCGCCAGGCGGAACGATCCAAACGAAAGGACAAGCGTGGCGACCATCATCACCATCAGCAAGCCGACGCTGGCCATCAGGTTGCCAACCGCATCGTTTCGCTTCGAGGCTTCACCGCCATACGCCAACTCGTATCCGTGAGGCAGGACAAATCCGCTCGCCTCAAATCGTTTTTGGAACTCCGCCAGCGCGCTGGCCGGCAGCGTTCCAGCGGTCAGGAATGCGCTGACCTCGTTCATTCGCCGGCGATCCAATCGCACGATCACTCCCGTCTCCGGTTCCAGCGACCAATCGGCGACAGCTCGCAACGGCAGCATCCGCGCCCCCTCCTCACCGACCGCGGCCAGTTCCATCGATCGGACGCCCGACATCTCGGTCCGCGACCGATCTTCGACACGCACGCGAACCGGCAGTTCTTCGGTCTCTTGGATCACCGAACCGGCAAGTTGTCCGTCGAAGTTGGTTTGCACTTGAGCCGAGATTTGCGACGGCGACAGTCCGGCGATCGCCGCCGATTGCGGATCGACTTGCAACCGCACCTTGGGCAGCGTCTCGCTCAACAGGCTCATCGTGTGCGTCACCTCGGGCACGCCCGCCAGGACCGCGCGGACCTGTTCTCCCAGTTCGCGCAGCTTCAGCAGGTCGGGGCCGAAAATCCGCACCTCCACCGGTGCGTTAAACGGCGGTCCCTGTTCCAGTTGCCGGACCAAGACCCGCGCCTCGGGAACCTTTTCGTCCAGCGAGGTCTGCAGCCGGCGAATCATCGCGTTGACCGAAACCCCTTCGGAGACGCGAATGATCGCTTGCCCAAAGTTCGGCGTCCCGCGGCGATTCGCCAGCACGTTGTAGTAGAAGGTCGGGGCGCTCTCGCCGAAGTACCAATCGATCTGCTCAATCGCTTCGTCCGCCAACGTCTCATCGATCAACTTGGCCACGCGCTGCGTGTCGTCGATCGAAACGCCGGTTGCCAGTTCGACTTCGATATGAAATTGATCGCGGTCCGCCGGCGGGAAGAACTGTTCGGCCAGCGTCGGTGCGACGCTGAAACCGGCCACCGGCAAGATCACCGCGATGCCGATCGCCCAGCGTGGATGCGAGATCAAGTGCGTCAGCAGGCGTCGGTATCCGCCGATCAACCACGTTGGCGAGATGCCCGATTGCAAGAAGCGAGCCACGCTGTGCGGCTTCGATTTAGGATTGTCAGCGCGGATGAACAGGGCCGCAAAGGCGGAGATCACGGTCAGCGAATAGAACAGCGAAGCGAAGATCGCCATGATCACGCTGATCGCGATCGAACCGACAAATTCCCCCGCAGGACCCGGCATCAACACGATCGGTGCAAACGCAAAGGCTGTCGTCAGCGTGCTGCCAAGCAGCGGAATCGCCAGCTTGCGAACCGTCTTGGCGACCGCATCGCTGGGGCTCAGCCCATGCATCATTTCGACTTGGATCTCGTCGGCGACAACGATCGCGTTGTCGATCAACAACCCCAGTGCGATGATCAGTCCCGTCACCGACATCTGGTGGACGGGGATCTTCAGAATGTGCATTCCAAATAGCACCGTCAGCATCGTCAGCGGCAGCGCCGACGCGACGACGATCGCGCTTCGCCAGCCCATCAGACACAGTATCACCGCACAGACCGCGATGCCTCCCATCGCCAAGTTGCTCAGCAGACTCTCGAGCCGCGCCGAGACGTATCCGCTCTGGTCCATCACTCGGCAGATCGATAGCCCCGTCGGCAGTTCGCTGGCAAAGTCGTCGACTACTCGATCGGCCGCAACCGACCACAAATCGATGCGCGTCTCGGGGCGAATCAGCACGCCCAGCGTGATCGCCGGTCGCTCGCGGTGCCAGCCGACGCGAGGCATCGGTTGCGGTGTGGCCAACGAAACGTCGGCGATCTGATCCAGCCGAACGAACCTTCCGTCAGCCGCCCGCACGTCGGCTCGTCCGACATCCGAGAGGTCATCAAATTGGTTGCCGACCTCCAGCGAAAGGTCCAGCCCCACGCCACGCATCTGCCCGGCGGCATCTTTCGCATCAAAGTGTTTCAGCTGCGCCGCGATATCGCCGGCGGAGAGGTTCAGTGCGGCGGCTCGCTGCGGATCGACTTGCACGAGGATCTCTTCGCCGGGATCGCCGAAGCGGTCGACCGATTCGGTTCCCGGCATCCCTTGCAATGCGTCCTGCAAACGTTTGGCACTCCGTCGCAAGACGGCATAGTCGACGGGCGCGTCGAGATCCCAGACGACCGACAGGATCCGGGCGTACGCGCGGACTTCAAGATCGTCGAACTCGGGCCGCGACGCTTGGGCCGGCAGTTCGGGCAAACTGTCTTCAATTTTGCTGCGAATCTTCGACCACACGATCTCCGATTCGGTCACCTGATCCAGCAGTTCGATCGAGATCGACGAGACTCCCGACCGACTCTGCGATCGCATCTCTTTGATCTCTTCGATTTCTCTCAGCCGATCTTCCAGCTTCTCGGTCACCAACGCCTCGACTCGCGACGCGTCGGCGCCGGGCAGCCGCGTGACGATCAAGGCGACACGTTTGATCAGCACCGGATCTTCCATCCGCGGCAGAATCGCCACGCTCGACAAACCGGCAACCGCCACCAGCGCAACGATCAAGATCAACGAACGCTTATCGTGGACCAAGCGATTGGTCCAACCATGGCGTTGGGTTTCGCTGGGGTCTTGCGACTGCGAGGCGTCGGGAGTTGGCGTTTGCTTCATAGGTTTTGTGCGGTGAAGGTGCGGGCCTCGCATGTGTGGGCTAGTTCAACGACAACGTTTCGACGATGTGAGGGGTCTTCCTGTCGACGGGAGCGACCGCCATGCCGGGCGTTAAGCGATGCAGTCCCGCCGCGACCACATGGTCTCCCGCTGCGATCATGCCGCCGCAGATGCGTGCTAGCCGCGTATCGGTTTCGAGAACCTGAACATCGCGGCGTTGAACGGCAAAGTGTCCCGGGCTGTCTTCGACAACCAACATCAGCGACCACAGTCCGCGAGTCGATCGAGCCAGCGATGTGATCGGCACCCAGTAGGAATCGCTGTCGCTGGTCCGCGCGACGCCTAGCGAAAGGCTGGCCGTCCGTCCAGGAACGATCCCGTCGGCATAACTGCCATCGGGACGTTGTTGTTCGCGCGGGATCGTGACAAGCACCGCTTGGGTTCGCGTGCTGCGATCGAGCTCCGGTTCGATCCGGCCGATGATCGCCTGGATCGTTGTTGGTCCGACGGTGACCGCCACCTCTTGCCCCGGTGAAAGTGTTCGTGCGTCCTCGGGAGAGACTCCAAATCTAGCTTCCAGCGGATCGGTCTGAATCACTCGTAGAACGATGCGATCGGGGCTGGCGATCGTTCCTTCGTCGAGGAACCGCCGGCCGACGACGCCATCAAACGGAGCGACGATGCCGCCGTCGCGGAGATCGACTTGGTAGCCCTTCAGTTCCGCATGTAGCATCGCCACGCGAGCGCGCTGGGCGGCCAGTTGTTCCGGCCGCGTGCCCGCTTGCAGCTCTTTCAGTTGTTGATCCGCCGCTTCCAACGCCGACTCCTGCTGCGCCGCCTGGAATCTCGCGTTGTCATAGGACTGGATGCTGGAGGAGTTCGAACGCTGCAGTTCCAGTTCGCGAGCGCTTGTGATCTGCGCCAGCTCGACCGCTGCGGACAACCGGCTCACCTCCGCCGCAGCCGCCGCGATCGTTTGCTTTCGCGGCCCCGCTTCCAATTCGGCCAACATCGCTTCGGCCTCGGCGATCCGCGCCTGGGTCGCTTCGACGATCGCGTCGAGGTCGTCGACTTCCAATTGAGCCAGCGTTTGGCCGCGGCGGACGATGTCCCCCTCTTCGACTGCGATCGACAGGACGCGGCCGCTGCGTCGGAACGCGAGGTCGGCCTCTTTACTCGCTTGAATCGTGCCGCGGTAATCGTCGATCCGCGGCGGGGCGGCGAGTTGCCCCAGTTGAAGTGTGGTTACTGGCAGCGGCCGCGATCCGGCGCTCGAGGCGATGATTGCCGCCGCGTCGGGAGGACCTTGCGACGCGCCGGTCCAGTTGTTGGCGGCGAAGAAAATCGCCAAACCGGCGACCGGAATGGCCGCCAGCATCGTCATCGACCTGGTTCGTGCGGAGGTCATGATTCACCCAGTTTGTGTTCTTTGTCCAACCACTGGTTCAGATTCGTTCGCACCTTCTTGATCCATCGCTCGTACGATTTCGGATCGTGTAGCGGCTGCCACAGCAGGCCGTCCAGCAGGCCGTTGCAGTTGCGGCGGATCGCGCGGCGAGCGTTTTCGATCCCCAGATCGGCAAGCGATGGGCTTGTCAGTTCCAACATCAGGCCGCCGTAGACAAGCGACCACAATCCAAACACGATGTCTTCGACAGCGTGCGTCTGCTGGGTTTGCAGATCGCCGCAGGCCATCGCATCGCGAACGACCGTGGCGACGGTGTGCATGCACCGCGACTCGCAATCCCGCAGCAGCGCCTGCCGTTTCGGCGATGTCTTATCCCAGACCGCATCGTGGCGGATGATCTGTTCGATGCGAAACAGTTCGTTGAAGCGATCGACGAACAGTTCACATGCGATCCCGATCGCCGCGACGCGTTGGCGAGGGGAACCGTCGAGGCTTGCGGCGCGATTGAACAGGCTCAACCGGCACTCGACCGCTTGGATCGCCAGCGCCAGGACGATCTCTTCCTTGTTCGGGAAGTGGTTGTAGACGGTTCCTTTGGCGGTCTTCAGCTCCGCCGCGATGGCGTCCATGCTGAGGACCGAGATGCCGCCGCTGGCGATCATCGGACGAGCGAGATCGAGGATTCGCGATTCCCGCTGGCGAATCTGTTGCTGTTTAGGAGTCAGGCTTTGCATGACTCAAAAATATGACGCGGCGTCAAAAATGACAAGGCGTCAATTTTTTGAGAGCGGTTTTTGCAGGGAAACGCAGGCTGCGGCTGACTCTTGGTGCAATCGCGACGATTGAATTGCCCAAATGTCCAGTTTCGCGGCGGTGCGAGAAGCGAGCGGCGGTGGGCGGTTACCGTTTGCCCAGTCCGACCATTTCCAGCAGCCGGATCGCGTTGGTCGTCGGGGTGACGCCGCTGCGCATCTTGTAATCGAACGTCATCGTTTCCTGCCCCGACTTGTCGGTTTCGATGTGCTCGCGGAAATGGACGATCGTGGCGACCGATTGCATCGCCGGATCGTCAGCCAATTCGAGATCGTGCGTGCTGATCGCTCCGATCGCTTGCATGTGGACCAAGTGATCCAGCACGGTCGAGACGGCGATCTGCCGCTCGCGGCTGTTGGTCCCCTGCAAGATTTCGTCCAACAGATAGACCAACATCCGATCTTTCGACGCGTGCAATCGCTCTGCATGATCGACGACTTCGCGCAGCCGTTTCAGTTCGGCCATGTAAAACGAAACGCCTTCGCGGAGCGAATCGTCGACGCGGATGCTGGTTGCGACTTCGCAGGCTGGCAGTTCGAATTGCTCGGCGCAGACGACCGATCCCGCGCCGGCCAGTTTGATGTTCAGCCCCAACGATCGCAGCAGCGTGCTTTTGCCCGACATGTTCGATCCGGTCACCAGCAGCAGCGTGCCGGCAGGCCCCAGCCCCGCATCGTTGACCACGCGGTCGGAGTCTTTTAACAGCGGATGGCCAAGGCTGCGTGCGGCTACCTTCCCCTCGGGCCCTGCCTGGTTCCAAGTTGGCGCGGCCCACTGCGGATATTCGTCGGCCAGCGCCGCCAGCGAGAGGATCGCTTCGATTTGTCCCAGGGCGTCGAACCAGCCCGGCACATCGCTGCCGTAGCGAGCTTTCCAGCGCTCCATCAACGCCAGTACATGGACGTCCCACAGCCCGATCAATTGCAGCAGAACGTAGGGCAGGAACAGCATCGGGGCGTGTCGCAATCCGGTCATCATCGACAAGCCGCCCATCGCGCGAAGCCCCGCGATCGCTCCCGATTGAGGATCGAGAATCCGCTGGCGGACCGGGCCAAGCATCTCGATCTCTTCGGGAATCCAGTCGGCAGCTTCGAACAGATTGATGTAGTTTTCGACTTCGGCGCGGCGCGTCGCCACCGACTTGAAGATCTCGTGGACCGGCCCAAGGAAGCCGACGGTCACGACGATCGCAATCGCAATCGCCACCAGTTGGATCGCTGCGGCGACGGAGATCGAGATCAGTCCGATCGCGCACAGCGGCCAGACGATAAACGGCGTGATCGCGATCGCTCGCGCTAACGGCAACATCCAGCTTCGCGGTCCGGCCAGCCAAGCCGGTGCGACGGCCCAGCTTTCAAAATTCTCAGGCGATGCGGTCTGGCCGGCGACGTCGCGGGCGCGAGCATAAAAGGTTTCCCGCTGCTGGTGAAAGCTGGCGAGTTTGCGAGCGGCGAGGTTCCTCGCGGCAGCTTGTTCGGGGATCGCCGGGCCGCACAGCCATTGGGCGAGAGTCAGTTTGCCCGGCTGGGTTCCGGCCAGCGAAACGAGTTGATACAGCGATCCGACGCCAAACAGATCGAGGTCTTTCGCGACCGCACGGCCATTGCGGTCGATCCACGGCACGTCGTCGGGCAGCTCGAATACGGGAAGTTCCGACCAGCGGCGGTCGAGCCGGGCGAGCAGTTGTCGGTACAGCGAGCGACGGCGGCGGATCGCGGTCATCGAATCGCGAACGTATTCGTGCCACGTGATCACGACCATGAAGCAGGCCATCAGGATCCAGCCGGGGACGACCAGCAGCAAGGATCCCTGAGCGGCGGCGTAGCCGACGATCAGCAGGATCAGGCCGCCAAAAAAGAGCAGCCCGCGGATGATATTCAGTTGGCGATTCCGCGATTCAAAGGCGGTCACCTCACCGGCTAGCTCTTCCAATCGCTGAACATAACGCTGTCGAGCGCTGCCAGGTTCGCTGGCGGTTGGCGGGTCAAGCGGCTTCGCTGTCTGCGGCGAGCTCGTGGTTTCCGATACGTTTACGTCCATTGCCAATCACTTTCAGCGCGATGCGATCTTCCAAGTTGGGGCGAAAAACAGTCAACAACATTAGTGGAAGATACCAAGCAACGTACAGCCCACCCCCGTAACCGTGCCAGAACTGAGCCGCTGCCATCACCGCCGCAGAACAGCTCATCAAGGTGCCGAGGTTCTTTTGCCCAGGCCAAAACGCGAAAAAGCCGCTCAGCACGCCAAAGGCAACCAGGATCGGCAGCCGCCAGATCGGATTCCAGCCCAAGCCCCAGATCCCCGCGAGTCCCTTGGTGACGGGCAACCAAAGGCCAAACATCTGTTGCACGCGATCGAGGATCAGATCGCGTTCGCCCAGGAACAACAGCGCCGCCAGGACAGCGACGGTCAGTCCCATGCCATACAGGAATCGCCGCAGCCCGCGCTGCCAGTAGAAACTGATCCACAGCGGCAGCAGGAATAGCGGGTAATAGACAAGTCCAGCCGCCAGCCCGATGAAGATCCCCGAAAGGATCGGACGGCGGTAGCAGAAGACGGCCCAGATCAGCAGCGCCGCGGGGAGCACGTGGTCGACTCGGCCTGTCGTCTGCGCGGTATAGGGCAGCAGCAGGTAAAGCGCCGCAGCACCGACTCCGGCGCGAATGTTCTTAAAGTGGAACTGCCCGATAAAGACGACTCCTAGGGCGACAGCCAGCTGCGATGCGATCGCCAACGCTCGCGCCACGCCGGCGTAGCGAACCGGTTCGGCAACGCCCGCGTTTTCGGCGTCGGGAGTGGTCGCAATCGCGGGCAAGCGATTGACCAGCGGGTAGCCCGGCCCCGGCTTGGGCCCCTGAGCCGCTTGGATTTCGGCGGTGCTGGTGATCACGTTGGCCATCAAAAAGATGAACATCGCGATCCCAATAAACGACAGCCCGCCGGTCGACAGGTTGGGATCCAGCAGCGGACGCCGGACCAGGATCGGGTCGAGGATCATCCGGATGCAGATCAGCCCGGCGACGCCCAGCAGCCAGATAAAGCCCCACCGCTCGACATCGGCCACGTTCACTCCCGCCACCAGAACTTCGGGAGGCTGTGTTTGGGTGGCTGCGTCGGCCATCCCCAACAATTCGTCGGGGGTCGCCACCTCGATCCGTTCTGCGATCTCCGGCGGCATCGGAGGCTGGGACGAATGCGTCGCTTCAACGATCGTCTCCCCCGCCACTCGCAGCTGTCGGCCCTCGTGCACCATCAGCAATCCAGGGGATAGCAGCAACAGCAACAGGATGTCGACGTTCCGCAGGCTCCAGATCCGATAGAAAACAAAAAATAGACCAATGATCAGCAGCGACGACAGGTAGACCCAGGTAACTGGGTCGGGGCGCTGATAGTGGAATAGAATTTGGCTCATGGATCGTCCGTGCCCGCGTTGATCGGCGGGCTTGCGCAGTGAAACAATTCAAACTGTTCACTGTAAAGGATAAACAGCTGCGGAAAACCAGCAACCGTCTTGAGGGGTTCCCCAGCAGAATGGAAAAGGTTATCTCTCGGGAAGCTAGTCCGGTTACGCCGGATTTGCCGGTCGCGCGCAGCCGCTGGGCAGGATCCACACTGCGCTCATCGGTGCGATTCCGGTGCGTCGACCAAGCAGCGCCAATCCGTCGGCGCCACCCGGTCTACGCGGAATGCTTCGCGTTATACTTTTCCAATAACCGGTACAGCGACCGCCGGTTGATGCCCAACACGCGAGCCGATTTGGCTTTGTTGCCACGGTTTTGTTTGAGGACTTTGAGGACATGCGAGCGATTGAGCGTGTGCAGGTCGACGTTGCCGCCGATCTCCAATTGCTGTTGGTCGCTGGCGTCGACGATCTCGCTCGGTAGATCGTCGATCGCGATGATTCCCGGTTGTCCGGCGAGAACCTTGCAACGCTCCATTACGTTGCTCAACTGACGTACATTCCCTGGCCAGGTGTATCGTTGCAACAGTTCCAGAACACCATCGCCCAGCACCCATCCTTCGCCTAAAAAGTGTTGAGCTAACAAACCGATGTCCTCCGTGCGTTCGCGCAGCGAGGGCAGTCGAGCTCCCAGTACGTTGACGCGGTAGAAAAGGTCTTCGCGAAAGCGACCGCTGCGGACCTCGTCGATCAGCGTTTTATTTGTCGCGGCGATCAGGCGGACGTTCACCTGTCGCTCTTCAGTCGAACCGACGCGGCGGAGTCGGCCGTCTTCGATCACTCGCAGTAATTTGGCTTGTAGGTCGCCAGCAAGTTCGCCAAATTCATCGATAAACAGCGTGCCGCCGTCAGCCGTTTCAAACAGTCCACGTTTGGTGGCGATCGCGCCGGTGAAGCTCCCTTTTTCGTGGCCGAACAGTTCGCTTTCAAGTAGTGATGCCGGGACCGCCGCGCAATTGATCGTCACCAAAGCTTGGTCTGCCACGTTGCTGGCAGCGTGGATTTCACGGGCGACCAGTTCTTTTCCGGTTCCGCTTTCCCCTTCGATCAGGACCGGCATCTCGCTTGGTGCGACCCGCGCGATCCATTGAAGTACCGAATCGATCGCCGCCGATTTGCCCAGGATCGATGTTTTGTTTTTCTTTTCGCGGACGACAGCGGGTTGGCTGCAGGCAGTGTGGGTGCATCGCGGTCGGTTGGTCCCAGCGGTCTGGATCGCTAGTGCAAGAGCGTTTGGCGAGATCGGCTTCGTTAGGAAGTCGCAGGCGCCGGCTTTCATCGCTTCGACAGCCGCGGTGATCGAAGTTGTTGTCGACACAACGATAACTTGTAGGGACGCATGAGCCGACTGCAGGTGCCGTAAGTCGTCCAATACTTGTGGTTCCAGTTCGTCGCAGAAAAGGACGGCGGCGTCGCATCGTTGGTTGGAGGTCAATTGAATTGCTTCGGTCGCCGAGGCAACGGTCGAAACGTGGAACTGCCGCTGCGACAACTGGTCGGTGACTTCGCTGCAATGGTTCGAATCTGTGTCGACCAATAACACGTGAGTCGATCGAAGGGCGTGGGGAATCGAATTCATAATGTAAGCCGCTCCAGGAGACGTCGCAGGCGATGGTTCGTGTGCTTGGGGCCCGTCCGGACTTCAAGGTTCGAGACGCCAGGCCCGCCGTGGGCCGATCCGGTCTCTGGATCTTGAACTTGCCGATGCTATCCCGTCGGGGGACGTGCCTGATGGTCTCCTAGAGCAACTTCGATGCCGAACGTTCCGAGGGGAGCCGAGATTATGAGCGGAGGATGCCCACGGCGCAGCGAGCGCTAAAGAAGAAGGGGGGCTGAGAATAGTCTTCCAGCTGGGAGGCCGATTTTGGGGCTCACGCCTCCGGTTCGCTCCAACCGTGCAGTCTGGAGCGCTGGGGGTGCGGATGTGCACGCACACTTTCTGGGGGACGCGCGCCTTGGCCTGGCGCGGTTGCGATCGATCGATGGAAGACGAGATCGCGAGCGAAAGCGCTCTAGCGATGAGAGTTAGGCGGAGCTGCGTTGCAGAAACTCTTCCAACAGCATCGCCACGCCAGCGGCCATCAGCGGAACGCTCATCGAAGGCATTGGTTTTTGCCTCGCCGCGACTTGGTTTGGCGCAACGGGCAGATGGAGGAAGGTCGATTGCGTTTGCAGGCCCTCGCAAGCGGCGTAGTGGTGACTCATATAAAGAGTCGCGTTGCAGAGGTAGGTGCCGGCGTGATAGGAGACTTGGGCTGGGACCCCCCGATCGTGCAGCTTCTTGCCCCAAGCGGTCAGCGGCAGCGGCGATTTGTACGCTGCAGGGCCCCCGTCGACCAGCTCACAGTGGTTGCTTCCCATGTTAACGGCAAAGCTCTCGAGCCGGATCACGCTGGCGCCGGGAGCTTGTCCCAGGTGTAGGATCAGATCGAAATCCTGCTGCATATCGATAGCCAGCCGATGTTTGACGGCTTGAAAATCGACGGGATAGCGGCGGGTGACGACATCGTCCCCCCCGTCGAACCATCGCGTCAGTTCGATCAGCGTCAACCAGCTGCTGTTCTCACGCCATTCTTCGTAGGGTTCAAACGCGGTTAGGAGAACTCGTGGCATCGCGGTGGCGCTTCGTTTTCGGTGAGCTATGAAGGATTTGCGGCCTCTCGCAGCACGCCTCGCGGCGCGGGCGTCGAGGTCGTTGACCGGTCAAATCATAGCCCACCGTCACCGGCAGGACGTTTTATTATCCTGGGATGCCTCAAAAATCGTGCCGTTGCGGCGAGGCTCCGTGGAGCTCAAAAGCATGCTCAGTCAACGCGGTTGGCGCAAAATCGTGCCAATTCTTCAATGAAAATAAAAATAAAAGACCGGTTGACAAACAAACATTCTTGACTTTCCCTAAAGTGGACGTAGAGTAGATTGAGTCACAATAGCGGTTTCACGCTCAGAACCTATCGTGGTGAGGCCTATATTTAAGCGAAGGCATCAAGCCTGCACCCAACCGGGGTAGGGATTTTTGATCTTAAGAGGAGAGTGACGCCGGTCACAAAGGAATGCACCATGTTAGTGCTATCACGTAAGAAAAACGAAAGCATCGTAATCAACAATGATATTCGTATCGTTGTCGTCGAGATCCGTGGCGATAAAGTACGGCTTGGGGTGGAAGCTCCTCGCGAAGTGCCAGTTCATCGCCGCGAAGTCTACGATGCGATTCAACGAAGCCAGCAAGACGATTCCGCTGAATCGGTCGATGGCTAATTCGCTCTGCTTCCATGCGGTCCGATGAAACCTCATTCCCACTTAAACCTGGGGGCGGTTGAGTCGTTGCCACCGCAGCAGTCGCTGCGTCATAACCCACTCGATGGGGATGACGATCTGTTTTCGTTTTTTGATAGAATCTGACAACCATTGGTTTAAGTTACCGCTTGAACCCGACCGATATCGAATTTCAGGAACCAACTGCGAATTTTGTGCCGAGCCCCTTGACGGTCTGGCCCTCGCTTTGGTAAACCTTGTCTTGTCGCGGCCCCATCGTCTAGCGGCCTAGGACTCCGCCCTTTCACGGCGGCAACATGGGTTCGAACCCCATTGGGGTCATTAATTGACTTAAGCCCAGCGTTTCTTTGGCTTCCACAGCCGGAAACGCTGGGTTTTTTTGTGCCTATTCCGCAGCCGCGGTTCGCTTGGCCACCGAATATCTTCCCGCTCGCCAGCCATGGCCAGTGTCGATCTTCTCTTTGCCGCCCCGCGGACATCGCTCATCCTTTTTGTGAGATTTGTGTGCGAGGAGTCTTAAAGCAAAGGCTGTGCCATCTTTGGGGGGGGCAGCGATTGGCTGAGGCTTTGCCACGAAGTTTGCTCAACGGGTTCGTCTTTTGGGTGCGGTGGTTCTCTGCCCCTTCTGGCGAATTGATTTTCTGATTCCTGTTTTGCTGAAACCGAGTGGAGCATAGCAAGCGTTCTGCCGCGCGGCCTGTCGCGCGCCAGTTCGGCACGAACGCACATCTCGAAGCACACTTTGTTTCATCGCAGTTCGTTGAATCGGGCTCTCGTGCGTCGTCGAGGTTCTGGCGTTTAGGCCAGCCCGGTGCCGGCTCATCAGCCGCGGCAGTAGAGCGTCGATCGAATCATTTCAGCGTGAGCCTGTTGGTCGTGCTTGGGGGAAAAGCCGCACGTCTGCAGGATGGGGGCCGGATCGACCACCTGACGCGATCGGAGACCGGTTTGCCAGCGAAAGAAGGTGTGCATGATCGAAAGCCAGAATCGGCCCCACAGCCGCCGTAGACCGGATGGTGGAATTTGGAAGTCGACGACGTACCAAGCGGCAGCGGGAGTTAGCCAGCCGGCGATACGGGGGATCAGACGGCCGAGCTCCTCTGCATCGAAGCAGTCGAGGAAAAAGGGAGTCACGACGAGGTCATAGCGGCCCGCCGAGAATTCGATGACTTCGATGTCGGCAACATGCCACCGCACCGCCCTGCCCCGCTGGCCGACTCGAGATTTCTGCAGCGCTACCATCCTTGGGCTGATGTCGACGCTTGTCACTCGAGCCGTCGGGCTGCTGGTTAAAAAAGCGTCCAGCAACCGCCCGTCGCCATCGCCCAGGAACAGGACTTCCGGATCGTCGCCACTCGATCGGGACTGAAGGTGTTCGAGAACCGCCGGCAGCAGGCTGACTCTTCCATTTTGCAGCGCTCTGCCGAACCGCAGCTGTTCCAGCGTTTGATACCACGGGGCCAAGCTGTCGTACCCCGATCGCCGCTTATCGCTCACAGCCAGTTCGCCAGCAGGAGCACCGGCAGCGGCGCAAGGAGCACGTAATCGGCGAGCGGGCCGCAGCTTGCTGCATCGATCCAGCTTCGCTCGCGGTCGATAATCCACGCGATTCCCAGCAGCCCGGCGGCGCTGAGCGCTGTCGCCGCAGAAATCGCAGCTGGGATCAAGGCCCAGCAGCCCAGGGCGATCGCCAGAATCGAAAGCAAACCGGCGATCAGCGGCAACCGCGACGCGAGTCGAGGGAACATCAAGATCGCCGATCCGATCTTCTGCTGGCGGTCGCTGCCTCTTTGGACTTTGGCGACACACAAGCAGTTCAGGCTAAACAACGCCGCCATCATGCAGGTTGTCAGGGCCAGCGGCAGCGAGAGCTCTGCCACCGCGATCGGCAAGCTGACTCCGGCGGCAAAGACGGTTCCGACGACAAATTCCTTGGGGACGCCGCCTCGCAGCCAGCGGGAACCATGCACAGCCAAGCAGTAGAGGAGGACGATTCCCATCAGCCCCGATCCGGCAAACAGCAGCTGCCGATCCAGCATCCGCAGGGCGAGGCTGCTGTCGATGGCGAGCATCCCGAACCAGATCGGCCACAGGATTCGCGAGTAGCGGTTGGCGAAACGGTGTCGACCGGGAACGTCGCGACTGAAATCCAAACGCCGGCAATCCAGCAGCCGATCCGCCATGTAGATCAACCAAACCGTGAGGAACATGACCGCCATCGCGGCTGCTTGAGATCGATCGATCGCCCGCGAAGGGCCGTCGGTCGATGGGGGATTTGAGTAGACGGTGGCCAGCAGCCATTGCCACGTTACCGCCACCGACGGAGCGTCGAGGGAGAGGCGGTTGGGGAGTTCCAGCGAACCGATCAGCCGACTGTCGGTCGTTTGCGATCCGTCGGCCAGAGCAGTCGCCATCGGTTTTCCTTTTTCGTTCGGGCGGACCTCAATCGGAAATCTAAATTAGCAGGCAGCTGTGGCGACGTAAATCCAGCCGTTTCGGCAGCTACTGGGGCTCCGTCGCCGGTTTGCTCTTGGGGCGAAACGCTTGGCAGCGGGCGGGATCGGTCTCCAGGCGAGGTCCTTCCAGTAGATCGATGCAGTAGGGGATCGCTGGAAAAACAGCATCGAGACACTCGGCGATCGCTTTCGGCTGGCCCGGCAGGTTGACGATCAAGCTGCTGCCGCAGATCCCGGCGGTCTGCCGCGAGAGGATTGCCGTCGGGACAAACTGCAGCGAAACCTGCCGCATCTGTTCGCCAAAGCCGGGCATCATCTTGTCGCAAACGCGCTCGGTCGCCTCCGGGGTGACATCCCGCAGTGCCGGCCCGGTGCCACCGGTTGTGATGATCAAGCAACATCCCTGTTCGGATAATTCTTGCAGCGCGTCGGCGATCGCATCGATGTCGTCGGGAACCAGTCGTGGGATCGCCTGCCATGGGCTTTGCAGGACTTCTTGCAGATAGGCTTCGATCGCCGGGCCGCCCCGATCTTGGTATTCGCCGCGGCTGGCGCGATCCGATACCGTCACGATACCGATCGACGCGGGGGTGGGTTGTGTCATCTTTCGTTTCCCTTGATCTGGATCGCGGAGAGCCTCGCTGTTGCGGGCGGCTTATTCGCCGTGAACCGTCAGGACAAGTTGGCGGCGACCGCCATGATTGCGGTGCTCGCAGAGATAGATTCCCTGCCACGTTCCAAGAGCCAATTGCCCCGAGGTGATCGGGATCGAGAGGCTGAATCCCATTAGCGCCCCTTTGACGTGAGCCGGCATGTCGTCGCTTCCCTCGAGCGTATGGACGTAGGGCAACGATTCGGGGACCAGGTGATTGGCGACCATTTCGAAATCGGTCCGCACATCGGGATCGGCGTTTTCGTTGATCGTCAGGCTAGCGCTGGTGTGCTGGATAAAGACATGCAGCAGGCCAACTTGGACCTCGGCTAGTTCGGGCAACGCGGACAAGATTTCACGCGTCACGAGATGAAAGCCTCGCGGTTTGGCAGCGAGGGCAATCTGTTTTTGGAACCACACGGCAGCGACTTTCTGAATCGATGGGATCGAAGCGACAGACAGTCCAGAGCCGGGTGACTGGACTGGCCGCAAACCCGTTGCGGCCAGCACAGTCTACGCACTTCGATACGGTTCCGCACCACGGCTTGATGCCAGCCGTGGTCGCAGCGGCGACTTATTTGGCCGCGATTTTCTTTTCGACTTCCGCAATTCGGTCGGCGACTTGCGCTTCGGCCGCTTTCATTACGTCGGCGATCGAAACCGCTGCGCCATCCTTCTTCTTCGATTCGTCGGCGGCTGTCATGAAGGCGAACATCTCGATCGTTTCATTTGGGTCGACGGCAACTTCACCGGTCAAGAAGAACGATGCAACGCGTTGAACCAGCGGTTGGTAACCAGCATAAGTGCCAGCGTCGGCGATCGATTTCTCGCCGAACACGATCCCGCCGTAACCTCGTTTGCCCGCTCGCAGTCCGCGGAAGGTGCCGACGCGGCCGTCTTCCCAAACGCCAGTCGCTTCGTCGGTATCGGCTGTCGAAACGCGAGAGACTTGCGTGCATCCGGTTCCCATGATCGTGTACAAGGTTTCGACGCCGTGGACGCCGTACCAGAACAGATCGGGGTGAGTTGGTTCCAGCGAGCAGGGGCTCCAGACGGTAGCGCCCAACACAGCGCCGACCTTCGGATCACCGGTGCGGAAGCGGTAGATATCGGGGCTGAATCGCAGCGACGAGCTGCTGAAAAACGGCACGTCGTACTTCTTCGACAGCTGTTGGATCGCCAGGCAATCGACAAGCGAAGCGGCGAGCGGTTTGTCGATGAAGACGCGTTTGCCGGCTTGGAAGACGGGCAATACTTGTTCCAGGTGGGGACGGGCGTCGACGCTTTCCAGCATCACAACGTCCACTTTTTCCAGCAGAGCCGGGATCGAATCGACGATCTCGACACCCATATCACGCAATTGGTTGGTGAAGCCTTCGACGCGATCGCGGCTCGACGCGATGTCGGGGCTGCCACCGGGGAACGCGGCGACGACGCTCATCTTCGCCAAATCGCCGGTCGCTTTGGGATCGTTCATGACTTTGCTGAACGCTGTCACGTGCGACGTGTCCAGTCCGATGATGCCAACTTTTAGTGGTTCGTCGGCCGACGCGCTGGTTGCGGCGCTGAGCGATACGGCGGCTGCCAGAGCGGGAATGAGTGCAAGTTGAGCCAGAGTAGGGATCTGCATGGTGGGATACCTTTGAAGGAAAGGGCGGGCAACGTTTACTGTTGGGACCATGAGTATAGTCGCTGTGGGCGGTTTGCGTTATCAGAGAGCACGCGAAAATTGGGAAGGTCTCCAACCCATTGCATTCCGCCCCGTTTTGAAGAACTGCCAACGTTAGCTATGTCAGTTCCCTGTGGCTTCGCCGCAAAGGCGAGCCGGAGACGTCTCCCCGGCTCCTGTGACACGTGCGGCTGTTTCATGGCGCCGGGGTCGGGGCGGGGCGAGTGGCGCGCCTCCCTGGATTGCTCTTGCCTCTGGTGCGCCAGGCGAAGCCTGGCTGATCTACTCAAATGAAAGGAGTTGAGCATGGTAATTGTTCGTTAGCCATGTAGCCGACGAGGCGGCGTGCTCGCGGTAACCCGGTCGTCGGAGCCCTCGGCCGTGCGAAGGTGTCAGCCGTAATGTGTCAGCGTGAACCCGATTCAGCCTCGTTACACTCATCCCAAGTGGCCAGCCTTTCTGAGAGGGTGAAGCCATCACGGGTCGTCCCAGCAACGAACACGTGCAGCGATCCGACTTGGCGGGGTGATTGGCGACAGCGGGCACCGAAAGATCAGTCAGGAACCTGGGAGGCCCGAGCCGGCGAGTCCCAGCTCAACATTGCGTGGGAATCCATAACCACGCAGAGACCGGTTCGGGAGTCGGACAGGCTCATATTAGTGACGACTCGCGGTAACTCGCGACGAGCGAAGGAGCCTGACGGAGGATGTGTTTTATTCAACGATGTTTTGAGATCCGCTTGACCATGAAGTCCACTACGGAAGACGAAGCTGACCCAATCGACCCCTGCGGTCGAACCGATCTGCCTCCGAAAGTCTCGCGTTTGCGAATGAAGCTGAATCAGAAAGCGAAGCAGGAACCGAAGTTTCGATTCTACGCTCTGTATGATCGAATCTACCGGACGGATGTTCTGCAGTCCGCTTGGCGTCGCGTTCGGAAGACCAAGTCCGCCCCCGGAGTCGATGGTGTCACGTTTGTCGACATCGAAGAATCCGGAGATGGTGTGCGAGGTTTTCTGCAACGACTCCAGGACGACTTGCGGAACAAGAGCTACAAGCCCGATGCGGTTCGTCGCGTGCAGCTTCCCAAACCCGATGGACGCATGCGTCCGCTGGGCATCCCGACAGTTCGCGACCGAGTGGTCCAGATGGCAACGTTGCTGATTCTGGAACCGATCTTTGAAGCGGACTTTCGTGACAGTTCGTTCGGGTTTCGGCCCGGACGTAGTGCTCATGACGCACTCGATGCGATCCGTTCGCATCTTGGGCGTGGGAAACGGGAGGTGTACGACGCGGACTTAAAGGGTTACTTCGACACGATCCCACATGACAAACTAATCGCTGCACTGGAGTTTCGTATCAGTGACCGCAGTGTGTTGCGATTGATCCGCATGTGGCTACAAAGCCCGATCGAAGAAGTCGACGAGTCGGGTCGTAAAACCCGGCACAAGCCGACTGCGGGTACGCCTCAAGGTGGAGTGATCTCGCCGCTTTTGGCGAATCTTTACCTCCACTGGTTTGAGGTTTTGTTTTACCGCAGTGATGGCCCGGCAAACTGGGCCAAGGCTGAAGTGGTCCGCTATGCGGACGACTTCGTCGTGCTCGCCTATTACCAAGGCGATCGTCTGAGATCGTGGATCGAAACGACGCTGGAAGGCCGCTTCGGCCTGACGATCAACCGCGAGAAGACCAAGGTCGTTCGCCTTGGAGAGATCGCTGGTGAAGGTTTGGACTTTCTCGGGTTCACGATGCGCTACGAACGCAGCATCTTGCCGCATTCGGATCGCTATCTGCACGTGGGGCCGAGCCGCACGGCGATGGCTCGAGTTCGCATGAAGCTTCGCGAACTAGGCACTGTTTAACAAACTGATCTGGTCAAACAGAAACGCATTCGGCAACCTCCCGGAGTACCTACCAAAGTGCTCCAAGGAGGAAGCCAAATGCCACGCCATCGTCTCACAGATCGGGAGTTCAATGCAATCCGTCATCTGCTGCCCAAGCAGCGCCCCGGTAAGCCGGGACGACGGTGGAGCAACCATCGCACGGTAATAGATGGGATACTCTGGATCACGAAGACTGGAAGCCCCTGGCGAGATCTACCTGAGCAACTGGGGAAATGGCAAACGGTCTACGCCAGATTTCGACGATGGACCAAGGAAGGGCTCTGGGCCAGAATTTATCAAACACTACTGAAGCGACTGGACGCACTGGAGAAGATTGACCGGTCGCTTTGGTGCGTTGACGGTAGCGTCATTCGGGCTCACCGCAGCGCTTCGGGTATGATTCCGCAGAGCGAAAAGAACGATGAATTAGTGGCTCTGGGACGTTCTCGAGGCGGATACTCGACGAAAATTCATGTGCTATGCGATGGCGAGGGAACGTTGCTCGGAATCACGGCGACTGGCGGTCAACGCCACGAGTCGACGGAACTTGAGAATCTCATCGCAAGCTGTGAACTAAGTCTTCATCGCTACGACAGTCGTCCTGAAGTGATCGCAGGAGACAAGGGATACAGCAGTAACGCGATTCGCCAGTTCATCCGCGACCGCCAGATCAAACCGGTCATCGGATCGAAGGCTAACGAATCACGGGATGCGAATTTTGATCGCGAAGCTTACCGCCGCCGCAATATCATCGAACGACTGATCGGCTGGCT